>NZ_JBHXFE010000049.1:0-14898 GCF_042722475.1 Streptomyces sp. NPDC127092
ACGCCCGGTTACATTCCGAACCCGGAAGCTAAGCCTTTCAGCGCCGATGGTACTGCAGGGGGGACCCTGTGGGAGAGTAGGACGCCGCCGAACAAATTTTGACCTCAACCCCCGGACTGTGTTCGGGGGTTGAGGCATTTCTGCGTTCAGGAGACCCCTGTGCCGCCGGCCGTCCGGGCTGAAGGTAAGGTCATGGGGCCATCGTCAGCTCGTTCCCACAGGAGGCCCCCGGGTGGAGGTCCAGGAGACCCGCGTTCAGACGGACCGGGTACTCACCATCCCCAACATCCTCAGCATGGCTCGCCTCGTCGGCGTACCCCTGTTCCTGTGGTTGATCCTGCGGCCCGTCTTCGGCGGACCCAACAGTGACGGCTGGGCGCTGCTCGTGCTGGCGCTCAGTGGTGTCAGCGACTATCTCGACGGGAAGCTCGCGCGGCGCTGGAACCAGATCAGCAGTCTCGGTCGACTGCTCGATCCCGCCGCGGACCGGCTCTACATCCTTTCCACCCTTCTGGGCCTCACCTGGCGGGAGATCCTTCCGCTCTGGCTGACCCTCGCCCTTTTGGCCCGTGAGCTGATGCTCCTGGTGATGGTGGGCATCCTCCGCCGGCACGGCTATCCGCCGCCGCAGGTGAACTTCCTCGGCAAAGCTGCCACTTTCAACTTGATGTACGCGTTCCCGTTGCTGCTGCTCAGTGACGGAGAGGGATGGCTTGCGTCACTCGCCGAAGTTTTCGGGTGGGCCTTCGCCGGATGGGGTACAACTCTGTATTGGTGGGCAGGGATCCTCTACGTGGTCCAGGTCCGTCGACTCGTGAAGGCGGATACCGCGGCCGATTGAGCCCGTCCGTCCTGTGCCTGGCAACGACGCCGGCCGGATGAAGACGCCTAAGGGCCATTGAGCGGACAGGTGAAGTCGGCAGGACCGTCGTCTCTTCAAGGAGGACGCTTCCGACATGAAGGCCGTCGTGATGGCCGGTGGCGAAGGCACGCGCCTTCGCCCCATGACCTCGAGCATGCCCAAGCCTCTTCTGCCGGTCGTGAACCGGCCGATCATGGAGCACGTCCTGCGACTGCTCAAGAGGCACGGTCTCAACGAGACCGTCGTCACCGTGCAGTTCCTCGCCTCTCTCGTCAGGAATTACTTCGGGGACGGCGAAGAGCTCGGAATGGAGCTCACCTATGCCAACGAGGAGAAGCCGCTCGGCACCGCGGGGAGCGTGAAGAATGCCGAGGAGGCGCTGAAGGACGACGCCTTTCTCGTCATCTCGGGGGACGCGCTCACCGACTTCGACCTCACCGATCTGATCCGCTTCCACAAGGAAAAGGGCGCGCTCGTCACGGTCTGCCTGACCCGGGTGCCCAATCCTCTGGAATTCGGCATCACGATCGTCGACGAGGAAGGCAAGGTCGAACGATTCCTGGAGAAGCCGACCTGGGGCCAGGTCTTCTCCGACACGGTGAACACGGGCATCTACGTCATGGAGCCCGAGGTCTTCGACTACGTCGAGGCGGACGTTCCGGTGGACTGGTCGGGTGACGTCTTCCCGCAGCTGATGAAGGAAGGCAAGCCGATTTACGGCTATGTCGCCGAGGGCTACTGGGAGGACGTGGGCACCCACGAGAGCTACGTGAAGGCCCAGGCGGACGTCCTGGAGGGCAAGGTCGAGGTCGACATCGACGGCTTCGAGATCTCGCCCGGCGTGTGGGTCGCCGAAGGCGCCGAGGTCCACCCCGACGCCGTGCTGCGCGGGCCGCTGTACATCGGCGACTACGCCCAGGTGGAGGCCGGCGCGGAGGTGCGCGAGCACACCGTGATCGGGTCCAACGTCGTCGTCAAGAGCGGCGCCTTCCTGCACAAGGCCGTCATCCACGACAACGTCTACATCGGGCAGCAGAGCAATCTGCGCGGCTGCGTCGTCGGCAAGAACACCGATGTGATGCGGGCCGCCCGGATCGAGGACGGGGCCGTCATCGGGGACGAGTGCCTGATCGGTGAGGAATCGATCGTGCAGGGCAACGTCCGGGTCTACCCGTTCAAGACGATCGAGGCCGGCGCCTTCGTCAACACCTCCGTCATCTGGGAGTCCCGCGGCCAGGCGCACCTCTTCGGGGCCCGTGGCGTGTCGGGCATCATCAACGTGGAGATCACGCCCGAGCTGGCCGTGCGGCTCGCCGGCGCGTACGCCACCACGCTGAAGAAGGGCGCGACCGTCACGACCGCGCGCGACCACTCCCGTGGTGCCCGGGCGCTGAAACGGGCGGTGATCTCGGCCTTGCAGGCCGCCGCCATCGACGTACGCGACCTGGAGAACGTGCCGCTGCCGGTGGCGCGGCAGCAGACGGCGCGCGGCTCGGCCGGCGGGATCATGGTGCGCACGTCGCCGGGTGCGCCGGACTCCGTGGACATCATGTTCTTCGACGAGCGGGGCGCGGACCTGTCGCAGGCGGGCCAGCGCAAGCTCGACCGGGTGTTCGCGCGCCAGGAGTACCGGCGGGCGTTCCCCGGAGAGATCGGCGACCTGTCGTTCCCGGCCAGCGTGTTCGACTCGTACACCGGCTCGCTGCTGCGGAACGTGGACACGTCCGGCATCGCGGAGGCGGGCCTGAAGGTGGTCGTGGACGCCGCCAACGGAAGCGCGGGTCTCGTGCTGCCGAGTCTCCTCGGCCGGCTCCAGGTGGATTCGCTGACGATCAACCCGGGTCTCGACGAGTCGCGGCCCACGGAGTCGGCGGAGAGCCGGCGGGCCGGTCTCGTACGGCTCGGTGAGATCGTCGCCTCGGCGCGTGCCGCGTTCGGGGTGCGCTTCGACCCCGTCGGCGAGCGGCTTTCGCTGGTCGACGAGCGGGGCCGGATCATCGAGGACGACCGGGCGCTGCTGGTGATGCTGGACCTGGTGGCGGCCGAGCGGCGGTCGGGCCGGGTCGCGCTGCCGGTGACGACCACGAGGATCGCCGAGCAGGTCGCCGCGTACCACGGCACACAGGTGGAGTGGACGACGACCTCGCCGGACGACCTGACCCGGGTCGGCCGCGAGGAGTCGACGATCTTCGGCGGTGACGGCCGTGGCGGGTTCATCGTGCCGGAGTTCAGCAGCGTCTTCGACGGTGCGGCGTCGTTCGTACGGCTCATCGGTCTGGTGGCCCGTACGCAGCTCACGCTCAGCCAGATCGACGCCCGGATCCCGCGCGCGCACGTGCTCAAGCGGGACATCGCCACCCCGTGGGCGGTGAAGGGCCTGGTGATGCGCCGGGTGGTGGAGGCGGCCGGTGACCGGTCCGTGGACACCACCGACGGTGTGCGGGTGGTGGAGGCCGACGGGCGCTGGGTGATGGTGCTGCCCGACCCGGCGGAGGCCGTCACCCATCTGTGGGCGGAGGGGCCGGACGACGGCTCCGCGCAGGCGCTGCTCGACGAGTGGTCGGCCGTCGTCGACAGCGCAGGTCACTGAGCCGGGGGCGGACGGACGAGGCGTCCGGGCCGGGAGGTACGCGTCGGTACCTCCCGGCTCTTCGGTGGGGCCATTCGGCGGTAGGGCGTGCGACGTGCGACGATGTGCGGCATGTCGCAGCAGCCCCCCGTTCGGAGCACAGGAACGCCACCTCCGCGTCCGGACGCGTCCATGTCGCTGCTGAACAACGTGATCGACCACGCTCTGGACGACGGTTACGCGGAGGCCTCGGCCCGGCGCGCCGCCGAGGGCGGTGGGCTGCCCCGTACGATTCGGGCCAAGCTCGGGCTCGCGGCGGGCCTGGTGCTGGCGGCGGCCGTCGTGACGCTGGGTGCCGCCGAGGCGCGGGTGTCCGCGCCGGTGGTCGCCAAGGAGCGGCAGGAGCTGATCGACCGGATCGAGTCGGAGACCTCGGCCGCGGACGGGCTGGAGCGGGACGTCGAGCGGATCCGCGACGAGGTCGGCGAGCGGCAGCGCAAGGCGCTGGAGCAGCACGGCGGTGACCAGGCGGAGCTGGTGGCACTGCTGTCCGGGGCGACCCCGGTGCACGGGCCCGGCGTGAAGCTGGTCGTGGACGACGCCAAGGGCACCGACACGGGTGGCGGCGGTCCGCGGGAGAGCAGTGGTTTCTCCGACACCGGGCGGGTGCGCGACCGTGACATGCAGCGGGTCGTGAACGGTCTGTGGGAGTCGGGTGCCGAGGCGGTCGCGATCAACGGTCAGCGGCTGACGGCACTGTCGGCGATCCGGGCGGCGGGCGACGCCATACTGGTCGACAACAGGCCGCTGGTGCCGCCGTACACGATCCTCGCCGTCGGCGACGGACAGCGGCTGAGCACGGCGTTCCAGGACAGCGCCGACGGCCAGTACCTGCACGCGCTGCAGGAGAACTTCGGGATCCGTACGAGCATCTCGGCGGAGGGCGACGTGCGTCTGCCGGCCGCGTCGAGCCTGATCGTACGTACAGCAGAGCCGAGGGGAGCCGGGGCGGCGAAGGCCACCGGGCAGGCCACGGCCGACACAGGGAAGGGCACATCTTGATCGCCGTACTGGGCCTGATCGTGGGAGTCGTGGTCGGACTGTTGGTCCGGCCCGAGGTTCCGGCGGTGGTCGAGCCCTATCTTCCGATCGCCGTGGTCGCCGCCCTCGACGCGGTCTTCGGCGGACTGCGCGCCATGCTCGACGGGATCTTCGTCGACAAGGTCTTCGTGGTGTCGTTCCTGTCGAACGTGGTCGTGGCGGCGCTGATCGTCTTCCTCGGTGACAAGCTGGGCGTCGGTGCGCAGTTGTCGACCGGTGTGGTCGTCGTGCTGGGCATCCGGATCTTCTCGAACGCCGCCGCCATCCGTCGGCACGTGTTCCGGGCGTGAGGCCGATGAGCGAGAACGAGCACGAGAACGAGAACGCGAGCGCGAACGGGCGGGACGGTCAGCCGGCGCGGGAGCCGGGCGAGTCCGGCGCGCCGCAGCCGCGACCGCAGTCGCACCCGGGCGCCCAGCCCCAGCCGCGACCGCAGCCGGGCCGGCAACCGCAGCCGGGATCCCAGCCGGGCCCGAAGCCGGGCGCCCAGCCGCAGCCGCAGCCTGGCCCGCAGCCCCAGCCGCGGCCCGTGCCTCCGTCCCAGCCTCCGTCCGGGGCCGTACCCCCGTCCCAGCCCGCGCCGCAGCCGTCGTCGGCGCCCGCGACCCGGTCCGAGCCGTCGGTGACCGGGCGGCAGCGGCTGGCCGCCAGTCTGTGGCCGCCGCGGGTGACGCGGGCCCAACTCGTCGTCGCCCTGCTGCTGTTCGTCCTCGGCCTCGGTCTGGCCATCCAGGTCCGGTCGACGAGCGACAACAGCGCGCTGCGCGGCGCCCGCCAGGAGGACCTGGTGCGGATCCTCGACGAGCTCGACGACCGCACCCAGCGCCTGGAGGACGAGAAGACCCGTCTGGAGAGCCAGCGCAACGAGCTGGAGTCCAGCTCGGACCAGGCCGAGGAGGCCCGCAAGCAGACCCAGGAGAAGGAGCGGCAGCTCGGCATCCTGGCCGGTACGGTGGCCGCCGAGGGTCCCGGGATCACGCTGACGATCACGGACTCCGCCGGTGCCGTCGAGTCGGACATGCTGCTCGACGCCATCCAGGAGCTGCGGGCGGCCGGCGCGGAGGCGATCCAGGTCAACGACGTGCGCGTGGTGGCCGACAGCTACTTCTCGGGCAGCGGACGAGACATGTCGATCGATGGAACGCAGGTGGCCGCTCCGTACGTCTTCAAGGTCATCGGGAAGCCGGAGGATCTCGAGCCCGCGCTCAACATCCCCGGCGGCATCGTCCAGACGTTGGAGAAGGAGCAGGCCACGGCCAGGGTGGAGCGTTCCGGGAAGATCGTCGTCGACGCCTTGCGACCTGCGAAGCGGCCTGACTACGCTCAGTCGTCCTCGCAGTGAGGCGGGGCTCGATGACGGTCGCGCGGCAAGGGCATGACCTTGCGGGGGGTCGCCGCACCACATGGGTGGTGCGTGGTGGAAACTGTCGAGTGGATACGGACGTTGTGAAGATGTCCGGGTCGGCAGGTGTGTTCAGTCAGGGTTCGTCCTGCCCCACGGGCGGGTCTGTTTCGGTCAAGGGGAATCGCCCGTGAAGTTGTTTGCGAAGTTGTTCGGCAAGAGCGGACGCGAGGACGGCGGCGACGCCAGGCATCGCGCGCCGCGTCACGCCCAGAGCGAGGAACAGGGCGCCGAGCGCCCGCTCTTCCGTGACGAGGTCGGTGGCCAAGGTGGAGACATTCCGGGCACACAGGGCGCGTCTTCTGTTGACCCTGCCGGTGCCGGGCGCATAGGTTTCGGAGAACCATCAACCTCAAGTACGGGTGGAGGGTTTGCCTCCGATCCGTACGCGACCCAGACCTCCGCGGGGCAGCCGCGGCAGGAGGACGCGTCCATGCCGGTGTGTACGAGGTGCGGTCACCGTAATACGGCGGACAGCCGTTTCTGCTCCCACTGCGGAACGCCGCTGCGTGGCGGAGTCGCGCCGGAGCGTGCTTCCGAGACGACCTCGACGATCTCCATCTCGGGGCTCGAGGCCTACGACTCGGAGGTCACCGGCCAGACCGCGCTCCCGGCGCTCTCGGCCGAGGCGCTGGCGGCGGTGGAGGCCCTGCCGACCGGCTCGGCGCTGCTGATCGTGCGCCGCGGTCCGAACTCGGGCAGCCGCTTCCTGCTGGACGGCGAGCTGACCACGGCCGGCCGTCACCCGCAGAGCGACATCTTCCTGGACGACGTGACCGTGTCGCGCCGTCATGTGGAGTTCCGGCGCCAGCCCGACGGCACCTTCACGGTGTCGGACGTCGGCAGCCTCAACGGCACCTACGTCAACCGCGAGCCGATCGACTCGGTCGTGCTCTCCAACGGTGACGAGGTGCAGATCGGCAAGTACCGGCTCGTGTTCTTCGCGAGCCAGCGGGGCGTGTGACGCCCCGGAGAACCTTCAGGGAAGGTCCATGCTGCGTACACCGACGGGCGGTGCCGGTCCCGGCACCGCCGCCGCGGGCGAACGACTGGTCAGCATCGGCACGGTGCTGAGCCAGTTGCGCGACGAGTTTCCCGAAGTGACCATCTCCAAGATCCGGTTCCTGGAGGCCGAAGGGCTCGTCGAGCCCCGCCGCACGGCCTCCGGGTACCGGAAGTTCAGTCCGCAGGACGTGGAGCGGCTCGCCCAGATCCTGCGGATGCAGCGGGACCACTACCTCCCGCTCAAGGTCATCCGCGAGCACCTGGACGCCCTGGCCCGGGGTGAGCAGGTCAGGCTGCCCTCGCCCGCGGGTCCGTCGCGCGACCTGCTCGACGGGGCCTGGGACGGGGAGGCCGAGCGTCCCACCGCGGCGCGGGTCGGCCGGGCGGAGCTGCTCGCCGCCGCCGAGGTGACCGAGGCCGAGCTGGCCGACTGGGAGTCGTACGGACTGATCGCCCAGGCCGAGGGCGGTGGCTACGACGCCGAGACCGTCACCGTCGCCAGGCTCGTGGCGGATCTGGGGAGATTCGGTCTGGAACCCCGGCACCTGCGGGCCGTGAAGGCCGCCGCCGACCGGGAGGCCGGTCTCGTCGAACAGGTCGTCGCGCCGCTGCGTCGGCACCGCAATCCGCAGACCAGGGCCCATGCGGAGGCCACCGCGAAGGAGCTCGCGGGCCTCTCCGTACGCCTGCACGCGGCACTGGTCCAGACCGCTCTCGGGCTCCGGCTGCAGTGAACCGGGGACGGCCTTCGGACGGCCCGACTACCCAAACCGGGCGGGCACGTCCTAGGGTTGCTGTGTGAACGAGCTCGACGTTGTGGGTGTCCGGGTGGAAATGCCCTCCAACCAGCCGATCGTGCTCCTGCGTGAAGTGGGAGGCGACCGGTACCTCCCCATCTGGATCGGACCGGGGGAGGCGACCGCGATCGCCTTCGCCCAGCAGGGCATGGCCCCGGCCAGGCCGCTGACGCACGACCTCTTCAAGGACGTGCTGGAGGCCGTGGGGCAGGAGCTCACCGAGGTCCGCATCACGGACCTGCGCGACGGCGTCTTCTACGCCGAGCTGGTCTTCGCCAGCGGTGTCGAGGTGAGTGCCCGGCCGTCCGACGCGATAGCGCTCGCCCTGCGCACCGGGACGCCGATCTACGGCAGCGACGGGGTGCTCGACGACGCGGGGATCGCGATTCCGGACGAGCAGGAGGACGAGGTGGAGAAGTTCCGCGAGTTCCTCGACCAGATCTCGCCCGAGGACTTCGGGACGAGCAACCAGTAGTCCGCCGGACTCGCCCGGGGCCCGTCCGGCCGCGGCCGGGGAGCGGCCCCGAGGCATTCGAGTAGCCTTTCCCCGACACGGGGCACGGGAAACCACTCTTCGGGTGATTATCACTCGGCGTGCCGAGTGTGGCGATCGTTGACGCACCCCGAGTGACTGCCTACCTTCGTGTGGGCAGGTCAAGGACGGAGGGTCGGCGTGATGAGCAGCGGCGACGGTACGGCAGGGGGCTTCCTGGGGCGCGCCCCCGGGGAGAAGGGCCCGTATCCGCTTCACGGCAGTGTGGGCGACCTCGGTACGGACGCCGGCGCGCCCCCGGCGGCCCCGGGCGAGGCCCAGGAGACCGTCGGCTACCGCGGTCCCACGGCCTGCGCGGCGGCCGGCATCACGTACCGGCAGCTGGACTACTGGGCGCGCACCGGCCTCGTCGAGCCGAGCGTGCGGCCCGCCTACGGTTCCGGCACGCAGCGGCTCTACAGCTTCCGTGACGTCGTCGTTCTGAAGATCGTCAAGCGTTTCCTGGACACGGGGGTCGCGCTGCAGAACATCCGGGCGGCGGTGCAGCACCTGCGGGCCCGCGGATTCCGCGATCTGGAGCGGATGACCCTGATGAGTGACGGCGCGACGGTCTACGAGTGCTCGTCGCCGGACGAGGTGGTCGACCTGCTGCAGGGCGGTCAGGGCGTCTTCGGCATCGCCGTGGGAGTGGTCTGGCGGGACGTGGAGGCGGCGCTGTCGCAGCTCCACGGCGAGCGCGTGGACACCGGCGAGACGCTGATCGGGCACAACCCGGCGGACGAGCTGGCGCGGCGGCGCCGGGACCGGGCCGTCTGACCCCGCGGCTCCGCGCCCGGCGGAACCGGTCCGTACGCGCGTGCGGGCCGGTTGTCAGTGGTGTGGGGCAGCATCGGAACCGTGAGAGCCGCGCCCACGATCCTGCATCTCGACATGGATGCCTTCTTCGCCGCCGCCGAGCAGGCGTCGAAGCCCAGCCTGCGCGGAAAGCCCGTGATCGTGGGCGGGCTCGGGCCGCGTGGTGTGGTCGCGACCGCGTCGTACGAGGCACGGCGCTTCGGCGTGCACTCGGCGATGCCGATGGCGCAGGCGCGGCGGCTCGCGCCGAACGCGGCCTATCTCGTGCCGCGCTTCGCCTTCTACCGGGCGATCAGCGGCCAGGTGATGGAACTGCTCGGGCGGCTCTCGCCGCTCGTCGAGCCGCTCAGCCTGGACGAGGCCTTCGTCGACCTGGAGGCCGGGGGCGTCGCCGACGACGGCGCGAGCGCGCGGGCGGCGGGGGAGCGGCTGCGGCGGGACATCCTCGCCACCACCGGTCTCACCGGGTCGGTGGGTCTGGCCGGCTCGAAGATGCTCGCGAAGATCGCCTCGGAGGAGGCCAAGCCGGACGGGCTCGTGCTGATCGAGCCGGGCACGGAGCGGGAGCTGCTCGGGCCGCGTTCGGTGCGGATCATCCCGGGCGTCGGGCCGGCGACCGGGGAGCATCTGCGGCGGGCCGGGATCACGACGGTGGCCGAGGTGGTGGAGGCCGGCGAGGACGAGCTCGTACGGCTGCTCGGGAAGGCGCACGGGGCCTCGCTGTACCTGATGGCCCTCGGGTACGACGACCGGCCCGTGGTGGCCGAGCGGGACGCGAAGTCGGTGTCCGTGGAGGACACCTTCGACGTGGACCTGCACGACCGGCTGCGGATCCGGCTGGAGGTGGAGCGGCTCGCGGAGCGGTGTGTGGCGCGGCTGCGGGGATCCGGGCACTCGGGGCGGACGATCGTGCTGAAGGTGCGGCGTTACGACTTCTCGACGCTGACCAGGTCCGAGACGCTGCGGGGGCCGACGGACGACCCGGTGGTGGTGCGGGAGGCGGCGGCGCGGCTGCTGGACCTGGTGGACACGACCGGTGGTGTGCGGCTGCTCGGCGTCGGGGTCAGCGGGCTCGCGGACTACACGCAGGAGGACCTGTTCGCCCAGGCGGAGGCGGAGGCGGAGGCGGAGGTGCGGGCGGAGG
The DNA here is from genome assembly GCF_042722475.1 of Streptomyces sp. NPDC127092. Classification (NCBI taxonomy): domain Bacteria; kingdom Bacillati; phylum Actinomycetota; class Actinomycetes; order Kitasatosporales; family Streptomycetaceae; genus Streptomyces; species Streptomyces sp. NPDC127092. The sequence continues at coordinate 10,229 of NZ_JBHXFE010000049.1, forward strand.
CCGGTGCCGTGGAGGGTGCGGGAGACGCGGAGCGGGCCGAGGAGGGCGTCGGTGCCTCCTCGGCCGTGGCGCCCGCGCCTGTGACGGCCACGGAGCGGGTCGAGCGGCGCTGGGCTCCCGGGCTCGACGTACGGCACGCCGTGTACGGGCCCGGCTGGGTGCAGGGCAGCGGCGTCGGCCGGGTCACCGTCCGCTTCGAGGAGCCGACCTCGGCGCCCGGCCGGGTGCGCACCTTCCCGGTCGACGATCCCGAGCTCGAGCCCTCGGACCCGCTGCCGCTGGTCCCCGGCGGCGCGACGGGTGCGGCGGCGTAGCCCCGCCGGGGCGCGCGGGGCGGGAAGGGTGCTTCAGGACTCCTCCTGGCCCGCCAGACGGCCGAAGTCGCGGGGCTCGGTGTCCTGGGGCGGGGGCGGCAGGGCGAGGCTGTAGTGGCGGTAGAGCTGGAGTTCCTGCTCGGGGGAGAGGTGGCGGCCGACGCCGAAGTCGGGGGCGTCCTTGATGAGCGCGCGCTCGTACGGGACGTGGAGGCCGTCGCCCGCCAGCTCGCTCGGCTCCAGGGGGACGAACGCGTCCCGGCTGAACAGGCCGGTGCGGACGGCGGCCCATTCGGGGACGCCCGTCGCGTCGTCCAGGTACACCTCGTCCACGGTGCCGATCTTGTGTCCGTTCCGGTCGAACGCCTTGCGGCCGATCAGGCTGCGCGGATCGATGTCGGTCTGCACGGTCCCTCCAACTGGTCGCAACTGCTCTACAAGCACTACGAAAGTGCACATCTGGGATGTCGGCCACTTGAGCGATGGGAGAAGGAACGGCGCTGGTAGGCTGGCTGTGGCTGTGGACCCCGCGCGGGAGAGTCCTCCGGAGAAGGCTTCCGGAGGCGCCGAAGGAGCAAATCCTCCCCGGAATCTCTCAGGCACCCGTACCGCGCGGACGAGGTCACTCTGGAAAGCAGGGCGGGCGTCGACGGCATCCGCTCTCACCGACGGTGAAAGCCGGCCTGCCCGCAGGGCACGCCGGTGAAGCTCTCAGGTTGAGATGACAGAGGGGGAGGCCGTCCGGGCACCCGCGCCGAGGTGCCCCTCGCAGGTCGTGACGACCAGGAGGCCCCCGTACATGACCGCCAACCGCATTCCGCTCTCCGAGCTCGAGCAGGGAATCCCCTTCGAGCAGCGGCACATCGGGCCCGACGCCGAGGCGCGGGCCAAGATGCTCGCCCAGGTCGGTTACGGCTCCCTCGACGAGCTCACGGCCGCCGCCGTGCCGGACGTCATCAAGAACGCCGAGGCCCTGGCCCTGCCGGGGGCCCGCACCGAGGCCGAGGTGCTGGCCGAGCTGCGCTCCCTCGCCGACCGCAACCAGGTCCTCGCCCCGATGATCGGTCTGGGCTACTACGGGACCTTCACCCCGCCGGTCATCCTGCGCAACGTCATGGAGAACCCGGCCTGGTACACGGCGTACACGCCGTACCAGCCGGAGATCTCGCAGGGCCGTCTGGAGGCCCTGCTCAACTTCCAGACCGTGGTCGCCGACCTCACCGGTCTGCCCACCTCCGGCGCCTCGCTGCTCGACGAGGGCACCGCCGCCGCCGAGGCGATGGCGCTGTCCCGCCGGGTCGGCAAGGTCAAGAACGGCGTCTTCCTGGTCGACGCGGACGCCCTGCCGCAGACCATCGCCGTCATCGAGACCCGCGCCGAGCCCACCGGCGTCGAGGTCGTCGTCGCCGACCTGTCCGCCGGCATCCCGGCCGAGATCGCCGAGCGCGGTGTCTTCGGCGTCCTGATCCAGTACCCGGGTGCCTCCGGTGCCATCCGTGACATCAAGCCGGTCATCGACCAGGCCCACGAGCTCGGCGCGATCGTCACCGTGGCCGCCGACCTGCTCGCCCTGACGCTGCTGGCCTCGCCCGGCTCGCTCGGCGCGGACATCGCCGTCGGCACCACCCAGCGCTTCGGCGTCCCGATGGGCTTCGGCGGTCCGCACGCCGGCTACATGGCCGTCCAGGACAAGCACGCGCGCTCGCTGCCCGGCCGCCTCGTCGGCGTCTCCGTCGACGCCGACGGCAACAAGGCCTACCGTCTGGCCCTGCAGACCCGCGAGCAGCACATCCGCCGCGAGAAGGCCACCAGCAACATCTGTACGGCGCAGGTCCTGCTCGCCGTGATGGCCGGCATGTACGCCGTCTACCACGGCCCCGAGGGCCTCAAGGGCATCGCCCGGCGCACCCACCGCTACGCCGCGATCCTGGCGGCCGGTCTGCGGGCCGGAGGCGTCGAGCTCACCCAGGGCGCGTTCTTCGACACCCTCACCGCCCGTGTCCCGGGCCGCGCCGACGCCGTCGTCGCCGCCGCCCGCGAGGGCGGCGTGAACCTGTACCGCGTCGACGCCGACCGGGTCTCCGTGTCCTGCGACGAGACCACCACGCGGGCGAACCTCGCCGCCGTCTGGGCCGCCTTCGGCGTCGAGGCCGACACCGAGGCCCTGGACGCCGTCACCGAGGACGCGCTGCCGGCCGACGCGCTGCGCACCGACGCGTACCTGACCCACCCGGTGTTCCACGCGCACCGCTCCGAGACCGCGATGCTGCGCTACCTGCGCAAGCTGGCCGACCGCGACTACGCGCTCGACCGCGGCATGATCCCGCTCGGCTCCTGCACCATGAAGCTGAACGCGACCACCGAGATGGAGCCGGTGACCTGGCCCGAGTTCGGCCAGATCCACCCCTTCGCCCCGGTCGAGCAGGCGCAGGGCTACCTCACGCTCATCACCGAGCTCGAGGAGCGCCTGGCCGAGGCCACCGGCTACGACAAGGTGTCGATCCAGCCGAACGCCGGCTCGCAGGGCGAGCTGGCCGGTCTGCTCGCGGTCCGCGCCTACCACCGCGCGAACGGCGACACCCAGCGCACGGTCTGCCTCATCCCGTCCTCCGCGCACGGCACCAACGCCGCCTCCGCGGTGATGGCCGGCATGAAGGTCGTCGTCGTGAAGACCGCTGAGGACGGCGAGGTCGACGTCGAGGACCTGCGCGCCAAGATCGAGCAGCACCGCGACGAGCTCGCCGTGCTGATGATCACCTACCCGTCCACGCACGGTGTGTTCGAGGAGCACGTCTCCGAGATCTGCGGCCTGGTGCACGAGGCCGGCGGCCAGGTGTACGTCGACGGCGCCAACCTCAACGCCCTGGTCGGCCTGGCCAAGCCGGGTCACTTCGGCGGCGACGTCTCGCACCTGAACCTGCACAAGACCTTCTGCATCCCGCACGGCGGCGGCGGCCCGGGCGTCGGTCCGGTCGCGGTGCGCGCGCACCTCGCGCCGTACCTGCCGAACCACCCGCTGCAGCCCACCGCGGGCCCGGAGACCGGCGTCGGCCCGATCTCCGCCGCTCCGTGGGGCTCCGCGGGCATCCTGCCCATCTCCTGGTCGTACGTCCGCCTGATGGGCGGCGAGGGCCTCAAGCGCGCCACCCAGGTCGCGGTGCTCGCGGCGAACTACATCGCCAAGCGCCTGGAGCCGCACTACCCGGTGCTCTACACCGGTCCGGCCGGACTGGTCGCGCACGAGTGCATCATCGACCTGCGCCCGCTGTCGAAGAGCACCGGCGTCAGCGTCGACGACATCGCCAAGCGTCTGATCGACTACGGCTTCCACGCGCCGACCATGTCGTTCCCGGTGGCCGGCACGCTGATGATCGAGCCCACCGAGTCCGAGGACCTCACCGAGATCGACCGCTTCTGCGACACGATGATCGCGATCCGGGCCGAGATCGAGAAGGTCGGCTCCGGCGAGTGGCCGGCCGAGGACAACCCGCTGCGCAACGCCCCGCACACCGCGGCGGCGCTCGGCGGCGAGTGGAACCACGCGTACACCCGCGAGGAGGCGGTGTTCCCGGCCGGCGTCTCGGCCGCGGACAAGTACTGGCCGCCGGTCCGCCGGATCGACGGGGCGTTCGGCGACCGCAACCTGGTCTGCTCCTGCCCGCCGCTGGACGAGTACGACAACTGAGCATGACGAGAGGGCCGGTTCGGAGCGTGTCTCCGGGCCGGCCCTCGGCTTTTCCCGTCCCCGTACGGGGCGGTCGGACGGCCGTCAGGCCGCCGTCGTCACTCCGGACGCCGTCAGCGGGCGGTGCGGGGCGATGATCTGCCCGTCCGGCAGCAGCTCACCGGTGTCCTCGAAGAGGAGGACGCCGTTGCACAGCAGGCTCCAGCCCTGTTCCGGGTGGTGCGCCACAGGGCGGGCGGCCTCCCGGTCGGCGGAGTCGGCGGTGGGACAGGCGGGCTGGTGCTGGCACATGGAGGAATTCTTTCGCTGCGTCGTGGTGGATGTCCTGCGGCTCTTCGTCGGCATGGCCGCCCCCGTCGGTCGGTTCGGTTCCGGTCCCCAGTCTTGCCCTACGGACGGCATTCCGCAGGGATTTCGCGGCAGCTCGTCCTCTCCTGGGAAGACGCATCACCCTCAGGGGCGGTTCGGGTCAACCGCCCCGTCACTTAGGGGGGTTCGGGGTGGTCCCAGTGGGCTAGTCCGAACGGGACCCGCCTCGGACAGCAGTGGGGGCCCGGAACACAGGGGGTTCGGGGGGGAGCGGCGCAAAGGGGGGGGGGGGGGGACGGACGCTGTGCTTCCTGGGGAGGCGAAGAGAGGGGGGGGGGTTGGGAGACAGGCCGCCACAAGGG
>NZ_JBHXFE010000049.1:14908-62271 GCF_042722475.1 Streptomyces sp. NPDC127092
CGGTCTTGCGCCCCCCCCCCTGTTCGTGGTGTTTTTTTGCGTCCCTCCCCTCCGCCCCCCCCCCCCTTCCCCCCCCCACCCCGCCCCCCCCCCCCGCCCCTCGGTTGCTCCCCCCCCCCACTGCCGAACGGTCGGGGCGCGCGGTCAGGCCGTCGCGCTCGCGGCGGAGCCGAGCAGCGGCGGCGGCGTGAGCCGCAGGCCGATCACCGGGAGCAGATCGGCCACCGCGTAGGGGCGGTTCGCGGCGATCCCGGGCGGCGCGGGCGCGAGCGGGACGAGCAGGTCGGCCGGTCCCGGCTCGGTGGTGGAGCCGTCCGCCTCGGTGTCGGCGTGCAGCCACAGCGTCAGCATGTAGAGCTCCGGTACGGAGAGCAGCCGCGGCTGGTACGGGGTGACCAGCGCCTCGGCCTGGATCAGGGCCCGCTCGGTGGCCGCGACGTAGGGACCCTCGAAGAAGTGCGAGAAGGACCAGCCGTCGGGGGTGAGCATGGTGTCGGCGGCGGCGATCGCCCGGTCCCCGTTCCTGATGAGGAAGCGCCAGCCGGCCAGCCGGGTGCGCGGTGGCCGCTGCCCGGCCGTGCCGGCGGCCGCGGGGGCGTCGACCCCACCGAGCGTGCCGAGCACGTGGACGGGCAGGGGCAGTTCGGGGCTCAGCGGTCCCTGTGCGGTCCGCAGGGCCGGTGTACGCGGTTCTCGTACCGCCGAGGGCGTGCCGAGGGCCGCGAGGACACTGCGGAGGGCCGGCGCGGGGGCCGGGGAGGGTCGGAGCATGATGGGTCGCCTCTCACTCAGGAGACACGGTGAAGCGTGGGCAGGTAACGACGGCGCTGTCAGCGACGGGGCCAGAGAGGGGGGCCATGGGTGCATGGCCGTGCGCCAACACTCTGCCTCGTGCGCGGAGTTTATACGACACGTGTTCACACAGTGTTTCCGCTAGGCGCCGCGGATATTCCTGACAAGGCGTCATTCAGACGTATTCCCCGGGCGATTCGGTGGAATGCATGGCTCCGGGGATCCGCTGCCTGCGTTTTCCGTGCCGGGCCGGTCGGCCGAATCATGACCCCCGATGCGCCGGTGCGGTGCGGACAATATGACATTGGTATATGTCGATTGCTCTTTGCCCGCGGAGACTGCCTCCGGAGAAAGCCCGCCAAGAGTAACGGATCACACCTGCGCTCCGCAGGCGTTGTCGATCAGCCGACGGGGCATCATCGTCCGTGACGCTCGCGGCCGTCGCGGCGGCCGCCCACTCGGGAGGGACGCTCGATGGGGGAGAAGGTCGTGGCCGACGGGTTCGGCCCGTCCGACCGGCAGCGCTACCGTCGAAAGCTCCAGCAATGCCTGGCGGCACTCGCACGGCTGCTCGCGGAGAAGCGGTTCGACCGGCCCCGCAATCTCATGGGCCTGGAGATCGAACTCAATCTCGCGGGCGAGGACGGGCTGCCCAGGATGCTGAACGCGCCGGTGCTCGACCGGATCGCCAGTCCCGATTTCCAGACCGAACTCGGAATGTTCAACCTGGAAGTGAACATCGCCCCGCACCGGCTCGAAGGTCATGTATTCGACCGGCTCGCGGAAGAACTCCGTACCGGACTCGGATACGCCGACCGCAAGGCCGAGGAGCTGGACGCGGGCGTCGTGATGATCGGCATACTCCCGACCCTCACCCAGGAGGACGCGGTCCACGCCAACCTCTCCGCGGCCGACCGCTACGCGCTCCTCAACGACCAGATCCTCGCCGCCCGGGGCGAGGACTTCACGCTCGACATCCAGGGGGTGGAGCGACTGCACTGCACCGCGGCCTCGATCGTGCCCGAGGCCGCCTGCACCTCCGTGCAGCTGCACCTCCAGGTGACCCCGCCCCGCTTCGCCGCCCTGTGGAACGCGGCCCAGGCGATCGCCGGCGTGCAGATAGCGGTGGGCGCCAACGCGCCCTTCCTCTTCGGGCACGAGCTGTGGCGCGAGTCCCGGCCGCCGCTGTTCACCCAGGCCACCGACACCCGGCCGCCCGAGCTGCAGGCGCAGGGCGTCCGCCCGCGCACCTGGTTCGGGGAGCGCTGGGTGGACTCGGTCTACGACCTGTTCGAGGAGAACCTGCGGTACTTCCCCGCCCTGCTGCCGATCTGCGAGGACGAGGACCCGCTGCGCGTCCTGGACGAGGGCGGGGTGCCCAGGCTCCAGGAGCTGGTCCTGCACAACGGCACCGTCTACCGCTGGAACCGGCCCGTCTACGGCTGGGTCGACGGCGTCCCCCACCTGAGGGTGGAGAACCGGGTGCTCCCGGCCGGTCCGACGGTCACCGACGTCGTCGCCAACGCGGCCTTCTACTACGGACTCGTCCGCTCGCTCGCCGAGGAGTCCCGGCCGGTCTGGAAGCGGATGGACTTCGCCGACGCGGGCCACAACTTCGACACCGCGTGCCGCCACGGCATCGAGGCGGAGCTGCGCTGGCCCCGCCCGGGCCGCGCCGGCGGCGTGTCGACGGTGCCCGCGGCACGACTGGTCCTCGACGAGCTGCTGCCGCTGGCCGCGGCCGGTCTGGACGCCTGGCACGTCGAGCCGCGCGACCGCGACTTCTACCTCGGCGTGATCGAGGCGCGCTGCCGGCGGCGGGTGAACGGCGCCTCGTGGCAGGCGGACACCTTCCACGGGTTCCTCGAGTCGGGCCTCGACCGTCCGGCGGCCCTCGCGGCCACCACCCGGCGCTACCGCGAGCTGATGCTCACCGGGGAGCCGGTGCACACCTGGCCGGTGGGGGTCGAGGGCGCTTCCCCGGCCCCGTAGGTAGGGTTCCCGTGACCCGGAGAACGATGGGGAATGGGAGAACAGGTGTGGTGTCGGAGCAACGAGTGGTAGACGCTTCCCTGCCCCCCGACGGGCTGCCGCGCCGGATCCTGCGCTCCGAGACGCTCATCGTGCTCGCGCTGTCGCTCGGCGCGAGCGCGCTCTCCTCGCTCATCAGCTTCATCGGCTCGCTGACCAAGCCCGGCGCGCTCAAGGAGCAGGCCGCCACGCTCAACGGCTCGTACGCGCCCGGGCGGCCCTGGCTCGACCTGGCCTGGCAGCTGTTCGGCATCGCCACCGCGCTCGTCCCGGTCGTCCTCGTCGCCCATCTGCTGCTGCGCGAGGGCGCCGGAGTGCGCGGGCTGCGCGCGATCGGCTTCGACCGCACCCGGCCGTGGCCGGACCTCGGCCGGGGGGCGCTCGTCGCGGCCGGCATCGGCAGCGCGGGCCTCGCCTTCTACCTGGCGGCGCGCGCGTCCGGGTTCAACCTGACCGTGGTGCCCGAGTCGCTGCCCGAGGTGTGGTGGAAGTACCCGGTCCTGATCCTCTCGGCGATCCAGAACTCCGTCCTGGAGGAGGTGATCGTCGTCGGCTATCTGCTGCGCAGGCTCGACCAGTTGGGCTGGTCCCCGAAGGCCTCGCTCGCCGCGAGCGCGGTGCTCCGCGGCTCGTACCACCTGTACCAGGGCATCGGCGGCTTCGTCGGCAACATGGTGATGGGCGTGGTCTTCGTGTGGCTGTACCGGCGCTGGGGCCGGGTGGGCCCGCTGGTGGTCGCGCACGCGCTGCTCGACATCGTGGCCTTCGTCGGCTACGGGCTGCTCGCCGGGAAGGTGGGCTGGCTGCCCACGCCGTGAGCCGGCGGTGACGGGAGAAGGGGCGTACGGCCGGTGCCGTACGCCCCTTCTTCGTGTGCCCCTGTGCCCCCGTGCCCCAGTGCCCGAGTGCCCGGGAGGGTCAGGCGTGGAGCTCGCCGTCGATGACGGTGACCGCGTGGCCGTTGAGGTGGGTGCGCTCGCCGCGCAGGCGGGTGCGGACGAGGCCGGTGCGCGCACCGCCCTGGAAGCCGGTCAGCTCGTCGCGGCCGAAGCGGGCCGACCAGTAGGGCGCGAGCGCCGTGTGGGCGCTGCCGGTGACCGGGTCCTCGTCGATGCCGACGGCCGGGAAGAAGCCGCGCGAGACGAACTGGTACGCGCCCTCGGGCGCGTCGGCCACGGCCGTCGCGATGATCCCCCGGTCGGACAGGGTGCTCAGGAGCGCGAAGTCCGGGGCGAGGGTGCGGACGGTCGTCTCGTCGGCCAGTTCCACGACCAGGTCGCCGATGTGGGCGGCGGTGTCGTGGACGGCGACGGGCTCGGCGCCGAGTGCCTTGGCCAGGCCGTCGGGCGCGGCGACCGGGGTGAGCGAGGAGGTCGGGAAGTCCAGGGTGATCGTGCCGTCCGGCTCGGCCGTGGCGGTCAGCACGCCGCAGCGGGCGGCGAAGCGGACGGTGCCGGTGGCGGTTCCGGTGCTGTGCAGGACGTGGGCGGTGGCCAGGGTGGCGTGACCGCACATGTCCACCTCGGTGGTGGGCGTGAACCAGCGCAGCGCCCAGTCCGCCTCGCCGCCCGGCGGCAGCGGGTGGGCGAAGGCGGTCTCCGAGAGGTTGACCTCGGCGGCCACCTTCTGGAGCCAGGCGTCCTCGGGGAAGGAGTCCAGGAGCAGGACTCCGGCCGGGTTGCCGGAGAAGGGCCGGTCGGTGAAGGCGTCGACGATTCGAATCCGCATGGGACGGGACCGTACCGGAGCGGGAAAACCGCTGACCAAGGCCAATTCGGGACGACTGGACCGGTCGGGGGCGGGACCGGGGGGCGGCCGAAGCCGGCCGGGGTGTCCGGCGGGGTGCCGGACGGGGTGGCGGAAGGAAGCCGGGCGGAGTGTCGGTCGGGTGTTGCCGAACGAAGTGTTCCGATATATCGTTGAAGCATCGCGACAGTTCAACGATGAATCCCGATGGAAGGAGCGTTGCGATGCGTACCTACGGACACGAATTCGGACACGGAAACGGCCCCGGTGTCGGACGCGGGCACTGCGGTCCTGGCCCTCGCGGTGACTTCGAGGGGCGGCGCGCGGCCTTCGGGCAGTTCGGCCCGGGCTTCGGCGGACCCTGGGGCGGAGGCCCCTGGGGCGGCCGGGGCCGCGGCGGCGGCCGCGGCCGGGCCCGGCGCGGCGATGTGCGCGCCTCGATCCTGGCCCTCCTCAAGGACCGCCCGATGCACGGCTACGAGATGATCCAGGAGATCGTCGAGCGCAGTGGCGGGGCCTGGAAGCCCAGCCCCGGCTCGGTCTACCCGACCCTCCAGATGCTGGAGGACGAGGGGCTGATCGCCAGCGAGAGCGAGGGCGGCAAGAAGCTGTTCACGCTCACCGACGCCGGGCGCACCGAGGCCGAGGCGGGGCCGGAGGCCCCGTGGGAGGAGGTCGGGCGCGGCGTCGACTGGGACGCCGTGAACGAGGTCCGGCAGGCAGGCTTCGGTCTGATGGAGGCCTTCGGGCAGGTCTGGAAGACCGGTGACGCCCAGCAGCGGCAGAAGGCCGTGGAGGTCATCAACGAGGCCCGCAAGAAGCTGTACCTGATCCTGGCCGACGAGCACTGAGTGCCCGGACGGCGGCGAAGGGCCCCGCGGCGACGTGCCGCGGGGCCCTTTCGCGTACGGAGCGGGCCGGTCAGGCGACCAGGCCGGCGAGCCTGCGCAGGGACTCGGTCAGCGCCGCCGTCGCCGAGTCCTTGAGCTTGCCCGCCATCAGGGACACGGCCGCACCCGTGAACTCCCCGTCGATCCGTACGGTGGTGGCGTCGCCGTCGGCGGTGAGGGAGTAGCGCGTGCCGACGTTGACGCCCATCGGGCCCTTGCCGCGGATCGCGAACACGCGGGCGGTCTCCAGCTCCTCCACCGTCCAGGTCACCTCAGCGGGGAAGCCCATCAGCTTCATGTTCTCGGCGAAGGTCGCGCCGGCCTCCAGGGTGGCCGGGCCGCCGTCCGGGAAGTTCGTGTGGGTGGCGTTCCACTCCCCGTACGAGCCCCAGTCGGTGAGCTGCGCCCACACCTTCTCGGCCGGTGCCTCGATGCGTGCCTCCGCGCTGACTTCGGCCATGGGACCACCCCTTCACGCGTGTCTGCCGGCAGTTCGGTGTCGCGGAACGTAGCCGTCAGGGCGTGAACATTCAATACTGATGAACCGTCAGTTCTGCGGTCTCGCCCCCGGTCCACCACATCTGCGCGGAGTCGAACCAGTCGGACGCGCGGGGCCCGTCGCCCTCGTCGTGGCAGTGGAACGCGGCCCAGAAGAGATCGGCCGGCAGTGCCTCCCGCGGTGCGTAGACGCGGTAGACGTACTGCCGCCCGTCTTGCGCGAGCAGGGCCACCATCCAGAACATGCCTGGAGGACGTTACGGTACGGGCCTGTGGTTGCGCAGAGGGCGCAAGGCAAGGCGGCGCGCGCCCCTTGCGCAGAACTCGCCGGATCTCATCCGCAAGGAGGAGGAACCGCTCGCCCGTGCCCGACTCCGGTGGGATGCGCACATGCTCCTCGCCGGGGATGTCCGGGCCCGCGCGGGCTGATGAGGTGGAAGGGTGCATGCTCCCGTCCCTCCGGTCCCGCCCTCGGTCCCTTCCGTACCCTCCGCACGGCCTCCCGCGACGTCCGCGTGCCGCCGCGCGCCCGCGCCCCGGGCCCCCAGGCCGCTGCCCGCCACCGGCCGCGCCGAACTCGAGGACGGGCTGACGGCGGAGCTGATGACGGCGGTCACCGGTGCGCGGCGCCGTGCCCTGCGGGACGGTGACCGGCAGATCGACACCGCCCACCTGCTGCACTCCCTCGTCGAGGCCGACCCCGAGACCGCCGCCGCCCTCGACGAGGACGACCGGCTCGCCCGGGTCCTCGGCTACCTCGTCCAGCGCTCGATCGGCTACGGGCTGCGCTGGCAGCGCGCCGTCGAGGAAACCGGCTCCGCCCTGCCCGTCGTGCGCGGCGGCGAGAACGGCGCCGCCGGCTGGTCGCCGGCCGCCGCCACGGCCCTCGCGGGCGCCTTCGAGCGCGCCGCGCGCCGCGGTGGCCGGCGGGTCCGCGGGCTCGACCTGCTCGCCGCCCTGGCCGCCGACCCCGACAGCCGGGCCGCCGAGGTGCTGCGCCGGGCGGGGGTCGACCCCCTCGCCCTGGCCGCCCGGATCGAGGAGCCGTCTCAACAGGTGTAACGGCACTTACGCTGCTGACCGGCTCCTGTCATGATGGCCCGATGCACGCGTCTCAGGGGAGAAGCGCCGGCCTGGGAATCGCCCTGGCCTCGGCCTTCGCATTCGGTGGTTCGGGAGTGGCGGCCAAGCCGCTGATCGAGGCAGGACTCGATCCGCTCCATGTGGTGTGGCTCAGGGTGGCCGGTGCCGCCCTCGTCATGCTGCCCGTCGCCTGGCGCCACCAGGACCTCGTGCGCCGCAAGCCCGCGCTCCTCGCCGGCTTCGGCCTGCTCGCCGTCGCCGGCGTCCAGGCGTTCTACTTCGCGTCGATCTCCCGGATACCCGTCGGCGTCGCCCTGCTCGTCGAGTACCTGGCGCCCGCCCTCGTCCTCGGCTGGGTCCGCTTCGTCCAGCGGCGGCCGGTGACCCGCGCCGCCGCGCTCGGCGTCGTCCTCGCCGTCGGCGGCCTCGCCTGCGTCGTCCAGGTCTGGTCCGGACTCGGCTTCGACCTCCTCGGACTGCTCCTCGCGCTGGCCGCCGCCTGCTGCCAGGTCGGCTACTTCGTCCTGTCCGACCACGGCGGCGACGGGGCCGACTCCGCCGACCCGCTCGGCGTCATCGCGTACGGGCTGCTCGGCGGCGCCCTCGTGCTCACCGTCGTCGCCCGCCCGTGGGGCATGGACTGGGCGGTCCTCGGCGGCACCGCCGACCTGAACGGCACCGCGACCCCCGCCTGGCTGCTGCTCGGCTGGATCGTGCTGATCGCCACCGTCCTCGCGTACGTCACCGGCGTCGTCTCGGTGCGCAGGCTCTCGCCGCAGGTCGCCGGGGTCGTGGCCTGCCTGGAGGCGGTCGTCGCGACCGTCCTCGCCTGGGTGCTGCTCGGCGAGCACCTGGCGGCGCCGCAGATCGCCGGCGGCGTCCTGGTCCTCGTCGGCGCCTTCATCGCGCAGTCCTCGACGCCCAAGGCGGCCCCGGTCGAACCGGTGGCCGCCTCGGGGGAGCCGGCCGCCGAGGGCGCCGGGTTGTCGGGCGGACGAGTCTCCTCGTAGGGTCCTGATCATGCACGCGACCGTTCTTCCGCCCCCCGCCGCCTAGCGCGGGCGGCACCTTCCGCTGACGAAGACCGGGCTCGGGCGCGCCGTACACGCCCCCGAGCGGTTCGTCGCTGCCCGCCCGCGGAGCCGAGCGACCACCCACCCCCGTCTTCCCACGGAGAACGCACGTGTCGAACACCGTCGGTTCCGCCCTGTCCACCGGGCGGAGCCTCACCTATCTGATCGTCGCCGGAATCGCCTGGGGCACGGCGGGAGCCGCCGCCTCACTGGTCTTCCGGGCCGGCGACATGGGCCCCCTGACCCTCTCCTTCTGGCGCTGCGTGGGCGGCCTCGTGCTGCTGCTCGGCGTGCTCGCGCTGCGCCGCGGCCCCCGGGCCGGGGCAGGCGCCGCCGCTCGCGAACCGCGTCGGCGCAGGCTCGTCCGCATCCTCGGCACGGGCATCGGACTCACCGTCTTCCAGAGCGCGTACTTCGCGGCCGTGCAGGCCACGGGCCTCGCCGTCGGCACCGTCGTCACCCTCGGCGCCGGGCCCGTGCTCATCGCGGTCGGCGCCCGCGTCCTGATGGGCGAGCGGATCGGGGCCGGCGGCGTCGTCGCCGTCGGCGGGGCGCTCGCCGGGCTCGGCGTCCTCGTCCTCGGCGGCGGCGGAGCCGAGGTCCGGCCGCTCGGCGTCCTCCTCGCCGTCCTGTCCGCCGCCGGTTACGCGGCGATCACCCTGCTCACCCGGTGGCTCGGCCGCACCGGCGCGGGCGGGGACGCGCTGTCCACCACGACCTGGTCCTTCGCCGTCGGCGCCGTCGGGCTGCTGCCGATGGCCGCCGCGGAAGGACTCGTCCCGCACACCGACGCACCGCTGCGGACGCTCGCCCTGCTGCTGTACGTCGCGGCCGTCCCGACCGCCCTCGCCTACGCCCTGTACTTCGCCGGGGCGGCCGTCATCCGTGCCGCGACCGTCTCGGTGATCATGCTCCTGGAACCGGTCAGTGCCGCGCTCATCGCGGTCACCCTCCTCGGCGAGCAGCTGACCGCGGCCACGGTCACGGGCACGCTGCTCCTGCTGCTCGCCGTGACGGGCCTCGCCCTGGCGGAGGCCCGGGCGGCGCTGGCCTAGGCCGTCTCTTCCGGATCTTGACCGGGTCCGCGACGCCTGGCACGGCACCTCGCCGCGGGCATGTCCCGCGGGTCAGGCCCGCCGGGGCGGCATGGTGGCGTCGCGGCGGGCCTTGTGGGACAGGGCCGCCGTGTCGCCGGGGGCGCCGCGGTCGGTGAGGCGGGTCGTGACGCGGTCGCGGATCTCCGCCGGCTTGTTGCCGCCGTACTTGAACTTGGCGCGGACCTCGGTCACGTCGAGCCGGAGGACCCTGATGCCGGGCAGCATCCGGCCGAACGGCGCCTCGCCCGGGGCCGCCAAGGCCGTGCCGCCCTCCGGCTGGAAGTGGGCGACCTGGCGGTTGAGCAGGGCCGCCTTCTCCTCCGGGTCGTCCACGACGTGGGCCGTGCAGCGGAGTTGGACCGCCGCGTAGAAGGAGGTGGGCGTGCCGTGCTCGGTGGGCGCGCCCTCCGGCGCGGTCCAGTGGCCGGGCACGTACACGTAGTCGTCGACCACGCTGAGGAGCACGGTGGGGTGGTCCTCCAGGTCGCCCCAGAGCGGGTTGGGCCGGGCGAGGTGGGTGATCACCTGACCGTACGGGCCGGGTTCGGGCTCGTAGCGGAAGTGCATCGGCTGCACCCACGGCGGTTCGCCGGCGGAGCCGTTGACCGCCAGCTGCCCGAAGTCGTGGGCGGCCAGCCAGTTTCGCCACTCGCCCTCGTCGTGGGCGGCGTCCCAGGGATGAATCAGCACGGCGGTGCTCCCTACAGCGCGGCGAGGTAGTCGGGCAGCGGCGTGCTCGCGGGCTGGTCCGCGGCCGGGACCGGGGTGCCGTAGCCCCGCCGTACGGGGACCACGCCGGCCCAGTGGGGCAGCGCCGCGTCCTCGGGGTCGTCGTTGGGGCCGCCGGTGCGGACCTTCGCGGAGACCTCGCGCAGGTCGAGGCGGAGCACGGCGGTGGCGGCGAGCTCCTTGGCGTTGGCCGGGCGGGAGTCGTAGGAGCGGCCGGGGACGACGTGGTCGACGAGCGCGTCGAGCGCGGTGCGCAGCTCCTCCGGGTCGGTGACCTGGTGCGCGACGCCGTGCACGACCACCGAGCGGTAGTTGATCGAGTGGTGGAAGGCGGACTTGGCGAGGACCAGGCCGTCCACGTGGGTCACGGTCAGGCAGACCGGCAGGCCCGGCGCGCCCTCGCCCTTCCCCGCCGACCGCAGCGGACGGGAGCCGGTCGAGCCGTGGACGTAGAGCGCCTCGCCTATCCGGCCGTAGAGGGTCGGCAGGACGACCGGCGCGCCGTCGCGGACGAATCCCAGGTGGCAGAGGTAGGTCTCGTCGAGGATCGCGTGCACGAGGTCGCGGTCGTACGAGGCGCGCTCGCGGGAGCGGGTGGGGACGGTCCGCTCCGTGGCCTCGTAGGCCCCGGAGGGCGCGGGGGCGTCGGTGACCTCGGAGACCTCGGACGACCGGGAGGCGTCGGCGGGAGCACCCGTCGTCTGCTCCCTCTGCTCCGTCTGCTGGGTCTTCACCGTCATTGCGGACTCCATTGCACTAGTGCATAATCGGCTTTGTGCTAGGAGAGTATCGGATCGAAGGTCGTCGCGCATCGGAGATCGCCGCCAGCGTCGAACGCGGGGTCGGTACCGGGCAGCTCAAGCCCGGGCAACTGCTGCCCCCGATGCGCGAGTTGGCCGCCGCGCTCGGAGTGAACCCGAACACCGTGGCCGCCGCCTACCGCACCCTGCGCGAGCGAGGGGTCATCGAGACCGACGGGCGGCGCGGCAGCCGCGTGCGCTCCGCGCCCGCGACGACGGCGCGCGGCTCGCTCCGCGTCGAGGCCCCGGAGGGCGTGCGGGACGTGAGCAACGGCAGTCCCGATCCGGCGCTGCTGCCACCGCTCGACGCGGTGCTCGCGGCGGTCGCCGGCGAATACGCCGAGCGGCCGCCGATGTACGGCGAAGCGCCGGTGGACGAGGAGTTCGCCCGGCTCGCCAGGGCCTCCTTCGACGAGGGCGGGGTGCCGGACGGGCCCGTCGGCGTCGCCTCCGGTTCGCTCGACGCGATCGAGCGGGTGCTCGCCGCGCATCTGCGGCCGGGCGACGCCGTCGCCGTCGAGGACCCCGGCTGGGGCAGCCTGCTCGACCTCGTGCCGGCCCTCGGGCTGCGGCCCGTACCGGTCGCCGTCGACGACGAGGGGCCGCTGCCCGAGGCGGTGGCCCGCGCGCTGCGCGGCGGCGCCCGCGCGGTGATCGTCACCGACCGGGCACAGAACCCGACCGGGGCGAGCGTCACCGCCGAACGGGCCGCCGCGCTGCGGGCGGTCCTCGACGCGCACCCCGACGTGCTGCTCGTCGAGGACGACCACGGGCACGGGATCGTCGCGCAGCCCCTGCACCCGCTCGCGACCGGCGACGGCAGATGGGTGTTCGTGCGCTCGGTGGCCAAGGCGTGGGGCCCGGACCTGCGGATCGCCGCCTTCACCGGCGACGCCGAGACCGTCGACCGGGTGCTCGGCCGCCAGCGGCTCGGACCCGGCTGGGTCAGCCGGCTGCTCCAGCGGGCCGTCGTGCACCTGTGGCGGACGGGAGCGGTCGACCCGGCGGCCGTGGCGGCCTCCTACGGGGCGCGGCGCGACGGTCTCGTCCGCGCGCTGGCCCGGCGTGGCGTGGAGGCGCACGGGCGCAGCGGCATGAACGTCTGGGTGCCGGTCGCCGACGAGACCGGCGCCGTCGCCCGGCTCCTCGCGGCGGGCTGGGCGGTCGCGCCCGGCGCCCGCTTCCGCATGGAGGCCGGCCCGGCCGTCCGGCTGACCGTCTCCGGACTCACCCGCACCGACCTGGAGCCGCTCGCCGACGCGGTCGCGTACGCGGCCGGCCCGGCGCCCGCCCGCAGTTACGGCTGAGAGGGGGCGGAGCGGCGGCTTCCCCGTGCCGGTCTACCGGGTGGAGGCCTTCTCACTCCGGGCCGCATCCGCCCCCGTCCGGTGCCCGGGCTGTTCCTGTGCCCGGGGCCCCGTCGGTGCCTCGGCCGAGGTCCCGGCCCGTGTCCGCACCGGGGCGGGCGGGGAAGTGCGGCGCGGGCCGCGGGTCTGGGTGAGGGCCGCGCCCGCGAGGACCACGATCGCGCCGACCGGGGTGTTCCAGGTCAGCTGCTCGCCGAGCACGGCGACGCCGGCCGCGGTCGCGATGACCGGGATGAAGTACGTGACCATGGCCGCCGTCGTCGGCCCCACCTCGGCCACCACCCCGTACTGCAGCAGCATCGCCCAGCCCGTGCCCAGCGCGCCCAGTGCGATCACCGAGAGCAGCGGCAGGATCTCGACCGAGTGCGGCAGGCTGGTGAACAGCGGTGTCACGAGCGCCAGTTGCACGGTGGCGACGCCGACCTGGCCGGTGGCCAGGGAGAGGTTCGACGCGCCCGTGCCGGAGAGCGTGCGGCGGACGTAGATCCAGCCGACCGCGTAGCTGAACGAGGCGAGCAGCGCCAGCGCCGTGCCCGTGACGTCCAGGCCCGAGAAGCCCTGCCACGCGCCGAGCACCGTCAGGACGCCGACGAAGCCGATGCCCAGACCCGCGGCCCGCACCCGCGTCGGCCTGTCCTCGGAGAGGGCGACGAGCGACAGGACCATGCCCCACAGCGGGGTCGTCGCGTTGCAGATGCCCGCGAGGGTCGAGGGGATCGTCAGCTCCGCGTAGGAGAAGAGCGAGAACGGCAGGGCGTTGAGCAGGAAGGCCGCCACCGTCAGATGGCCCCAGGTGCGGGCGCCGCGCGGCAGCCGGTCACGCTTGACGACCAGAGCGACGGCCAGCACGGCCGTACCGAAGAGGAGGCGGCCGAAGGTCACCTGGAACGGGGCGAAGCCCTCCGTCCCGACCTTGATGAACAGGAAGCTGAAGCCCCAGATCAGGGCGAGGACGCCGAAGCGGATCCGCCAGTCGACGGAGCGGGACGCCCGCGGCGGGCGCGGGCGGCGGAGCGGGGGCGCGGAGGGCGGGAGGGACGGCGACGACGCGGCGGGGCTGCTCATGGTGTTCAGGGTGGCCGAGCCCACCTCGTAGTACAAGCGAGAATTCCTGGACCCGATCTCTTAGAATCACTTACATGTTGAATCTGGAGCGCCTGCGCACCCTGGACGCCGTCGCGCG
Source organism: Streptomyces sp. NPDC127092 (assembly GCF_042722475.1). Taxonomy (NCBI): domain Bacteria; kingdom Bacillati; phylum Actinomycetota; class Actinomycetes; order Kitasatosporales; family Streptomycetaceae; genus Streptomyces; species Streptomyces sp. NPDC127092. The sequence continues at coordinate 28,198 of NZ_JBHXFE010000049.1, forward strand.
GCACGGATCGGTGAGCGGCGCCGCCGACGGGCTGCACGTCACCACCTCCGCCGTCTCGCAGCAGCTCGCCAAGCTGGAGCGCGAGATCGGCCAGCAGCTCCTGGCGAAGAGCGGGCGCGGGATCCGCCTCACCGACGCCGGGCTGCTGCTCGCGGAGCACGCCGCCCGGATCCTGTCCCAGGTGCAGCTCGCCCAGGCGGACATCGAGGCGCAGCGCGGCCAGGTGGTCGGGGAGGTGCGCATCGCGGCCTTCCCCACCGCCATGCGCGGACTCTTCCCGGCGGCCATCCGGGCGCTGCGCGCGGCCCACCCGGAGCTGCGGGTGCACACCGCGGAGCTGGAGCCGGACTTCGGCGTGCGCGACGTGCTGCGCGGGGACAGCGACCTGGCCGTGGTCCTGGACTGGAACAACAAGCGGGCGCCGGTTCCGGCGGGCCTCGAGCGGGCGCATCTGCTGGACGACTCCGCCGACGTCGCGCTGCCCGCCGACCATCCGCTGGCGGGCCGCGCCACGGTGGACCTGGAGGACTTCGCGGACGAGGAGTGGGTTTCCTGGCCCGCCGGCGAGTTCTGTCACGACTGGTTGATGTTCACCCTGCGCTCCAAGGGCGTCGAGCCCCGGATCGCGCACGTCGCCGGCGACCACCACACCCAGCTCGCCCTGGTCGCCGCGGGCCTCGGCGTCTGTGTCGCGCCCCGGCTCGGCCGGCCGGCGACCATGGACGGGGTGGCCTTCGTGCCCGTACGGCAGCCGGTGCGCCGGCACATCTACGCGACCTGGCGCAGCGACGCGGGCCGCAGGCCCTCCATCCGCGCGGTCGTCGAGGCGCTGCGCACGGCGGGCGAGCCGCTGGACTCCTGAACGCCGTCCGTCCGGAACGCCGTCCGCCTCAGAGCGCGGCGAGCTTGCGGAAGTCCCAGGAGGCGACGGCGTCGGGAGTGAGCCGCAGCCAGGCGTGGCGGCCGTCGTGCGGCATGGAGTCGAGACCGAAGTTCTTCGCGGCGAAGAGCCGCTCGGGCGCCTCCAGTTCGGGGCAGGGCTCGCCGGTGCGCGGGGCCTCGCCGACGAACTCCACGCTGCCCGAGAGCTCCACGCCGCGCAGCTCCCCGTACTCCTCGCCGTCGTCGATCACGACCGCGATCCGGGGACGGGACCGCAGCTCCGCCCAGCGCCGGCTGCGTGTCAGGGAGTAGAGCCAGAGCGACGTGCCGTCCCAGGCGAACCAGAGCGCGCTGACGTGCGGGCGGCCGTCGGCCGACACCGTCGCCACCCGGCAGGTCCGCTGTTCGGTGAGGAAGGCGTCGAGCTCCGCCGGGGTCATCATGATCCGGCGTCCGTGGCGCTGTGCGACGGTCATCGTCCGCACCCTTCTGGATTTCTGATGAGGTGTCAGAAATCATGGGGCCTGTACCCCGGAGGTGCAAGGAGGAGGACACCGTGAGGCGGTCGGACCAGCTCAGGGAACTGCTCGCGCCCGACGGCGCCGCGCTGCTCACCGTCGAGTGCCAGGAGGGCGTCGTCGGACGGGACAGCGCCCTGCCCGAACTCGCCGCCGTGGCCCGTGCGTCCGGCGCACTGCGCAACGTCGCCCGGCTCGTCGCCGCCGCCCACGAGGCCGACGTCCAGGTCCTGCACGCGGTCGCCGAACGGCGCCCCGACGGGCGCGGCGCCAACCGCAACGCCCGGCTCTTCCGCGCCGCCGCCCGGCTTCCCGTACAGCAGCACGCCGGCAGCACCGCCGTCCGGATCGCCGAGCCCATCGAGGTGGCCGAAGAGGACCTGGTGGTACGGCGGTTGCACGGGCTCTCGCCGATCGCCGGCACCGAGGTCGACGCCCTGCTGCGCAACCTGGGCTGCCGTACCCTCGTGGTCACCGGCGTGTCCGCGAACGTGGCGATACCCAACGCCGTCTTCGACGCCGTCAACCTCGGTTACACGGTCGTCGTCCCGGGTGACGCCATCGCGGGAGTGCCGGCCGACTACACACCCGCGATGATCCGCAACACCCTCGCCCTGGTCGCCACGGTCGTGACGACCGACGACGTCCTCGGCTGCTGGAAGGCGCCCCGGCGGGTCAGCCGAGCCTGATCGCCTCGCCGATCACCTCGATCGGCGTCGGCTCCAGCGGCTTCGTCGCGGGACCCTGCTTCACGCTGCCGTCGTTGGCGTCGAAGCGGCTCTGGTGGCAGGGGCAGACGATCACGCCGTCTGCCACGCTGCCGACCTGGCAGCCCTGGTGCGTGCAGCGCGAGGAATAGGCCTTGAACTCGCCCTTCCTGGGCTGGGTGACGACCACGCCCTTGTCGGCGATCACCTTTCCGCCGCCGACCGGGATGTCGGCGGTCATCGCGAGCGGCGCGCTCTCCTCGACGACCTCCGTGCCGCCGTCCGCGCCGTCCGTGCCGTTCTTCCCGCCGCCCTCGCTGCCGCACGCGGCGAGGGCCGCCGTCAGACCCGCACCGCCCGCCGCCGCCACGACCGTCCTGCGTGCCACACCGCTCATACCGCTCCCTTTCGACCCGAGACGGTCACGATCACCGTCGTCCGTACGGGCGCCATCGTGTCGGATCCGGCGGCGCGGCGCCACGGTCCACGGACGGCGGAAAGCCGGCTCCCTCAGTGGGCCGTCCGCTCACGAACCGTCGTCGTCCAGGCCGGCTGGGCCTCGGCCGGCCCGGGCCCGGCCTCGGTGCGGCGGCCGCCGAGGGCGAAGAAGTCGGCGAGCGGGAGGATCGCGGCGCCGATGGTGACGGCCTCCGGGCCCAGGGTGCCCAGGCCGATGGTGACGCGGTCGGCGGGATAGCGCAGGGCGTAGTCCCGCGCGTGGCCGCGGACGCGGTCGAGGAAGCGCTCGCCGAGCTGGAGTCCGGCCCAGCCGCCGACGAGGATCCGCTCCGGCTGGAACAGGTTGACGAGGTCGGCGAAGCCGGCGCCGAGGTATTCGGCCGTCTCCTCCAGGACGGCGAGCGCCGTGGCGTCAGGCTCGCGTCCGGAGCCCGGCTCCGGGTACGCGGCGGCCAGCAGCGCGGTGAGCGCGGTCTCCTCGTCCGCGCCGGCCGGCGGCCGGCCACCGGCCTCGCGCCAGCGTTCGAGCAGCGCCTCGGCGCCCGCGTACGCCTCCAGGCAGCCCCGGGCGCCGCAGCGGCAGCGCCGGCCCCGTACCCGTACCGTCAGGTGACCCCACTCCAGCGCGCGGCCGGGGCCCAGCGGGTCGGTGGCGACACAGGCCCCGACGCCGGAGCCGAAGAGGACGAAGACGGCGCTGTGGGCGCCGCGGCCCGCGCCGAACCACAGCTCGGCCTGGCCCAGCGTGCGGGCCCCGTTGTCGATCCGGTACGGGACGGCCGCCGGCAGGTCCACGCTCTCGCGGAGCAGCCGCTCCAGCGGCACGGCGTCCCAGCCGATGGTCTGGCCGTGGACGACGGCGCCCTCGGGCCCGCCGTGGGCGACGATGCCGGGCACGCCCACGCCGACGCCGAGCAGCCGGCCGGGGTCCGTGCCGGCGGTGCGCAGCACCTCGGCGATGCCGTCGCGGATGTGGCCGACGACGAGACCGACCTCGTAACGGTCGTGCCGCTCGTCCCCGTCGACCGCCAACGGCCGTTCCGTACGCGCCAGTTCGGTGAGCGTGAGGTCGAAGAGCTCGATCCTGATCCGGGTCTCGCCGACGTCCACGCCGATCATGCAGCCGCTGCCGGGGCGGACCCGCAGCAGGGTTCGGGGCCGGCCGCCCGCCGAGTCGACGCTGCCGGCCTCCTCGACCAGGCCCTCGGCGGCCAGTTCGGCGACCACGTTGCTGACCGAACCGGAGCTCAGTCCGGTCGCGGGACCGAGCGAGAACCGGCTCATCGGACCGTCGAACCAGAGCCGGCGCAGCACCGCGGTGCGGTTCTCCCGTCGCAGGTCGCGCACCGTACGGCCGTTCGTTGCTCGCACCTCAACCCCCGCTTCCTCAAAGCCTGTTCCGCAAGATACACCCGGCGCGAAGCCTTGACGCGCCCTTCCCTTGGAGTTTAACTCACGTCCTAAATTAAGCCTCCCTCGAAAGGGTTCCGAGGAGTCATGCGCAGAATCAGAGCCGCGCTCACCGGCGTCGTCGCCCTCTCCCTCGCCCTCACCGCGACCGCCTGCGGCGGCACCGCCGACGGCGCGGGCGGTGCGGACTCGCAGCCGAAGACGCTCACCTACTGGGCCTCCAACCAGGGCCCGAGCATCGAGGCCGACAAGAAGGTGCTCCAGCCGGAACTCGACAAGTTCGAGAAGGAGACCGGCATCAAGGTCAGGCTGGAGGTCGTGCCCTGGTCCGACCTGCTCAACCGGATCCTCACCGCCACCACCTCCGGCCAGGGCCCCGACGTCCTCAACATCGGCAACACCTGGAGCGCCTCGCTCCAGGCGAGCGGCGCGCTGCTGCCCTGGGACGAGAAGAACTTCGCCGCGATCGGCGGCAGGGACCGCTTCGTCGAGTCCGCGCTCGGCTCCACCGGCGCGCCCGGCAAGGACCCGGCCGCCGTGCCGCTCTACTCCATGGCCTACGCGCTCTACTACAACAAGAAGATGTTCGCCGACGCCGGCATCACCAAGCCGCCGGCCACCTGGGACGAACTGAACGAGGCCGGCCGGAAGCTCGCCAAGGACGGCAGGTCCGCCATCGGCGTCGAAGGCGGCAACCTCGCCAACAACATCCACCAGGTCTTCGTGCTCGGCAAGCAGCACGGCGCCGACTTCTTCACGCCCGACGGCAGGGCCGACTTCACCTCCGACGGCGCCGTCGCCGCCGTCAAGCAGTACGTCGACCTCATGGCCGCCCAGAAGATCGTCGCGCCCGGGAACGCCGAGTACGCCCAGAACCAGTCCCTCGGTGACTTCGCCAAGAACCGCACCGCCATGGTGCTGTGGCAGACCGCCGCACAGACCTTCGCCGCCCAGGGCATGAAGCCCGACGAGTGGGGCGTCGCCCCCGCGCCCGTCCCCTCCGGCACTCCCGGCCAGGGCACCCAGGTCAACTCCATGGTCGCCGGCATCAACATCGCCGTCTTCGGCAACACCCGGAACCGCGAGGGCTCCCTGAAGTTCGTGAAGTTCATGACCGGCGACGCCGAGCAGAAGATCCTCAACGAGGCCTACGGCTCCGTCCCGCCGGTCAAGGCCGCCCAGGCCGACCCCGCCTTCTCCGGACCCGCGCTCGCCGTCATCCGCGACACCCTCGCCAAGAGCGCCGCCGCCCTGCCGCAGGTCCCGGAGGAGTCCCAGTTCGAGACCGTCGTCGGCACCGCCGTCAAGGAACTCTTCGCCGACGCCGCCGCGGGCCGCCCGGTCACCACCGAGTCCGTACGCGCCAGGCTCGACAAGGCGCAGCAGCAGATGCCGAAGAAGTAGGCACGACACCCGCCATGACCGCCACCGTCACGCCCCGGGTCGACCCCGGGGCCGCCACCCGCGCCGCCCCCACCGCCGGCGCCGCCCGCAGGCACGGCGCCCTGCTGCCCTACCTGCTGCTCCTGCCCGCCCTGCTGCTCGAACTCCTCGTCCACCTCGTGCCGATGCTCATGGGCGCCGTCATGAGCTTCAAGGAGCTCACCCAGTTCTTCATCCGCGACTGGACCGCCGCACCCTGGGCCGGGCTCGACAACTTCGCCGTCGCCGTGGACGTCGACGCGCCGGTCGGCGCGGCCCTGCTCGCGTCCTTCGCGACCACCTGCGTGTTCACGCTGGCCTCGGTCGCGCTGTGCTGGCTGCTCGGCACCACCGCCGCCGTACTCCTCCAGGAGAACTTCCGCGGCCGCGGCCTGCTGCGCACCCTCTTCCTCGTCCCGTACGCCCTGCCCGTCTACGCCGCCGTCATCACCTGGGCGTTCATGTTCCAGCGCGACAACGGACTGATCAACCACGTCCTCCACGACCAGCTCGGCATCGGCGAGAGCCCCGCCTTCTGGCTCATCGGCGACAACAGCTTCTGGGCGCTGCTCACGGTGTCCGTCTGGAAGGGCTGGCCCTTCGCCTTCCTCACCGTCACCGCCGGCCTGCAGAACATCCCGCGCGACCTCTACGAGGCGGCCGCCCTGGACGGGGCCGGGACCTGGCGGCAGATCCGGCACATCACGATGCCCGCGCTGCGCCCGGTCAACCAGGTCCTCGTCCTCGTGCTGTTCCTGTGGACCTTCAACGACTTCAACACGCCCTTCGTCCTGTTCGGCAAGGCGGCTCCCGAGGCGGCGGACCTGATCTCGCTGCACATCTACCAGTCCTCCTTCCAGACCTGGAACTTCGGCACCGGATCGGCCATGTCCGTGCTCCTGCTGCTCTTCCTGCTCGTCGTCACCGGCCTGTACCTGGCCCTCACCTCGCGCGGAAGGAGGACCGGCCGTGCCTGACCCGACGACCGCGCCGCACCGGGCGGGCCGACCGCCCGCCTCGTTCCTGTGGACCCGGCGCATCCTCCTCACCCTGCTCACCGGCTTCGTCCTGCTGCCGGTGTACGTGATGGTGTCCAGCTCCCTCAAACCGCTGGAGGACGTCTCCGGGAAGTTCCGCTGGTGGCCCAGCGGGCTCACCCTGCGCCCCTACGCCGACATCTGGCGGACCGTGCCGCTCGCCGACTACTTCGTGAACTCGCTGATCGTCGCCGGCGCCGCCACCGTGTGCTCGGTGACCGTCGCCGTCTTCGCCGCGTACGCCGTCAGCCGCTACGACTTCCGCGGCCGCCGGGTCTTCAGCGTGACCGTCCTGTCCACCCAGATGTTCCCCGGCATCCTCTTCCTCCTGCCGCTCTTCCTCCTCTACGTCAACATCGGCAACGCCACCGGCATCGCCCTCTTCGGGTCGCGCGGCGGACTGATCCTCACCTATCTGACCTTCTCGCTGCCGTTCTCCGTCTGGATGCTCGTCGGCTACCTCGACTCGATCCCGCGCGAGCTCGACGAGGCCGCCAAGGTCGACGGCTGCGGCCCGGTCGGCGCCCTGTTCCGCGTGATCGTCCCCGCCGCCCTGCCCGGCATCGTCGCGGTCGCCGTGTACGCCTTCATGACCGCCTGGGGCGAGGTCCTCTTCGCCTCCGTCATGACCAACGACACCACCCGCACCCTCGCCGTCGGCCTCCAGGGCTACGCCACCCAGAACGACGTCTACTGGAACCAGGTGATGGCCGCCTCCCTCGTGGTCAGCGTCCCCGTCGTCGCGGGCTTCCTGCTCCTCCAGCGCTACCTCGTCGCCGGACTGACCGCCGGCGCCGTCAAATGACGGCCCCCGTACGCCTTCAGACCCCGCATCAGATTCCGCCCACAGAAAGGGACTTCGTGTCCGAGCCCGACAGCGCCCCCCTCGACCTCGACGCCTTCCCGGCGGGCTTCGCCTGGGGCACGGCCACCTCCGCCTACCAGATCGAGGGCGCCGTCGCGGAGGACGGCCGGGCCCCCTCCATCTGGGACACCTTCGCCCACACGCCCGGCGCCACCGACAACGGCGACCACGGCGACACGGCCTGCGACCACTACCACCGCTGGCCCGAGGACATCGCCCTCATGAAGGAGCTCGGCACCGACGCCTACCGGCTGTCCGTCGCCTGGCCCCGCGTCCTGCCCGGCGGCGACGGCCCGGTGAACACCGCCGGACTCGACTTCTACGACCGGCTCGTCGACGGCCTGCTCGACGCCGGCGTCACCCCCTCCGTCACGCTCTACCACTGGGACCTGCCGCAAGCCCTCCAGGACCGCACCGAGACCGCCCGCGGCGGCTGGACCGAACGGGCCACCGCCGAGCGCTTCGCGCACTACGCCTCCGTCGTCGCGGCCCGCCTCGGCGACCGGGTCAGCCAGTGGGCCACCCTCAACGAACCCCTCTGCTCCGCCTGGATCGGCCACCTGGAAGGGCGGATGGCGCCCGGCTGGACCGACCTCACCGCCGCCGTCCGCGCCTCCTACCACCTGCTCCTCGGCCACGGCCTCGCCACCGCGGCCGTCCGCGCCGCCGCGCCAGGCGCCCAGGTCGGCCTCGTCACCAACCACTCCACCGTCGAACCCGCCTCCACCCGGCCCGAGGACGTCGCCGCCGCCGTCCGCGCCGACGGCCACACCAACCGCTGGTGGCTCGACCCGGTCTACGGCCGCGGCTTCCCCGCCGACCTGCGCGAGCTGTACGGGGTCGAGCTGCCCGAGAGGCCGGGCGACGCCGAGACCATCGCCGCGCCCCTCGACTGGCACGGCCTCAACTACTACTTCCCGGTCACCGTCGCCGACGACCCGGCCGGCCCCGCCCCGTACGCCCGCGAGGTACGGCTGCCGGGCGTGCCCCGCACCGGCATGGACTGGCAGATCGACGCCGACGGCCTGGAGGCCTTCCTGCTGCGGCTCACCGAGGAGTACGGCGTCTCCCGGCTGTACGTCACCGAGAACGGCTCCGCCTTCCCCGACACCGTGACGCCGGACGGGCGGATCGACGACCCGGAACGCACCCGCTACCTGGAACAGCACCTCGCGGCCTGCGCCCGCGCCCTGCGCAAGGGCGCCCCGCTGGCCGGCTACTACGCCTGGTCCCTGCTCGACAACTTCGAGTGGGCCTACGGCTACGACAAGCGGTTCGGCCTGGTGCACGTCGACTACGCGACCCAGCGCCGGACGGTCAAGGCGAGCGGCCGGCGGTACGCGGACATCATCCGCGCCCACCGGACGCGGACCGGCTGACCCCCACACCCCACCCGACAAGGAGCCGCCATGTTCCGCCACGCGCCACGCACGGCCCCGCCCCGCTCCCGACCCCGCACTCCCCGCCGCATCCGCGGCAGCGCCCTCGCCCTCGTCACAGCCCTGCTCGGCGCCCTGCTCGCGCTCGCCCCGGCCGCCGAGGCGGAGGCCGCGCCCGTCCTGCTGTCCCAGGGCCGGCCCGTCAATGCCTCCAGCCAGGAGAACGCCGGCACCCCCGCCGCGGCCGCCGTCGACGGAGACCTCGGCACCCGCTGGTCCAGCGCCTTCGCCGACCCGCAGTGGATCCGGGTCGACCTCGGCGCCCCGGCCGCCCTCAGCCGGATCGACCTGCGCTGGGAGACCGCCTACGGCACCGCGTACCGCGTCGAGACCTCCCTCGACGGCACCGACTGGACCACCGTGTACGCCACCACGAACGGCCGGGGCGGCACCGAGTCCCTGCCCGTCTCCGGCACCGCCCGGCACGTCCGGCTCACCGGACTGACCCGCGCGACCGGCTGGGGCTACTCGCTCTGGGAGTTCCAGGTGTACGGCACCGGCGACGGCGGCACGCCCCTGCCGGGCGGCGGCGACCTCGGGCCGAACGTCCACGTCTTCGACCCGTCGACACCCGGCCTCCAGGCCACCCTGGACGAGGTGTTCCGGCAGCAGGAGTCGGCGCAGTTCGGCAGCGGCCGGCACGCCTTCCTCCTCAAGCCCGGCACGTACCACGGCCTGAACGCACAGCTCGGCTTCTACACCCAGATCGCCGGGCTCGGCCTGCGGCCCGACGACACCACGATCAACGGCGACGTGACCGTCGACGCGGGCTGGTTCAACGGCAACGCCACCCAGAACTTCTGGCGTTCGGCGGAGAACCTGGCCCTCGCCCCGGTCAGCGGCACCGACCGCTGGGCCGTCTCCCAGGCCTCGTCCTTCCGCCGCATGCACGTGAAGGGCGGACTCGACCTGTCACCCACCGGCTACGGCTGGGCGAGCGGCGGGTACATCGCCGACAGCCGCATCGACGGACAGATCGGCAACTACTCGCAGCAGCAGTGGTACACCCGGGACAGCGCCGTCGGCGGCTGGTCCAACTCCGTGTGGAACCAGGTCTTCTCGGGAGTCGAGGGCGCGCCCGCGAACGCCTTCCCCGAGCCGAGGTACACCACCCTCGACACCACGCCCGTCTCCCGGGAGAAGCCCTTCCTCCACTACGAGGGCGGCGAGTTCAAGGTCTTCGCCCCGGCGAAGCGCACCGCCGCGCGGGGCGTCAGCTGGGCCGGCACCCCGCAGGGCGAGTCGATCCCGCTCAGCCGCTTCTACGTCGTGAAGCCCGGCACGACCGCCGCCACCATCAACCGGGCCGTCACGCAGGGCCTCCACCTGCTGTTCACTCCGGGCGTCTACCACGTCGATCGGACGGTCGAGATCAACCGGCCCGGCACCATCGTGCTCGGGCTCGGCCTCGCCACGATCGTGCCCGACAACGGCGTCACCGCCATGCGGGTCGCCGACGTCGACGGCGTCCGGCTCGCCGGCTTCCTGATCGACGCCGGCCCGGTCAACTCGCCCACCCTCCTGGAGGTCGGCCCGCAGGGCGCCTCCGCCGACCACGCGGCGAACCCCACCACCGTCCAGGACGTGTACATCCGCATCGGCGGCGCCGGCCCCGGCAAGGCCACCACCAGCATGGTCGTCAACAGCGACGACACCATCGTCGACCACACCTGGGTGTGGCGCGCCGACCACGGCGAAGGCGTCGGCTGGGAGACCAACCGGGCCGACTACGGCGTCCGCGTCAACGGCGACGACGTGCTCGCCACCGGCCTGTTCGTGGAGCACTTCAACAAGTACGACGTCGAGTGGTTCGGCGAGCGGGGGCGCACGATCTTCTTCCAGAACGAGAAGGCCTACGACGCCCCGAACCAGGCCGCCATCCAGAACGGCACGGTCCGGGGCTACGCCGCCTACCGCGTCGACGACTCCGTGACGACCCACGAGGGATGGGGGCTCGGCAGCTACTGCTACTACAACGTCGACCCGACGATCCGCCAGGACCACGGCTTCCGGGCCCCGGTGAAGCCGGGCGTGCGCTTCCACAGCCTGCTCGTCGTCTCGCTCGGCGGCAACGGCCAGTACGAACACGTCATCAACGACACCGGGGCTCCGACCTCGGGGACGCAGACCGTCCCGTCGACGGTCGTGTCCTATCCGTGACGCCCGCCTGCCGGTGACTCCGCCGGACCCCGCCGGCACGCCGTTTCCGCGGCGAGCCCGGCCGGGTCCGGCTCCGCCCGCTCGCCGCCCATGCCGGACAGCCGTCCGGCCGGTTCAGGGACGGGCGTCCGCGGGGCGGTTCCCGAGCAGTTCGGCGAGTCCCCGGCGGGTGGCGGCGATGACGACGCGGTCCTGAGGGTGCAGGACGTGCCCGGGATGGAGGTCCCACAGGAGGGAGGGCCGCTCGTCGCGGCCCGTGTGGGCGAGGTCGGGGTGGCGGGCCTCCGGCCCCGCGGTGTCGAGGGCGAGGACGCGCCACGCACCGGGCCGGAAGGCTTCCGCCACGGTGCGGCCCTCGAACTGGGGGTGGCCGGCGACGGGGACCGCGGCGAAGAGGAGGACCTTGCGCTCGACGGGTATGGCGCCGAGGATCTGGCGGCCCATCATGGCGCCGGCGAAGGCCGGGGCGGCCAGGTGGGAGACGCTGCGGCTGCGGGTGACGGCACCCGGATGGGCGGAGCGCAGGGTGCGGTAGACGGCGGTGGCGACGTCGTCGTCGTACAGGCGGAGCGCGACCCGCAGATCGCTCTTGAGCGCCCGCGCGGCGAGGGTGGCTTCCAGGTTCGTGGTGTCGGAGCTGGTCAGGGCCAGGAGGGCGGCGGCACGGCGGACGCGGGCGGTGTCCAGGACCCCGTCCTCGGTGACGTCGCCGAGGACCACGGGGACACCCAGGTCGCGGGCCAGGGCGATGCCGCGGGCGTCGGGGTCCTGCTCCACGCAGACGACGGGGATGCCGAGTTCCCGCAGCCGGGCCAGGACGCGGGTGCCGATCTTGCCCAGTCCCAGCAGCACGATGTGGCCGGACAGTCCGCGTGGCGGGCGCCGCAGGGTGGTGGCCGTGCGGAAGGTGCCCAGGGCTTCCAGCGCTCCGGCCACGAGCAGCGGCAACAGGGCGAGACCGACGAGCCCGGAGAGGAGTTGCAGGACCTGCCGGGTGGCCGGCTCGTCGACGGCCGGGTCGTTGATGGAGAACAGGTCGAGCAGGGTCAGGTAGGCGGCGTGCAGCGGGTCCGCGTCCGTGAGCACGGTCGTGGTCACGGACAGGGCGAGGACGGCGACGACGATGCCGGCGAGCGCCCACCGCAGCCGGCCCGAGAACACCTCCCCGAGCGGAGCACCCCGCCGCGCCAGCCGCCGGGCCGGAAGCGCGGGTCCCGCGTGCCGGACCGCCTCCAGGACGACGGTGCCGCGTGCCGTCGCGCCGCGTATGGTGCGGTCGTCGGGCAGGAGCTCCGGGGCCGGGGAACCGGCGGCGTCGGAGCCCTCCGAACCGGCCGGATCCGCGGCGGTCGACGAGAGCAGTGCCAGCGTGCACAGCCCCGGGTCCGGCACCTCGCCCCTGCCGGGCACCGGCCGCTCGGCGGCGCGCAGCAGCAGACCGTCGGCCTGCACCACCTTGCCGGTGTCGGCGACCGCGGTCGCCACCAGGGCCGGAGCGGCCGTGTCCGCGTCGGAGAGCACGGTCGTGGAGGCGTCCAGGACGGCCCGGTCCATGCCGGGGGCGGCCACCAGGGCGGCCTGGTCGAGGAGCTCCTCCAGGTGCTGGCCCAGCTTGCGGTTGTACATGCGGACGACGAGCCGCAGCCCGGGGCTCAGGCGACGGGCCGCGAGCGCCGCCCTGAGGTTCGTCTCGTCGTCCTCGTAGACCAGTGCCAGTGCGGCCGCGCGTGCCACCTCGGCCCGCAGCATCGCCCCGGTCGTGGGAGCCGGAGCGGTCACCACCCGTACGGGCACGACCGCCGCGCCGCTCCAGGTGTCGCCGTCCGCGGTGCCCGCCTCGGCCGCCCGCTCGTCGGCGTGGTCGACGGGCACGACGAGCACGACCCGCTGGCGGTAGACCTCCCGCAGCTCGTCGGCGAGCCGGCGCGCCAGCCCGTCGTCGCCGCAGACCACCATGTGGCCTGCGGTACCTGACGGCGCGGCACTCTGACGGGGCAGCCCGGCCATGTCTTCCCCCGTGACGTCGGGACCTGTTGCCGTGCATTATCCGGCTAATCGGTGATGGCGACCGGCGTGCTGGGAACCGCAGGTGCCGCAGGAGTGGCGGGAGTCGCCGAAGCAGCCGGAGTGGCGGGAGCGGCCGGATTAGCCGGAGTGGCGGGAGCAGCCGGAGTCGCCGGAACCGTGCCGGCGTCCGGCGCCGGCCTGCTGCCGGTGATGCCCTGGAGGAGCGAGGCGAGGTCGACTCCGGTGGCGGAGGAGAGCAGTTCCATGCCCTGGGCCACGTTGTCCGTCACCGTCCTGGTCAACCGGCTCGCCCCGTCGGTGGAGATGACGGTCATCCTGTCGACCGCGGCGAGCGGCTCCGCGGCCTTGGCGACGACCTGCGGCAGGACCTCGACCAGCATCTGGAGGACGGCGGCGTCACCGTACTGTCCGAACGCGTCCGCCTTCTTGAGCATGGCCTCCGCCTCGGCGGACCCCTTCGCCGCGATCGCGGCCGCCTGCGCCTCGCCCTCGATGCGGACGGCCTCGGCGAGGGCGGCGCGCTGCGCCTTCTCGCCCTCACCGGTCAGGCGGGCGCGCTCGGCGGCGGCCTCGGCCTCCTTCACCAGCGCGACGCGGTGGGCCTCCGCCTCCTGCTCGGCCCGGTAGCGGGCGGCGTCGGCGGGCTTGCGGACCTCGGTGTCGAGCTGGCGGTCGGTCAGGGCGGCCTGCCGGGCGGCGACCTTCTCCTGCTCGGTGAGGATGTCCTGCCGGCGGGCGGCCTCGGCGAGCGGACCCGCGGCGTTCGCCTGGGCGGCGGCCTCGTCGGTCTGCGCCTTGATCTCGGCCTGCTTCAGGTACAGCGTCCGCTGCGCGACCGCGATCTCCTCCTCCGCCTTCAGCCGGGCCTGTTCGGCCGCGCGCCGGGCGACCGCCTCGGCGATGTCGGCCTCCTGCTTCGCACGGGCGGCCTCGGGGCGGCCGAGGTCCTCCAGGTAGGAGCCCTCGGTCGTGATGTCCTGGATCTGGAAGGCGTCCAGGACCAGGCCCTGGCCCGAGAGGCTCGCCTCCGCCTCCTCGGCGACCTGGCCGGCGAACGCGGCCCGGTCACGGATGATGTCCTCCACCGACATGCGGCCCACGATCGACCGCAGGGCTCCGGACAGCACCTCCTGGGTGAAGCCGACGATGCCGTTCTGCTGCATCAGGAACCGCTGGGCCGCGGCCCGGATGGAGTCCTCGGTGCCGCCGACCTTGACGATCGCGACGCCCTCCAGGTTCGCCTTGACCCCGCGCAGGGTCACCGCGCCGCGGACCGCCACCGGGATGTGACGGCTGGACAGGTCGAGGGTGAACTTCTGCTGCACGAAGGGCACGACGAAGACCCCGCCGCCGACCACGACCTTCTGGCCGCTGTTGTCGGTGAACACCCGCCCCGTCGTCGGGTCGGTGGACCGCTTGCCGCGCCGGCCCGTGACGATGAACGCCTCGCTGGGCCCCGCGACCTTGTAGCGCGTGACGACGACGAGACCGAGCAGCACCAGAAGGACGACGATGCCGAGTGCGGACAGGAGTACAGGGCTCATCACGGAACCCCCTTCGATCAGAAGCGGAACGGAACGAGTGGACGGCGGAGCGAGGTCAGCGTTCGACGGGGCGGACGACGACGGACGTCGGTGACGGCGTGGACTCGACCCACACCTCCGTGCCGCGCGCGACGGGGACCGCGGCCTTCGCCGCGTACTTCACCGGCTGACCCGCGAGGTACAGCAGCACCTCGCCGTAACCGCCCGCCGGGATCGCCGTCACCACCGAGCCGCTCGTCCCCCTCAGGTCCTCGCCCCGCGGCGCGGGCGCTTCTCCGTCGCGCATCAGCGTCCGGCTGAACCTCCACGTCAGCCAGGCCACGACGCCCCCCACGAGCCCGCCCGCACCGGTGGCGACCCCCGCCCCCGTACCGGTGGTCCCGAGCACGATCGCCCCCGTGAACCCGAGAGCCGACACGAACCCGGCGATCACCGGCAACGACAGAAACCCGTCCGTTCCCCCGCCGATGCCGTCGAGGACCCCCTCCAGCACCCCGTCGAACGCGAGGGACAGGACCAGCAGTACGAGACCCAGGATGCCGAGACCAAGAAACCAGCTCATGCGCCTCACCTCGTCGCGTACGCGCTTTTCCGTCGCTGGGCAGATGGTTCCACGCGGTCGTGCAGGTGTTCACTGCCGGAGTACGGCAATCTTTATGCGCTCTTAATGCCGGACGTCAGCCGGTTCACCACGCCGACCACGCCGTCCACCCGCCACGCGGCCCGGACCAACGCCGAGACGGCGACCCCGGGTCGCGGCGACCCGGTCATGGTGACCATCCCCTCACGGACGTCGATGCCGAGCCCGTCGCCGGGGCGGGCGGCCGGCACGAGGGCGGAGACGGCGCCGACGACGTCCGCACGGATCTCCTCGTCCTCCCTCACGAAGACCCGCAGGAGATCGCGTCGGGTCGTGATGCCGATGAGGCGGTCCTCCTCGTCCACCACCGGCAGCCGGTCGACGCGGCGGCGTTCCATGAGGCGTGCGGCGTCGACGACGCGTTGCTCGGGATGCACGGTGACGGCGGGGCTGGTCATCAGGTCACCGGCCCGGCCGCGGCCCGTCCGCCGCCCGGTGAGGTCCGTCCGGGAGACCACCCCCACGACCTTGTCGTCGTGGTCCACCACCGGCAGCCCGCTGATCCGGTGCGCGGTGAGCACGCGGGCCAGTTCCTCGGCGGAGGTCTCCGGGCGGGCCGTGACCACCTCGCCGGTCATCACTTCTCCCACGGTCCGGTGTCCGACCACGGTTCTCGTCTCCAGTCGTCTCGCGTTGCCACCAGCCTGCGGGGCGGGGCGGCGCACGGGACAGAACCGGTCAGCACCCGTCCGCCGGGCCTTTCGGCCCGTGATCGACCGGACCCGCACCGAAGGAGGCCGCGGGCCGGCACCGTACGAGTCCCCGGGCCGGCACCGTACGAAGTCCCCGGGCCGGCACCGTACGAAGCCCGCGACCGGCACCGCACCGGCGGAGGGGGCGCGCCCGCACGCCGCTACGCTGTCCGGGGTAGTGCGGTCGGTCGAGGTCAGGAGACCAGGTGGTCGTGGGGGAGCCGTTGTCGAGGATGCCCCAGATGCGCCTCGACGAGCTCTTGGAGGAACTCCAGGCGCGCATCAACGCGGCCCGTGGCACCCGGGACCGCGTGCACGGCCTGCTGGAGGCCGTCGTCTCCGTGGGCCGGGAACTGGACCTCGCGCAGGTCCTGCGGCGCATCGTGGAGGCCGCCGCGTTCCTCGTCGACGCCCAGTACGGTGCCCTCGGCGTGATCGGCCCGGACGGCCGGACCCTGTCGCAGTTCCTCACCCACGGGCTCACCGAGGAGGAGATCGCCGGCATCGGGCCCCTGCCGGCCGGGCACGGCATCCTGGGCGAGCTGATCCGCCACCCGGAGCCGCTTCGCCTGACGGACCTGACGACGCACGAGTCGTCGTACGGCTTTCCCGCCCACCACCCGCCGATGCGGACCTTTCTGGGCGTGCCCATCCGCGTACGCGACGAGGTCTTCGGCAACCTCTACCTGACCGACAAGGCAGGCGGGCAGGACTTCGACGCCGAGGACGAGTCGGTCATCTCCACGCTGTCGGTCGCCGCCGGTGTGGCCATCGACAACGCGCGACTGTACGAAGCCTCGAAGCGCCAGCAGCGCTGGCTGCGCGCGGGCGCCGAGGTCACCAGCAACCTGCTCTCCGGAAGCCCGCGACGGGAGGTCCTGGAACTCATCGCCCGCCGCGCGCAGGAGATCACCGGGGCCGCGCTCGCCGACGTGTCCGTACCCGTCCCCGGGACCGAGGACCTGGTGGTCGAACTGGCCATCGGCGAGGGCGGCGACGAGCGCCGCGGCCTGGTGGTGCCCGTCGAGGGCACGCTGTCCGGCGCCGCGTACCGAGCGGGTGCGCCCGTGACCACGGTCCGCCTCGCCGAGGACGACCGGTACGCCGCGGGTCCCCGGCGCTTCGAAGGAACGGGGCCGGCGGTCGCCGTCCCCATCGGGACCGGGACCGAGGAGACCCGTGGCGTCCTGCTGCTCGCCCGTCACCAGGGACAGCCCGTCTTCACCGACGAGGAGCTGGAGCCGCTGCTCGCCTTCGCCGGGCAGGCCGCGCTCGCTCTGGAGCTCGCCCGGCGCCGCAGCGACACCGAGCAGCTCGCTCTGCTGGAGGACCGCGACCGCATCGCCCGTGACCTGCACGACCTGGCCATCCAGCGCCTGTTCGCGACCGGCATGACCCTGCAGAGCGCCGCCCGGCTGGTCCGGCACGAGGGCGCCGCCGAGCGCGTGGCACGGGCGGTCGGGGACCTGGACGAGACCATCAAGATCATCCGGTCGACGATCTTCGGACTGCGGGCCCGCGAGGACGACGCGCGGCCGAGCCTGCGGGCACGCGTGGCCCGCGCGGTGGGGGACACGGCGACGACCCTCGGGTTCCCGCCCCGCCTGAGCATGGAGGGCCTGCTCGACACGGACGTGTCGCCGGAGGTGGCCGAGCACGTCATGGCGGCCCTCAGCGAGATGCTGAGCAACGTCGCCCGCCACGCCCACGCGACGCGCGTCGAGGTCTCCCTGCAGGCGACGGGTGACGAAGTCCTGCTCACGGTGTCCGACAACGGCCGGGGCATCCCCGCGGACGGCCGGCGCAGCGGACTGCGCAACCTCGAGGAGCGGGCCGGGAGCCTGGGCGGCACCCTCCGGACAGAACGTCCCGAGGAGGGCGGCAGCCGGCTCCTGTGGCGGGCGCCGCTGACCGCCGCCCCCGCCGGACAGCCGCAGGAACCGGCGATCTGACGGGGTGACCACGGACCTCGCCGTCACTCCGTGGCCGGGAGCGGCGCGGGTACGCGTCACGGGGCCAGCTGAAGGCCCGTCACCAGGTCCGGCCGGATGCGCAGGGCCGCGTTCATGACGGGGTGGTCCACCCAGGGGCGCAGACGGGAGGCGAAATCGGCGAGTTCGCGCTCGTCGGTCACGCGACGGGCGAACCCGGTGACCACGACGCTCCAGCCGATGTGCGTCTCGGGGTCGATGGCGTCCGCCTCGTACGCCACCACGACACCCGTGGCGTCGGCGGGCGCCACGAGGGAGGCGAGCGTCGCGCCGTCGTGCAGCCGGACGATGATGTCCTCGCCGTCCATCAGATGGTTGACCGGCCGCACAGCCGGCAGCGCCTGCTGCGTGAAGACGATGCGCCCCAGGGAGACGGTGCCGAGCAGACGCAGCGCCTCGAAGCGGTCGAGCTGCGCGGTACGCCGGGGCGCCACGGCCGCAGGGTGGTGGCCCACGGCCGCACGGTGGTCGTCCGCCGTTCGCCGGGTGGCTTCGTCCTTCATCGCGTCCGCCCTCTGCTCCCGCTCGCTCCCGAGGCACTTTCGCTGCCTTTCGGCCAGCGTCCGCCGGGTTCGGCGGCCTGCGACAGGGCCGAAGGTCCCTCGCCGGGAAAGAGGGCCGAACGGCCCTGTCGACGGTCCCGCTCGCGGGGCAGGATGCACACGGATCCGCCCGTGGCGGAGGACCAGGCGAACGAGGAGCGTGGGATGACGGACACCAGCGGCGACCACACCGCGAAGGAACCGGTCAGGGTCTTCCTGCTCGACGACCACGAGGTGGTGCGCCGGGGTGTGCACGACCTGCTCGACGCCGAGCCCGACCTGACGGTGGTGGGGGAGGCGGGTACCGCCGCGCAGGCCCTCGTCCGGGTGCCCGCGCTGCGACCGGACGTCGCCGTCCTGGACGTACGCCTGCCGGACGGCGACGGAGTGAGCGTCTGCCGCGAACTGCTGTCGCGGATGCCCGGACTGGCGTGTCTGATGCTGACGTCGTTCGACGACGAGGAGGCCTTGCTCGACGCGATCATGGCCGGAGCGTCCGGCTACGTCCTGAAGCAGATCACCGGTACCGACCTGGTGACAGCCGTCCGTACGGTCGCCTCCGGGAAGTCCATGCTGGACCCCGGTGCCACGGCACGGGTCATGGCCCGGCTGCGCGGCGGCCCCGCGCAGGAGGAGCAGCCGCAGGGCCTGCCCGGACTGACGGACCGGGAGCGGGAGATCCTCGCGCTGGTGGGGGAGGGGCTGACCAACCGGGAGATCGGGACGCGGCTCTTCCTTGCGGAGAAGACGGTGAAGAACAACGTCTCCCGGCTGCTGGCCAAGCTGGGTGTGGAACGCCGGGTCCAGGCGGCCGTCCTCGCCACGCAGGCACTGAGCTCCTAGCCGCCCACGCGCCTCCGTACCGGCCGCGCACCAGCGCTTCCGGTCTGGGCTTCGAAAGAGCGCGGAGTCAGTGGCAGGCGCCCTCGCTGAAGGTCGCGTGGGAGAGGTAGAAGGCGAGCATGCCGGGGCTGGGGGGCGGCAGGTCCTCGGCCCCGGGAATGAGCACCGGGGGTTGCTCGTCCAGGGTCAGCGTGATGTGGACGCAGTACTCCGTTTCGGTGTCGTCCGTGCTGACGGTGTAGCGCCCGTCATGCTCCTCGCGCGTTTCGACGCCGTGCCCCGGCCCGATGCCGCTTTCCCGGACCGCCTCCGCGATCAGGAAGCCGTGGTTGCTCTCCAGGCTGGTGTAGTGCCGTCTGCCGTCCAGATCCGCGACACCCTGGCGGACGGCGTCGCGAAGCTCGCCTTCGCTCCACGTCGACCCGGCCCGCATGCCGAACAGCAGGCCGAGCGCGACGAGCGGCGTGAGGATGATGAGCGCGAGACCCACGGGGTTGCGGTGGTTGTAGACGTACCGGCTGGTGCCCCACCTGCTGCGGACGAAGACGGGTTCCTCGCTCAACGTGCCGCCCTGACGACGAGCTTCGAGGCGTCCGGTCCCGGCGTGGGAACGCCCTGGGACCGTCCGTCGGACCCGGCTTCCGCCCGGTCGTCGACGAGGGACGGGAACCTGAGCTGAGGCGCGGTCGTCATGGCGGCACTGTAGCGGCGACGGTGCTCACATCGGACGACCCGTTGATCGGCGACGCCGACAAGGGGACGTTCATGGGGTGTTTAGGGCGCTGGGTTCATCTGGGCCTCAGACCACCTGACATGACCGATCGAGGGGGCGGGGTCGTGCTCCGGATTCGATTCAGCGGTGCCGATCTCGGGCGGGTCCGGCTCGCGGCCGAGCCGGACGTCATGTGGGAGACCGTGCTGAGTCTCCATCAGCTCGTCGACCCCGACCCCTTCTTCGCACCCTGGAGCCGCCTGGCCCGCAAGCAGCTGGCCCGCGCGGGCATGGGCCGGGACGTGCACCTTCTGACGGCGCTCGTCCCGATCAGCTCGTACTTCCCCGACTTCCTGACGCCGCCCGGTCACGTCACGTCCCTGGAGGACGGAGTCGATCAGGTGCTGTCCACGGGCAAGGGCCGGTTGCGGGCGGAGATCGGCCGGCTCGCGCAGTCCCGGCCGGGTCCGGCGGTGTGGCTCGACGACGTGGCCGCCGGGCGGCCGGAAGCCCTTCGCCGGCTCGGGCGCGCGTTACGCGGCTACCACGCCCACGCCCTGGCGCCGCACGCCCCCGTCGGCGCGGTGGTCGCCCAGCGCGACGCGAACCGCCATGCGCGGCGGTTCGTCGAGCAGGGCAGCGAGGAACTGCTGGGCAGCCTCGGGCCCCAGATGCGGTGGCGGCCGCCGGTGCTGGAGGTGGAGTATCCGGTCGCTCAGCGGCTCGACCTGGACGGGCGCGGCCTGCTGCTGGTCCCCAGCTTCTTCTGCCACAACCATCCGATCGCCCTCGCCGATCCGGGGCTGCCGCCGACCCTGGTCTTTCCGGTGGCGCGGGAGCCGTTGTGGATCCCGAGGCCGGACGACGGTGGATCGGGAACGGGCGGTTTCGGCGAGACCGGCCTCGACGGCCCCACCAGCCCCAGCGGCCGCAACGGACGCAACAGTCGCAACGACCGCGACCGTTCCACCGGATTCGACGGTCTCGACGAGCTCATCGGGCCGACCCGGGCCGCCGCCCTGCGCTTCCTCGACCGCTCGCACAGCACCACCGAGCTCGCCGCGCGCCTGTGCACCTCCCTCTCCACGGCCAGCCGCCACGCCGCCGCGCTGCGCCGGGCCGGCCTGGTGGTCAGCGAGCGGCTGGGCGGATCCGTCCGGCACACGCGCACGGCGCTGGGTACGGGGCTGGTGCACGGCGTCTGAGCGGAGGCGGGCGGCTATTGCGCCAGAACGCAAAGGGTTCGACCGCCTCGGCACGATCCGTAGCGTCGCTCCTGTCGGTTCCACCCAGGAACCTACGGACCTGAGAGGATCGTGAGACCCAGTGGCAGTGATCTCCCTTTCGTCCATGCGGAAGTCCGTGGCGGCGTTCGGCCTGACGGCGATGGTCGCCGTCGCGCCCCTGCTCGCCGCGACCGACGCCCAGGCGCTCGGCAACAACCGTACGGTCGAGCGCAGTTGCGGCAAGAACTACGTCTCCAGCGGTTTCACCGGCTCCAAGAGCTGGGCGCAGACCGCGAAGTCCTCCGGCACCTGCGCCGGCAGGCTGAGCGCGGCCCTGGTGAGGAGCGACGGCTACTGGACCACCCGCGTGTACGGCACCAGCAGCTCCGCGTACGCCAGCTACAGCTCCACCGTCTCGGCCCGCAACGGCCTGCACTGGGGCTGCGACGGCTGCAACGTCACCTACTCCTGACCCATGCGCAGGGCGACGCTGGTCGTCGCGCTGCTCCTGGCCACCGTCTCGGGCTGTGCTCAGGCAGCCGGCCCGGACGGTGGCGGGGCGACCGGCGACATACCCCTTCCGGGGCAGGAGTGGGCGCTGAAGGACGGCCGGGTCAGCGCGGCCGAATACCGCACGGCCATGGGACGCTTCGTGTCCTGCGTCAGGGACGCCGGCTATCCGGTCACCGAGCCCGTCCTCAGCCCCGCGGACAATCTGACACTGATCTACGCCATCACGCCCAGCGGTGAGCCGGAGACGTACAACAACGCCGTGCAGCGCTGCAACCTCTCCCACCTGTCGATGGTCGAGCCCACGTTCGTCGAGGCCCGGCGGCAGGTGATGGAGGCGCCGCTGCGGGCGGCGGTCGGCGACTGCCTGAGCCGCGAGGGCGTCGTGCTGACGGGGAAGGAGCGCAGCCTGAAGGACTTCGCCCGCTCGGCGAAGGACGAGACGCGCGTGGTCGACTGTGTGACGGACCGGTGGGCACGGGTCTATCCCACGCTTCCCGCGGAGGTCCCGCTCCGCTTCTGAGCTCGGCGGGGCAGGCGGTGCCGCCGCCCTCGTCGCCGACGAGGGCGGTGCGGCGTACGCGGCCCCGCGGTGGGGGAGCCCACGGGCACCGGGGAGCGGGGCATAGCCTGGGCTGATGCTTACCGAAGTGACAGCGACCCGCTACGTCACGCCCTTGCGTGAGGGCGGCTCGCTCCCCGGGATCGTCGAGGCCGACGATCTCGGCACGTACGTCATGAAGTTCACGGGCGCCGGGCAGGGGCGCAAGACCCTCGTCGCCGAGGTCATCTGCGGGCAGTTGGCCCGGCGGCTCGGGATGAGGGTGCCGGAACTCGTCGCCATCGAGCTCGATCCCGTCATCGGGCTCTCCGAGCCCGACCAGGAGGTGCAGGAGCT
The DNA here is from genome assembly GCF_042722475.1 of Streptomyces sp. NPDC127092. Lineage (NCBI taxonomy): Bacteria > Bacillati > Actinomycetota > Actinomycetes > Kitasatosporales > Streptomycetaceae > Streptomyces > Streptomyces sp. NPDC127092. The sequence continues at coordinate 50,723 of NZ_JBHXFE010000049.1, forward strand.
CCTCAAGGCGAGCGGCGGGCTCAACCTCGGCATGGACTTCCTGCCCGGGGCGCTCGGCTTCGACCCGCTCGCCTACGAGGTCGACCCGAAGGAGGCCGGACGCGTCGTCTGGTTCGACGCGGTGATCAACAACGTCGACCGTTCCTGGCGCAACCCGAACATGCTGGTCTGGCACGGGGACCTGTGGCTCATCGACCACGGCGCCACGATGATCTGGCACCACAACTGGCCCGGTGCCCAGGCCTCCGCGGCGAAGCCGTACGACGCCTCCGACCACGCCCTCGCGCGCTTCTCGCCCGACGTCGCCGCCGCGGCCGCCGAGCTCGCCCCGCTCGTCACCCGCGAGCTCCTGGAGGAGGTCGCCGCGGACGTGCCCGACGAGTGGCTGGTCGACGAGCCCGGCTTCTCCGGCACCGACGAACTGCGCGCCGCCTACGTCGAGGCGCTGCTGCCGCGCGCCGCGACCATCCACGAGCGCATCACCCTCGGCCCGCGCACCGAGCGGCGCCCGCAGCAGCCCCCGGGCTGGCTCGCCGAACGCCTCGCCCCCCGCCCCACCCAGAAGGACAGCACCACGTGACCGACCGCGACGTCTTCGAGTACGCGCTGCTGCGCGTGGTGCCGCGCGTCGAGCGCGGCGAGTGCTTCAACGCGGGCGTGGTCGTCTACTGCCGCGCCCGCTCCTTCGTGGCCGCCCGCACCCACCTGGACGAGGCCAAGCTGGCCGCCCTCGACCCGCAGGCCGACGTCACCGGCGTACGGGCGGCGCTGCACGCGGTCGAGGGGGTCTGCACGGGCGGCGAGGCCGCCGGTCAGGCCGCCCGCGACGACGCCGGCCGGCGCTTCCGCTGGCTGATCGCCCCGCGCTCGACCGTGGTCCAGCCCGGCCCGGTGCACACCGGCCTGACCACCGACCCCGAGGCCGAGGTGGAACGTCTGCTCGACCTGCTCGTGCGCTGACCCCCGTCGCCGGCGACGCGGAGTGATCCTGTGCACCCGGTGGGCCGTTGACACCGGGTGCCAGGGCTTCTAGCGTCTCGTCCTGCGGGCGATACTAAGCGGTCGCTCACCTCTCCGAAGGGCGGTTGCCCGGGGGAGTGGGCGGACCGCGCGGTAGGGCCGTACACAGGGACGATCCAAGGGCGAGGAGAACACATGTCCACCACCGAGCAGCGCGTAGCCGTCGTCACCGGTGCGGCGCGGGGCATCGGAGCCGCCACCGCGATCCGGCTCGCGGCCGAGGGCCGCGCCGTGGCCGTACTCGACCTCGACGAGGCGGCCTGCAAGGACACCGTCGAGAAGATCACCGCCGCGGGCGGCACCGCGCTCGCCGTCGGCTGCGACGTCTCCGACGGCGCCCAGGTGGAGGCCGCGGTCGCGCGGGTCGCCGCCGAGCTCGGCGCGCCCACCATCCTCGTCAACAACGCCGGCGTGCTTCGCGACAACCTGCTCTTCAAGATGTCCGAGTCCGACTGGGACACCGTGATGAACGTGCACCTCAAGGGCGCGTTCCTGATGGCCAAGGCCTGCCAGAAGCACATGGTGGACGCGGGCTTCGGCCGGATCGTCTCGCTCTCCTCCTCCTCGGCGCTCGGCAACCGCGGCCAGGCCAACTACTCGGCCGTCAAGGCCGGTCTGCAGGGCTTCACCAAGACCCTCGCCAAGGAGCTCGGCAAGTTCGGCATCACCGCCAACGCCGTCGCCCCCGGCTTCATCGTCACCGAGATGACCGCGCAGACCGCCGAGCGCGTCGGCATGGGCTTCGAGGAGTTCCAGGCCGCCGCCGCCTCCATGATCCCGGTGCAGCGCGTCGGCCGCCCCGAGGACGTCGCCAACGCCATCGCCTTCTTCACGGGCGACGACGCCGGCTTCGTCTCCGGCCAGGTCATGTACGTGGCCGGCGGCCCGCTCAACTGACCCGCGACGCGGAGGAGGCACAGACATGAGCACGAAGGAACTGCCCGAGCCCTCGGGCAAGGTGGCCCTGGTCACCGGCGGGAGCCGGGGCATCGGCTACGGCGTCGCCGAGGCCCTGGTGGCCCGCGGCGACCGGGTCTGCATCACCGGGCGGGGCGAGGACGCCCTCAAGGAGGCCGTGGAGCGGCTCGGCGCCGACCGGGTCATCGCGGTCCCCGGCAAGGCCCACGACGAGGCCCACCAGGCCGCCGCGGTCGAGGCCACCATGGAGGCCTTCGGCCGGGTCGACTTCCTGGTCAACAACGCGGGCACCAACCCGGTCTTCGGCCCGATCGCCGAGATGGACCTGAACGTCGCCCGCAAGGTCTTCGAGACCAACGTCATCTCGGCCCTCGGCTTCGCCCAGCAGACCTACCGGGCGTGGCAGAAGGATCACGGAGGGGCGATCGTGAACATCGCCTCGGTCGCCGGAATCGCCGCATCGCCGTTCGTCGGCGCATACGGAATGAGCAAGGCGGCCATGATCAATCTCACTCTCCAGCTGGCGCACGAATTCGCGCCGACGGTCCGTGCGAACGCGATCGCGCCGGCCGTGGTGAAGACGAAATTCGCCGCCGCGCTCTACGAGGGCCGGGAGGTCGAGGCGGCCGCCGCCTACCCGCTCGGCCGGCTCGGCGAGCCGCGCGACGTCGGCGGCGCCGCCGCCTTCCTCACGTCGTCCCAGTCGGACTGGATCACCGGTCAGACGCTGGTCGTCGACGGCGGCATTTTCCTGAACGCCGGTGTCGGGTGACCGGTATCCGGACACCCTGCTGAATTCTTGACCGGTTTGGCCCCGGTTATACGAGAAATGCCTCGAGTGCCCCGCCAGGGCAGCGCATTGACCTGGCGGGGCGCTGCGGTATGGTCGGCCGACCCCAGGCTGAACGAGGAGCGTGCACGTGTTCAACCGGACCAGTCTGCAGGCCGCTGCAGCCCTTGCGTCCATATCCCTCCTGTCCGGATGCAGTGTGTTTTCGGACAGTGAATCCGCAGCTGACCAGAGAATCGTCGTGGGGACGACGAGTTCTCCCACGACCCTCGATCCGGCGGCCGCCTGGGACAATTCCTGGGAACTCTTCCGGAATGTCTTCCAGACCCTCGTCGCCTTTCCGACCGGCAGCACCATCCCGAAGCCGGACGCCGCCGACTGCGCCTTCAAGCAGGGCTCCTCGAGCCGGGTCTACGAGTGCCGCATCCACGACGGGCTGACCTTCTCCAACGGTCACAAGCTGGACGCCGAGGCCGTCAAGTACTCGATCGAGCGGATCCGCACCATCGACGTCGAGGGCGGCCCCAACGGCATGCTGGGCTCGCTCGACAAGATCGACGTGGTCGACCCCCAGACGGTGGTCTTCCGGCTCAACCAGCCCGACGCGACCTTCCCCTTCGTCCTCGCCACCCCGGCCATGTCCCTCGTCGACCCGGCCGAGTACCCGGCGGACAAGCTCCGCGAGGACGGCAAGCTGGTCGGCTCCGGCCCGTACGTCCTCGACTCGTACACCGAGGGCGAGAAGGCCGAGCTCAGCCGCAACCAGAGCTACAAGGGCTTCGCCGACCGCAAGAACGGCGGCGTGACCATCCGGTACTTCAAGGAGTCCGAGCCGATGGTCGCCGCCCTGAAGAAGAAGGAGATCGACGCGACCTACCGCGGTCTGACCGCGGCCGAGGTCGTCGACCTCCAGGCCGACACGCCGGAGAACCAGGGCCTCCAGCTCGTCGAGTCCACCGGCGCGGACATCCGCTACCTGGTCTTCAACACCAAGGACTCCTCGGTCGCCAAGCTCGCCGTCCGCAAGGCCATCGCCCAGCTCGTCAACCGCGACGAACTGGTCAACAAGGTCTACCAGGGCACCGCCGAGCCGCTGTACTCGATGGTTCCCAAGGGCATCGCCGGTCACACCACCAAGTTCTACGACCGCTTCGGCTCGCCCGACGCCGCCAAGGCCAAGAGCATCCTGCGCTCCGCCGGCATCACCGAGCCCGTGAAGCTGGACTTCTGGTACACCACCGACCGCTACGGTTCCTCCACCGCGCCCGAGTTCGCCGAGCTCAAGCGCCAGCTGGAAGCCTCCGAGCTGTTCGAGGTCACCCTCCACGGCAAGCCGTGGAAGGAGTTCCAGGCGGGCTACCAGAAGGGCGAGTACCCGGTCTTCGGCCGCGGCTGGTTCCCCGACTTCCCCGACCCGGACAACTTCATCGCCCCCTTCGTGGGCAAGAAGAACGTCCTCGGCACGCCCTACGTCAGCCCTGAGATCACCGACGAACTCCTCCCGAAGTCCCGGCGCGAGAGCGACCGCGCGGCCGTCACGGACGAGTTCACGCAGGCGCAGGAGATCATGGTGCAGGACGTCCGGCTGCTGCCGCTGTGGCAGGGCAAGCTCTACGTCGCGGCCAGCGAGGACATCGCGGGCGGCGAGCGGGCCCTCGACCCGCAGACCGTCATGCAGATGTGGGAGCTGAGCCGCCGCACCAGCTGGTAGCACCCCGCGGGACCCGGGCGGCGGACGGCGTTGTCAGTGGGCACCGGTAGGTTCTCGTTCGGAGTAAACGAACGCCCACCGGAGGATCCTGACGTGACCGACACCGACCTGCTGCCCGAGTCCTGGCGCGGCGTCCTCGGCGAAGAGCTGGAGCAGCCCTATTTCAAGGAGCTCACCGAGTTCGTCGAGGAGGAGCGGGCCAGGGGACCGGTCTTCCCGCCGCGCGAGGAGGTCTTCGCCGCCCTCGCCGCCACCCCCTTCGACCAGGTGAAGGTCCTGATCCTGGGCCAGGACCCGTACCACGGCGAGGGCCAGGGCCACGGCCTGTGCTTCTCCGTCCGGCCGGGCGTCAAGACCCCGCCCTCGCTGCGCAACATCTACAAGGAGATGCAGGCCGAGCTCGGCCACCCCATCCCGGACAACGGCTATCTGATGCCGTGGGCCCAGCAGGGCGTCCTGCTGCTCAACGCGGTGCTCACGGTCCGCTCCGGCGAGGCCAACTCGCACAAGGGCAAGGGCTGGGAGAAGTTCACCGACGCCGTCATCAAGGCCGTCGCCTCCCGCCCCGACCCGGCCGTCTTCGTGCTGTGGGGCAACTACGCCCAGAAGAAGCTCCCGCTCATCGACGAGGAGCGGCACGTGGTGGTGAAGGGCGCCCACCCCTCGCCGCTGTCGGCGAAGAAGTTCTTCGGCTCCCAGCCCTTCACGCAGATCAACGCGGCCGTCGCCGCCCAGGGACACGCACCGATCGACTGGCGCATCCCGGACCTCGGCTGACCTCACCCGGATCCGGCGCGCCGTGTGCGGTCACGGGGCGCCGGATCCGGCAGGCTCGGAGGGGGACCGAACGCGTGGAGGCCGTGATGACCGGGCAGCAGGTGTCGGACGACGCCGTCATGACCAGGATCGGGCAGGCGATGATGCTGCTCCACGGCGGCGACCGGGAGGAGGCCCGGAACCGCTTCGGCGCGATCTGGGACCAGCTGGGCCCGGACGGCGACCCGCTGCACCGCTGCACGCTCGCCCATTACATGGCGGACGCCCAGGACGACCCGGACACCGAGCTCGCCTGGGACCTGCGCGCGCTGACCGCCGCCGAAGGCCTCGACGAGGACCGGCTCGCCCGGCACGACTCGGCCGTGGCGCTGCGGGCCCTGTATCCGTCGCTCCACCTCAACCTCGCCGCCGACTACGTGAAGCTCGACCGCCTCGACGCGGCCCGCGTCCATCTGGACCGGGCCCGTGCCGCCTCCGTGGTGCTGGACGACGACGGCTACGGCAACGGGGTGCGGGCCGCGATCGAGCGGCTCGAGCTACGGCTCCGGGAGCGGCGCTCGTAGGGGACGCTCCCGGCGTCCTCGGGGGCCGGGCTCAGTGGCCGTGGTGGCCCCGGCACAGCTTCGCCTGCGGGCTGTCGGGGCTCCAGCCTCCGTACGCCTGACCCAGGGCGCACACCTCGTCCCGGTCGCGCGGAACCCTCGGCACGTCCGGCGGTTCGGCGGCCGGGTGCCGTGGCTTCTGCTGCTTCGGTACGGCGGAGGGGCGGGGCTGTTCGCTGCGGCGGGGCCGGTCGGGGGCCTGCCCGCCCTCGGCCCGCCGCCGCTCCACGGCCGAGCGCGGCTCGGGCTCCGGAGGATCCGGCATCGCCGCCTCCAGGGCCTCCCGGGCGGGGCCCTGGACGATCTGCGGAGCGACGTCCGGGCCGTCGGCAGAGGCCGGACTGCCGGGGGAGGCGGGCGGGGGGACCGAGGGCGGCGGTTCGACCGCCATGCAGCCCGAGAGGGCGGCCATCGCCACCCCCGCGAGCAGCGTCACTGTGGTTCGGGTTCTACGCACCCGCGCCACTTTGCAGCTCGGCGCGCCTCCCGCGCGCCCCTACTCGCGGGGAATGCCCCGCATGAGTGATCATCGCGCGCAGGCTGACCCTGACCCGCGCGGGGCTGGGGAAGCCCGGCGTTCAGTGGCCCCCGGCCGAAGAAGCAGGCCGCGGGCAGCTGCGTGACGACGAGTCACCCGCCCAGCATCCCGCGCAGCAACTCGTCGTAGCCGGTCCGCAGCTCCGCGCGGCTCGGCACGGCCGCGTGGAAGGAGCCGGCCGCGCAGGAGAACATCAGGCCCTCGCTCCACGCGATGAGGGAGAGCGCGTGGCGCTCGGGGGAGGCGGAGCCGGCCGCGCGCATCATCGCGATCAGCGGGCCGTGGAAGACCGCTCCCGCGGAGTCGAAGAAGGAGCGCAGCTCGGGGCGGCGGGTGGCTTCCAGGGCGAGTTCGTAGCGGGAGACGAGCAGCGCCCGGTGGTCCGTCAGATAGCGGTGCAGGGCGAGGGCGAGAGCGTCGGCCAGCCCATCGGGACCTGTGTCCGCGGCGGGCAGCTCGTGCGGGGCGAGGACGGCCGCCTCGCGCTGGACCTGGCGCCGTACGGCGGTCTCCAGGAGGGCCTGCCGGGTGCGGGCGTGGTTCGAGGTGGAGCCCTGCGGGAGACCGGCCCGCTCGTCGACGGCGCGGTGGGTGAGCCCGCGCATCCCGCGCTCGACGAGCAGGTCGAGGGCGGCGTCGCCGATGCGGTCGGCGCGGGTGAGCGGGGCGTCGGGGGCGGGTGCGGCGGTCATGGGCACCAACCTATGCGACCTGCCGCTGCCGCTTCGACTACAGGTGTAGTACGGTGAAGGGGTCACTACACCTGTAGTCCGGGGTGTGCGGGCATCGCGGTGCTCGGGTGCCGGGGTGCTCCGTGCCCGGCCGTCCGGGGGCTTCGTGCGCGGCCGTCCGGGCGTCCAGGCGTCCGGGCCGGGTGTCCGGTTGTCCGGGCTGGGTGTCCGGGTCTCCGGGTCTCCAGCCTGGGTGTCCGGGTCTCCGGGTGCCGAGGTGAGTGGCCGTCGTCCTCGTGTCCCGTCGTCCCCGAGGGGGAGTCATGGAACAGCACCGTGCGGTCGTCGTCGGAGCGGGCATCGGCGGTCTCACCGCCGCGATAGCCCTGCGCGGACGCGGCTGGGACGTCACCGTCCTCGAACGCGCCGACGGCCTCGCCCCCGTCGGCGCCGGCATCGGCCTCGCCCCCAACGCCCTGCGCGCCCTCGACGTGATCGGCCTCGGCGACCGGATCCGCGAGCTGGCCGCCTGGCAGGGCGACGGCGGCATGCGGCGACCCGACGGCCGCTGGCTCGCCCGCACCGACGCCGGCGCCGCCGCCGCCCGCTTCGGCGGCCCGCTCGTGCTGCTGCACCGCGCCACCCTCGTCGACCTGCTCGTCTCCGCCCTGCCCGACGGCACCGTCCGCACCGGAACCCCCGCCGCCCTGGCCGACGCCGGCGACACCCGGCGGCCCGCCCGCGTCAGCACCGGCGACGGCGAGATCGAGGCGGACCTCCTGATCGCCGCGGACGGCATCCGCTCCGCCACCCGCACCGCCCTCTTCCCCGCGCATCCCGGACCCCGCTACTCCGGCTTCACCACCTGGCGCACCGTCATCCCCGCGCCGGAGCGGCCCTTCGCCCCGCACGAGACCTGGGGCCCGGCCCGCCTCTGGGGCAGCCAGCCGCTCAAGGACGGCCGGGTCTACGCGTACGCCATGGCCGCGGCCCCCGCCGGCGCCCACGCGCCCGACGGGGAGAAGGCCGAACTCCTGCGGCTGTTCGGCGACTGGCACCACCCCGTACCCGCGATCCTGGACGCCGCCGACGAGACCACGATCCTGCGCCACGACGTCCACCACCTCATCGACCCGCTGCCCGCCTTCCACGCCGGCCGCAGCGCCCTCCTCGGCGATGCCGCCCACGCCATGCAGCCGACCCTGGGACAGGGCGGCAACCAGGCGATCGAGGACGCCGTCGTCCTCGCCCACCACGCCGGCGGCGGCCTGCCCGTACCGGCCGCGCTCGCCGCGTACACCGCCGACCGGCTGCCCCGGACCACCGCCCTGGTGCGCAAGGCCGCCCGCACCGGCCGGCTCGCACTGCTCTCCGCCCGTCCCGCCGTCGCCCTGCGGGACGCCGCCGTGATCGCCGTCTCCCGCTTCGGGCCCGGCCTGGTCCTCCGCGGCTTCGACGGCATCGCGGACTGGCGGCCGCCGGTCGCCGCCCAGTCCTCCCGCGTAAGCTGACCGGCGCGAACGCCCGCGCCGCGAGCACCGGAACGCGCAGGCCGCACCAGGAACGCCACACCGCGACGAACAAGAACGCCCGCACCGCGACGAACAAGAAGGAGACCCCGTGAAGGTCGGCTGCATCGGACTCGGCGACATCGCGCGCAAGGCCTATCTGCCCGTCCTGGCCACCCTTCCCGGGGTCGAACTCCACCTCCAGACCCGCACGCCCGCCACCCTCGACGCGGTCGGCGACAGCCTCCACCTGCCCGCGGACCGGCGCCACCTCGACCTCGACTCGCTGATCGCCGCCGGCCTCGACGCCGCCTTCGTGCACGCGCCGACCTCCGTGCACGCCGAGATCGTCACCCGGCTCCTGGAGGCCGACGTGCCCACGTACGTCGACAAGCCGCTCGCCTACGAGTACGCCGAGTCCGAGGCCCTGGTGGAGCTCGCCGAGAAGCGCGGCGTCGGTCTCGCCGTCGGCTTCAACCGCCGGCTCGCGCCCGGCTACGCCCAGTGCCTCGACCACCCGCGCGAACTGATCCTCATGCAGAAGAACCGCATCGGACTGCCCGAGGACCCCCGCACCTTCGTCCTCGACGACTTCATCCACGTCGTCGACACCCTGCGCTTCCTGCTGCCCGGCGAGGTCGAGCACACCGACGTGCGCGCCAGGATCCGCGACGGGCTGCTGCACCACGTCGTGCTCCAGCTCTCCGGGGACGGCTTCACCGCCATCGGCATCATGAACCGGCTGAACGGCTCCACCGAGGAGATCCTGGAGGTCTCGGGCCAGGACACCAAGCGGCAGGTCCTCAACCTCGCCGAGATCATCGACCACAAGGGCCAGCCGAGCGTGCGGCGGCGCGGCGACTGGGTGCCGGTGGCCCGTCAGCGCGGCATCGAGCAGGCCGTGCTCGCCTTCCTCGACGCCGTGCGGGAGGGACGCCGGCTCAGCGCGCGGGACGCGCTGCGGACCCACGAGCTGTGCGAGTACGTGGTGCGCGAGGCGCTGTCCCAGGACCGGTCCCAGACCCCGCCCCAGGACTCCCAGGACTCCCAGACCTACTGAGCCGTCACCGCTCCGAGGAATCCGGGCCCTCACCCCGGCCCGGGCCCTCACCCCGACCCGGGCCCTGACCCCGGCCCGGGCGTGCGTCGGGGCGTGCGTCCGGGGCCGTCCCCGCGTCCGGGGCCGTGCCCGGAGGCTCGTGCGCGTCCAGGTCCCGCCGGAACCGCCGGAGCGCGCCGCCCCACGGCAGGCCCGCCGCGACGACGAGGACGGTCACGGCCACCGCCCCGTACACCGCCCAGTCGCCGAGCCGTTCGTACGGCGTGCCGCCCCGGGCGAGCGGCAGCTCGTAGACGGCGGCGGCGCTGCTGCCGGTGCCCAGCACCGGGCCGATGCGGCGCCCGTCCGGCCCGTACGCGGCGCTGACCCCGGACAGCGTCGCGTGCACCACCGGCCGCCCCGTCTCCGCCGCCCGCAGCGCGCCGAGCGAGGCGTGCTGGGCCGGCGCCCAGCTGTCCTGGAACGTCGAGGTCGACGACTGCGCGACGACCACGTCGGCGCCGTCCCGGGCGAGCCGGCGACTCATGTCGGGGAAGGCGGTCTCGAAGCAGATCAGCGGCCCGATCCGCAGCCCCGCCGGACCGGGCCCGGCCGTGCCGGGCAGCGTCATCACGACCGGCGCCGTGCCGCGCCGCCGGTCCTCGCCCGCCGCCTTGCCGACCGAGGTGGCCCAGCCGAGCACGGCACGGGCCGGGACGTACTCGCCGAAGGGGACGAGCCGCATCTTGTCGTAGCGCTCCCGCGTCGGCCCGTCCTCACTCACCAGGATCGCGCTCTTGAAGATCCCTTGGCGGTCGGAGCGGCGGGCGTCCACGTTCACCAGGAGCGGCGCGTCCACGGCGCGGGAGAGCGCGGTCAGCCGGGCCGCGAAGTCCGGCCGGGACACCAGGTCCACGCCGACGCTGCTCTCGCCCCACACCACCAGGTCGAGCCGCTGCCCGGCGAGCGATCTGGTCAGCTCCTCGCCCCGGTCGAAGCGCTGACCCGGCGACCCGATCACTCCGGGCTGCACGACCGCGACCCGCACCGTGCCCGCTTCGCGTGGCGGCGCCCCGGCCCACCAGCCGAGGCCGGCCACCAGGGCGCAACCGGCCAGACCGGCCACCGCGACCGGCCGCAGCCGCGGCACGGCCACGAGCAGCGCGACGGCCGTGTTCACGGCGACCACCAGGAAGCTCACCAGCCACACGCCGCCGACCGCGGCGAGCCGCAGCTCCGCCGGCACCTGCCACTGGCTCGCCCCGAGCAGTCCCCACGGACCGCCCAGGCCCTGCCACGAGCGGACCAGCTCGACCAGGAGCCAGCCGGAGGGCACCACGAACAGCGCGGCCGCCGCCCGGCGCGGCGACGGCGTGCCCCGCAGCATCACCCGCACCAGCCGGGCCCACGGCAACCACAGCAGGCCGAGCAGCGCGGCGATCACCGGCAGGAAGACGTGCAGGCTCGGCAGCAGCCAGTGGTGCATGGCGAGCATGAAGCCGAAGCCGCCGCACCACCCGTCGTACCCGGCCCGGCGCGGGTCCGGAGCGCCGCGGATCAGCAGCAGCCAAGGCACGAGCGCGAGGAACGCCCACCACCACAGACCGGGCTCGGGAAAGGCGAGCGCGGGCAGAGCCCCGAGCACGAGCGCACCGGCAGACCGCCCGACACCCCGGCCCCGACGCGGGGCGCGCGGGCCACGGCCGGGGCCCGCGCCAGGACCTGTGCGCCCCCTTCCGCCCGCGTGCCCGTCCCGCCCGGCGGCCTCGCCCGTGCTCTTGCCCGGGCTTCCGCCCGCGTCCCCGTCCCGCCCGGCGGCCTCGCCGCCGCTGCCGCCACCGGCCCGGTCAGCCCGACCGCCGTCGTGGCCCGCTCCGGCGGGGGGCCCGACCTCGGTCCCGGGCCCGGTCTCGTCCCCGGCTTCGTCCTCGGGCCCGGCCTCCGTGACGGGGGCCGTGACGGGCGCCGTGACGGG
>NZ_JBHXFE010000050.1:0-4548 GCF_042722475.1 Streptomyces sp. NPDC127092
ACGCCCGGTTACATTCCGAACCCGGAAGCTAAGCCTTTCAGCGCCGATGGTACTGCAGGGGGGACCCTGTGGGAGAGTAGGACGCCGCCGAACAACCCGCCCTTTTAGCTCAGTCGGCAGAGCGTCTCCATGGTAAGGAGAAGGTCAACGGTTCGATTCCGTTAAAGGGCTCAGAGAAAAGGCCCCCGCCTAATGGCGGGGGCCTTTTTGCGTTTCCTGGATGCAGAGTGGACGCATGAAGAAGGAGCCGGACCCCGCCGGGGCCGGCTCCTTCCCTTGTCAGGAGTATCAGGAGTGTCAGGAGTGGTGCGGCTCCGGGATGCGGAGGGCCAGGATCGCCATGTCGTCCGAGGCCGGCTCCTGGGCGAAGCGTTCGACCGCGCGCAGCACCCTTGAGGTGATCGCGCCGGCCGTCAGGCCCGTACAGGACCTGAGGACCTCGGTGAGGCCGTCGTCGCCCAGCATCCGGGTGCCTTCCCGGCGCTCGGTCACGCCGTCCGTGACGCACAGCAGGACGTCGCCCGGGTTCAGGGTGACCGTCTGCTCGTAGAGCTCCAGGTCGTCCATGACACCGAGGAGCGGCTGCGGGTCCGCGGCCGGGCGGACCGTGCCGTCCTGGCTGAGCCGGAGCGGCAGCGGATGGCCGGCGCAGACGATCTTCAGGACGGCCGAGCCGTCCTCCTGCGGGCGGAGCTCGCCGTACAGGAGGGTGAGGAAGCGGCTGCGGGCGCCCTCGTCGAGGATCGCCGCGTTCAGGCGTTCCAGGACGGCGGGGCCGCCGAAGCCCTCCCGGGCGAGGAGGCGCAGGGCGTGGCGGGCGAGGCCCGTGACCGCGGCCGCCTCCGGTCCCGTACCGCAGACGTCGCCGATGGCGAAGCCGTACGAGCCGTCGCGGATGGGGAAGAGGTCGTAGAAGTCGCCGCCGACCTCGTTGCCCTCGCCGGCGGCGCGGTAGATGACGTCGACCTCGACTCCGGGGATGTCGGGGAGGCCGGGTGGCAGGAGGCTGCGCTGGAGCGAGCGGCTGATGGCCATGCGCTCCGAGTAGAGGCGGGCGTTGTCGAGGGCCAGGGCGGCCCGCCGGGACAGGTCCTCGGCGAGTTCCAGGATCTCCTGGCGGAAGTGGTCGTCGGTGGGCTTGCCCAGGGTGAGCATGCCGATGACGCGGTTGCGGGCGACGAGCGGAAGGACGACGGTCTCGCCGCCGACGGCGCCCGCTGTGGCGAGCGCGGTGTCGATGCCGGAGGACACCGGGCTTCCGGGGCCGCCGAGTTCGCGCATGGACGCGCTGAGCGCGGCCCGGTGGGCGGCGTCGCCGGGAGCGGTCCAGACCCGGGCGCCGGGTGTCGGCACCGGGTCGGGCGGGGCGATGGAGACCAGGAGTTCCTTCAGGCCGTCGATGAGGTCCTCGTCCTCGTGGAGGACGTAGGAGAGGTACGGGTCCGAGGCCTGGTCGGCGATCGTGTAGACGGCGCACCAGGTGGCCAGGGTGGGGACCGTCATCTGGGCCATGAGGGCCAGGGTCTGGTCGCGGTCGAGGGTGCCGGCCAGGAGGTCGGAGGCCTCGACGAGGAAGCTGAGGGAGCCGCGGCGGAGCCGTTCGAGTTCGCCGAGGCGCGCGGATTCCACGGCCAGGGCGATGCGGTCGGCGGCGAACTGGAGGCGCAGGGCCTCCTCGTTGGAATAGCGGTTGGGGCCTTCGGCGGCGACGCCGAGGGAGCCGGTGAGGCGGCCCTCGACCTTCAGAGGGACCGTCACGACCGAGCGCATCCCGGTGCCTTCGAGGAGCGGTACGGCGCCGGGTACGGCGGCGAGGTCCTCGTGGACGGCGGGCATGCGGGCGGAGCCGTAGCGGCTGGCGCCGGTCTCGACGGGGACGCGGGCGAAGCGCTGGCGGGCGGAGGGCAGGCCCGTGGTGGCCCGTACCTCGAGTTCGGTCTCGTCGTCGGTGGCGAGGAGGAGGAAGGCGGAGTCGCCGTCGAGCATGTCGCGGGCGCGTTCCACCGTGCGCTGGAGGAGGCCGTCGAGGTCGTCCGGGGCGGGCGAGCCGATGAAGACCTCGAAGGGGTCGGCGGCGCCGCCGCGGTTGTCGCCGCCGGGCTCGGAGGCGGCGGGGCGCTGCGGTGTCTGGAGGACGGCGCGCTCGTACTCCCGTACCAGGAGGCAGACGGTGGAGGGTTCGCCCTGGGCGTCGCGGACCCGGAGGTGCGAGGCGTAGACGGGGATGACGCGGCCGTCGGCGCAGCGGATGCCGTAGCTGCCCTCCCAGCGGGAGAGGCGGAGGGCCTCGGCGAGGCCGGTGCCGATGCCGGGTGTGTGGGGCCAGGCGGCGAGGTCGCCGAGGGGTTTGCCGGTGACCTGCTCGGCGCCGTATCCGAAGAGTTCCTCGGCGTCCTCGTTCCAGGCGGAGATGGCGTCGGTGGCGTCGATCTGGACGACGGCGACGCGGACCCGGCTGTCGGTGAGGGGGAGGAGCGGGTCGGGCAGGACGGGGCCGGCGGAGCGGGTGCCCACGGGGCGTTCGGGGAGGTCGAGGTGGAACCAGACGTGTTTGCGGGTGGGGCTGTAGTCGACGCCCCAGCGGGTGGCGAGGGTGGCGCAGAGCAGAAGGCCCCGGCCGTTCTCGCGGTCGGGGCTGCCCATGGTGCGGGCCTGCTGGAGGGGGATCTCGCGCTCGGGGTAGCGGTCGGCGACCTCGATGCGGACGCCGTCGTCGCTGCGGAGGCAGAGGACGTCGGCGGCGGTCCCGGCGTGGATGACGGCGTTGGTGACGAGTTCGCTGGTGAGGACGACGGCGTCGTCGACGACCTCGGCGTATCCCCAGCCCTGGAGTGTGTCCCTGACGAAGGCGCGGGCGGTCGCGACGGACCGCCCGACGGGTTCGAAGGTGGCAGCCGCCCGCGCGGTGATCACTGAACTCCCCATGTGCCGGTGCCCCCTGCTGACGCGCCCGTTCCCTGGCTCGGACATACAGGGTAGTGGGGCCGCTGACTCGGTGTTCAGGGGTATCCCCAGAGAGGGGCACCCCTGAACACCGAGGTGACGCATCTCGCGTCTCAGGTCGGCGCACGAGCTTCGAAGCTGCCGAACTGTTGTGACTCCGCTCGGCCCGGGGGTCCGCTTCTCACTGGGGCGGAACCGGGCGAAGGGGAAGCCCTGCCCGGTGGCGTAACGAGTCGTGGAGGTTGTGGGTTACGGTCGTGGGCCAGCTGCGGGGTGCGCCATGGTGGAACACTGGGGAAGCTCTCCCCGAGAGCCCGAGCAGAACGGTCGACCCCTTCGGGAGGGACACGGTGGAGTCTGGCACGACGACGCGGCGCGGTGGCGGTTCGCGGCCGAAGGGCGGCGGCCGGTCCCGGGGCGGGGGCACGGTGCAGGTGGACGCGGCGGCGCTGCAGCGGCTGCTGGCCGCCCTGGTGTCGATGCGGGACGGTAACTTCCGCAAGCGCCTGACCGTGTCCGGTGACGGGGTGATGGCGGAGATCGCGGCCGTCTTCAACGAGGTCGCGGACCGGCAGTCGCATCTGACGGGCGAGTTCGCGCGGGTGCGCCGGGTGGTGGGCCGCGAGGGCAAGCTGTCGGAGCGGCTGGAGGCCGGGGCGGCCGAGGGGTCGTGGGCGGCGACCATCGAGGCGGCGAACGCGCTGGTCGACGAGCTGGCGCGGCCCGTGTCCGAGGTCGGCCGGGTGCTTTCTGCGGTGGCCGAGGGTGATCTGGGGCAGCGGATGGAGCTGCGTTCGGAGGGCGGTGACGGGTCGACGCGGCCGCTGCGCGGGGAGTTCCTGAAGGTCGCGCGGACCGTGAACAACCTGGTCGACCAGCTGTCGGTGTTCGCGGACGAGGTGACCCGGGTCGCCCTGGAGGTCGGCACGGAGGGCATCCTGGGCGGCCAGGCCCAGGTGCGTGGAATGTCCGGTTCGTGGAAGGACCTCACGGATTCGGTCAACACCATGGCGAACCGGCTGACGGCGCAGGTGCGGGACATCGCGCTGGTCACGACGGCGGTGGCCAACGGCGATCTGTCGCAGAAGGTCACGGCGAACGTGGCCGGCGAGATGCTGGAGCTGAAGAACACGGTCAACCGCATGGTGGACCAGCTGTCCTCGTTCTCGTCCGAGGTGACCCGGGTGGCCCGCGAGGTGGGCACCGAGGGCGAGCTGGGCGGTCAGGCCGAGGTGGCCGGGGTCGCCGGTGTGTGGAAGGACCTCACGGATTCCGTCAACACGATGGCGGGAAATCTCACCAATCAGGTGAGAGGCATCGCCGAGGTCACCACGGCGGTGGCCAACGGCGACCTGTCGCAGAAGGTGCGGGTGTCGGCGCGCGGTGAGATCGCGCAGCTCGCGGACACCATCAACCAGATGACGGAGACGCTGCGGACGTTCGCGGACGAGGTGACGCGTGTGTCCGGCGAGGTCGGCGCGCAGGGTCTGCTCGGCGGTCAGGCGCAGGTGCCGGGCGCGGCGGGTACGTGGAAGGACCTGACGGACTCGGTCAACACCGTCTTCCGGAACATCACCACGCAGGTGCGGGACATCGCGCAGGTGA
>NZ_JBHXFE010000050.1:4647-8387 GCF_042722475.1 Streptomyces sp. NPDC127092
ACGACGGCGGTGGCCAACGGTGACCTGTCGCAGAAGGTCACGGTGGACGTGGCCGGCGAGATGCTGGAGCTGAAGAACACCGTCAACACGATGGTGGACCAGCTGTCCGCGTTCGGTTCCGAAGTGACCCGTGTGGCGCGGGAGGTCGGCGTCGAGGGCCGGCTCGGCGGTCAGGCGCAGGTGCCGGGCGCCGCGGGTACGTGGAAGGACCTCACCGACTCGGTGAACACGGCGTTCCGCAACCTCACCGGTCAGGTGCGGGACATCGCGCAGGTGACGACGGCGGTGGCCAACGGTGACCTGTCGCAGAAGGTCACGGTGGACGTGGCCGGCGAGATGCTGGAGCTGAAGAACACCGTCAACACGATGGTGTCGCAGCTGTCCTCGTTCGCCGACCAGGTGACGCGGATGGCCAGGGACGTGGGCACGGAGGGCCGGCTCGGCGGTCAGGCCCGGGTGGACGGCGTGTCGGGGCGCTGGCGGGAGCTCACCGACTCGGTGAACTTCATGGCCGGCAACCTGACCTCGCAGGTGCGGCAGATCGCCCAGGTGACGACGGCGGTGGCGCGCGGTGACCTGTCGCAGAAGATCGACGTGGACGCGCGCGGCGAGATCCTGGAGCTGAAGAACACCATCAACACGATGGTCGACCAGCTGTCCGCGTTCGCCGAGCAGGTGACCCGGGTGGCCCGTGAGGTGGGCACCGACGGCCGCCTCGGCGGCCAGGCCGTGGTGCCGGGCGTGGCCGGTGTGTGGCGCGACCTGACGGACTCGGTGAACGGCATGGCCGGGAACCTGACCGCCCAGGTGCGCAACATCGCGCAGGTCGCCACCGCGGTGGCCCGCGGTGACCTGTCGCAGAAGATCGACGTGGACGCGCGCGGCGAGATCCTGGAGCTGAAGAACACCCTCAACACGATGGTGGACCAGCTGTCCAGCTTCGCCGACCAGGTGACGCGGGTGGCCCGTGAGGTGGGCACCGAGGGCATCCTGGGCGGCCAGGCCGAGGTGCAGGGTGTCTCCGGCACCTGGAAGGACCTCACCCAGTCGGTGAACATGATGGCGAACAACCTGACCTTCCAGGTCCGGAACATCGCCGAGGTCACCACGGCGGTCGCCAAGGGCGACCTGTCGAAGAAGATCACCGTCGACGCCAAGGGCGAGATCCTGGAGCTGGTGACGACCGTCAACACGATGGTGGACCAGCTGTCGAACTTCGCCGACGAGGTGACGCGGGTGGCCCGTGAGGTGGGCACCGAGGGCATCCTGGGCGGCCAGGCGCGGGTGCGCGGCGTGACCGGCATCTGGAAGGACCTGAGCGACAACGTCAACCTGATGGCCAACAACCTGACCAGCCAGGTGCGGAACATCTCCCGGGTGTCCGCGGCCGTCGCCAACGGCGACCTGACGAAGAAGGTCACGGTCGAGGCGCGCGGCGAGGTCGCCGAGCTCGCCGACACCGTGAACACCATGGTGACGACGCTGTCGTCGTTCGCCGACGAGGTGACCCGCGTGGCCCGCGAGGTGGGCACCGAGGGCGAACTGGGCGGCCAGGCACGGGTGCCCGGCGTCTCGGGCACCTGGAAGGACCTGACCGAGTCGGTGAACTCGATGGCCTCCAACCTGACCGGTCAGGTGCGCCAGATCGCCGCCGTCACCACCGCCATCGCCAAGGGCGACCTCACCAAGAAGATCGACATCGACGCGCAGGGCGAGATCCTGGAGCTGAAGAACACCATCAACACGATGGTCGACCAGCTGTCGAACTTCGCGGAGGAGGTCACCAGGGTGGCCCGCGAGGTGGGCACCGACGGGCAGCTGGGCGGTCAGGCCCGGGTCCGTGACGTGGACGGCACCTGGCGGGACCTGACCGAGTCCGTGAACGAGATGGCCGGGAACCTGACCCGGCAGGTGCGCGCCATCGCGGCCGTCGCCACGGCGGTGACCCGCGGCGACCTCAACCTGAAGATCGACGGCGTGGACGCGGCCGGCGAGATCCAGGCGCTCCAGGACAACATCAACACCATGATCGCCAACCTGCGCGACACCACCCTCGCCAACGAGGAGCAGGACTGGCTGAAGGGCAACCTGGCCCGCATCTCCGGTCTGATGCAGGGCCGCCGGGACCTGGACGACGTCGCCTCGCTCATCATGAGCGAGCTGACGCCGGTGGTGTCGGCGCAGCACGGCGCCTTCTTCGTGGCGATGCCGACCGGTTCGAACGTCAACGACGCCGAGTCGGTCGGGGAGGGCGAGGGCCCGTACGAGCTGCGGATGCGCGGCAGTTACGGCTACTCCGCCGGCTCGATGCCGACCTCCTTCCGGCCGGGCGAGACCCTGATCGGTACGGCGGCCGAGGAGAAGCGGACCATCCAGGTCAACGTGCCGCCGGGCTATCTGAAGATCTCCTCGGGTCTGGGCGAGGCCGCCCCGGCCCATGTGATCGTGCTGCCCGTGCTGTTCGAGGGCCGGGTGCTCGGCGTGATCGAGCTGGCGTCCTTCCAGCCGTTCACGCAGATCCAGCGGGACTTCCTCAACCAGATCGCCGAGCTGATCGCGACGACGGTCAACACCATCAGCGTCAACACCCGTACCGAGGTGCTGCTCCAGCAGTCGCAGGAGCTCACCGAGCAGCTGCGGGAGCGGTCGGCTGAGCTGGAGCACCGGCAGAAGGAGCTGCAGAACTCCAACGCGGAGCTGGAGGACAAGGCCGAACTCCTCGCCCGGCAGAACCGGGACATCGAGGTGAAGAACACCGAGATCGAGGAGGCCCGGCAGGTCCTGGAGGAGCGTGCCGAACAGCTCGCGGTCTCCATGCGCTACAAGTCCGAGTTCCTGGCGAACATGTCGCACGAGCTGCGCACGCCGCTCAACTCGCTGCTGATCCTGGCGAAGCTGCTCGCCGACAACGCGGACGCGAACCTGACGCCGAAGCAGGTCGAGTTCGCGGAGACCATCCACGGCGCGGGCTCGGACCTGCTCCAGCTGATCAACGACATCCTCGACCTGTCGAAGGTCGAGGCGGGCAAGATGGACGTCTCGCCGACGCGGATCGCGCTGGTGCAGCTCGTCGACTACGTGGAGGCCACCTTCCGGCCGCTGACCGCGGAGAAGGGGCTCGACTTCTCGGTGCGGGTCTCGCCGGAGCTGCCCGCCACGCTGCACACGGACGAGCAGCGGCTCCTCCAGGTGCTGCGCAACCTGCTGTCGAACGCGGTGAAGTTCACCGACACCGGTGCCGTGGAGCTGGTGATCCGCCCGGCCGGCGGGGACGTGCCGCAGTCGATCAGGGAGCAGCTCCTGGAGGCGGGGACGCTGCGCGACCCGGAGGCCGAGATGATCGCCTTCTCGGTGACGGACACCGGTATCGGCATCGCGGCCGGGAAGATGCGGGTGATCTTCGAGGCGTTCAAGCAGGCCGACGGCACGACCAGCCGGAAGTACGGCGGTACGGGCCTGGGGCTGTCGATCAGCCGGGAGATCGCGCGGCTGCTCGGCGGCGAGATCTACGCGGCGAGCGAGCCGGGCCGCGGCTCGACCTTCACCCTGTACCTGCCGCTGAGCCCGGTCGAGCCGGCGTCGTCCGGGCAGGGGCCCGACCAGCTGGATCCGGAGGGCCGGGGCGGGGGCGAGAGGGAGGAAAAGGGGGGGGGGGTGTACCTCTCGCCCGCCCCCCAGCCCACCAAGAACAAGGTGGGAGGGGGGGGGCTGTTTCCGCACCCCCCCCCAAAAGCTGAACA
>NZ_JBHXFE010000050.1:8397-61180 GCF_042722475.1 Streptomyces sp. NPDC127092
GTTGGAAAGGCTGTTGGGCCGGGTAGGGCCGGGGGTGTCGGGGCGTGTGCCCGACTCTGTGGGGCCGGGGGGCCGGCTCGGTGCCGAGCCGGAGACCGCGGAGGGTCTGGTGCACTTCGCGCCCGCACCGGCGCACGCCGAGGCCAGGTCGGGGGCGGGAGCGCTGTTCCGGCACCGCCGCAAGACGGTGGACCAGGTGGCGCAGGTGCCGGGGCAGCCCGGGAAGGGCGACCAGGCGGCGGAGGAGGAGCGGCCGGAGCCCGAGCCGCGTCCGGTGTTCACGTTCGCGGGTGAGAAGGTCCTGATCGTCGACGACGACATCCGTAACGTGTTCGCGCTCACCAGCGTCCTGGAGCAGCACGGGCTCGCGGTGCTGTACGCGGAGAACGGGCGCGAGGGCATCGAGGTCCTGGAGCAGCACGAGGACGTCTCGGTGGTGCTGATGGACATCATGATGCCCGAGATGGACGGATACGCGACGACCACGGCGATCCGGCGGATGCCGCAGTTCGCGGGGCTGCCGATCATCGCGCTGACGGCCAAGGCGATGAAGGGCGACCGGGAGAAGGCGATCGAGTCCGGGGCCTCGGACTACGTGACGAAGCCGGTCGACCCGGACTACCTGCTGACGGTGATGGAGCAGTGGATGCGGGGAGAGGGGCGCTAGCGGGGCCCCGAGGGCTCGCCAGGGAGTCCCCAGGGACCCTCGGGTCGCCGGGGACTCCCGGGGGACTTCCCAGGGGCCTCCCCACGGGCTCGTCCCGTCGGGAGGCCCGTCCTGAGGGGCGACGGCCCGCTGGCCGGCCGTCGCCACACGGGTGTGAGAGCCCGCCGGACGGGGAACCTTCTGGTCTCCCACCGCGTTCGACGGAGGGGCACGCTCTTGCGTGCTCCGTGACAATGCGGTGACAGGGTGTGGCGACGGGCGGGGTGCGGCTACGATGACCGGCACAAGGACGGACGGCGCATGGGAGTCGTCTTCTGGGGCGGCGCCCGGTGCTTCCCCCGGCACGCAGAGCCGGAGAGAGCCAGTGCCGGGGCGAGGAGGACGGGGCATGGTGCAGAAGGCCAAGATCCTCCTGGTCGATGACCGGCCGGAGAATCTGCTGGCGCTGGAGGCCATTCTCTCCGCGCTCGATCAGACACTGGTGCGGGCATCGTCCGGGGAGGAAGCGCTCAAGGCGCTGCTGACCGACGACTTCGCGGTCATTCTGCTGGACGTCCAGATGCCCGGCATGGACGGTTTCGAGACGGCCGCGCACATCAAGCGGCGCGAGCGGACCCGGGACATCCCGATCATCTTCCTCACCGCCATCAACCACGGCCCGCACCACACCTTCCGCGGGTACGCGGCGGGCGCGGTCGACTACATCTCCAAGCCCTTCGACCCGTGGGTGCTGCGCGCCAAGGTCTCCGTCTTCGTCGAGCTGTACATGAAGAACTGTCAGCTCCGCGAGCAGGCCGCGCTGCTCCGCCTCCAGCTGGAGGGCGGCGGCACGAACGGCCAGACCAAGGAGTCGGCGGGACTGCTCGCCGAGCTCTCGGCCCGGCTCGCCGCGGTCGAGGAGCAGGCCGAGGCGCTGTCCAAGCAGCTCGACGACGACTCCGCGGACGCGGCGGCCGTCGCCACCGCCGCACACCTGGAGCGCAAGCTCACGGGTCTGCGCCGGGCCCTCGACGCCCTCGAGCCGGGTACGGGCGGCGCGCCCACCCTGCCCTCGCAGAGCTGACGCACCGGCCCGCGAGGAACTGACCCACCGGCCCTGGCGGTGCTGACGCACCGGCCGTGGCGGGCTGACGCACCGGCCCGCGCGGAGCTGACGCACCGTCATCGGAGCGGTGCCCGGCGTGAGCGGGCGTCAGTTTCCCGCCGTGGCGGGAACGACACGAACGGGTGAGCGCAGGGAGCGCTGTTTCCCCGGCCGGTTGCGCAGGTAACCTCAGCACCATGGCCTCACGTACGTCCGGCAAGGGTTCCCAGGGCACGGCGGGCACCGCGAAGCCGCGAGCCGCCGGCCGTACGAGCGGTACCGCGAAGAAGGCGGTGGCCGCCAAGTCGCCCGCCAAACCCCCCGCGAAGAAGGCGCCGGCGAAGAAGGCCGCGCCCGCCAAGCGCGCACCCGCGCGCAAGACGGCGGCGAAGAAGGCCGCGCCCCGCCCGGCTCCGTCACCCACCGGTGGCGTCTACCGGCTGGTGCGCGGGATCTGGCTCGGACTCGCGCACGCCGTGGGAGCGATGTTCCGGGGGATAGGGCGGGGCGCCAAGGGCCTCGACCCGGCGCACCGCAAGGACGGCCTCGCGCTGCTGCTGCTCGGCGTCGCCCTGATCGTCGCCGCCGGCACCTGGTCGCATCTGCGCGGCCCCGTCGGCGACCTGGTGGAGATGCTGGTCACCGGCGCCTTCGGGCGGCTCGACCTGCTGGTCCCGCTGCTGCTCGGCGCGATCGGCGTGCGGCTGATCCTCTACCCGGAGAAGCCGGAGGCCAACGGGCGGATCGTCATCGGTCTGTCCGCGCTGGTCATCGGCGTGCTCGGGCAGGTGCACATCGCGTGCGGCTCGCCCGGCCGCGGCGACGGCACCCAGGCCATGCAGGACGCCGGCGGCCTCATCGGCTGGGCCGCGTCCAAACCGCTGGTCTTCATGATGGGCGAGGTCCTGGCGGTGCCCATGCTGGTGCTGCTCACGGTCTTCGGTCTGCTCGTGGTCACGGCCACGCCCGTCAACGCCATTCCGCAGCGGCTGCGCGCCCTTGGCGCCCGGCTCGGTCTCGTCGAGCCGGAGCACGCGCCGGAGGGGACCGGCGGACACGAGGAGTACGGCGACGACTGGCGTGACGACGCGCCCCGGGCGGCCCGGCCGGTGCGCCGGCGCGCGCCCGGCTCCGGCGAGTACGACCCCGACCGCGCGGAGGCCGTGGCCCTGGAGCGGCGCGGCCGGCGCCGTACCCCGCCCGCCTCCGCCTTCGACACCACGGGCCTCGACCCGGTCGACGTGGCCGCCGCGGCGGCCGCCGCGCTGGACGGCGCCGTCCTCAACGGCATGCCGCCGTCCCCGCTGGTCGCCGACCTGACCCGGGACGTCACCGCCGAGCGGGCCGCCGCCGTGGCGGCCTCCGCCGCGGACGCCGACGTGGCCGCCGCCGACGCCGAGGAAGCGCCGTCCTCCGTGCCCCTGCCGACGGCGCGGGGCGCCGCGAAGGACCGGACGGGCGGGGCGGTGCCCGACCTGACGAAGCCGGCGCCCGAGCCGACCGAGCTGCCGGCCCGGGCCGAGCAGCTCCAGCTCGCCGGCGACATCACGTACTCCCTGCCCTCCATGGACCTGCTGGAGCGCGGCGGGCCGGGCAAGACGCGCAGCGCCGCCAACGACGCCATCGTGGACTCGCTCACCAACGTCTTCGCCGAGTTCAAGGTCGACGCGGCCGTCACCGGCTTCACCCGCGGCCCGACGGTCACCCGCTACGAGGTGGAGCTCGGTCCGGCCGTCAAGGTCGAGAAGATCACCGCGCTCACCAAGAACATCGCGTACGCCGTGGCCAGCCCCGACGTGCGGATCATCTCGCCGATCCCGGGCAAGTCCGCGGTCGGCATCGAGATCCCGAACACCGACCGGGAGATGGTCAACCTCGGCGACGTGCTGCGCCTCGCGGAGGCGGCGGAGGACGATCACCCGATGCTGGTGGCGCTCGGCAAGGACGTCGAGGGCGGCTACGTGATGGCCAACCTGGCGAAGATGCCGCACATCCTCGTGGCCGGCGCCACCGGCTCCGGCAAGTCGTCCTGCATCAACTGCCTGATCACCTCGGTGATGATAAGGGCGACGCCGGAGGACGTCCGGATGGTGCTCGTCGACCCCAAGCGGGTCGAGCTCACCGCGTACGAGGGCATCCCGCACCTGATCACCCCGATCATCACCAACCCCAAGAAGGCCGCCGAGGCCCTGCAGTGGGTGGTGCGCGAGATGGACCTGCGCTACGACGACCTCGCGGCCTTCGGCTTCCGGCACATCGACGACTTCAACCAGGCGATCCGGGACGGCAAGGTCCAGCTGCCGCCCGGCAGCGAGCGCGAGCTCAAGACCTACCCGTACCTCCTGGTGATCGTCGACGAGCTCGCCGACCTGATGATGGTCGCGCCGAGGGACGTCGAGGACGCGATCGTGCGCATCACCCAGCTGGCCCGCGCGGCAGGCATCCATCTGGTGCTCGCCACCCAGCGGCCGTCGGTGGACGTGGTCACCGGTCTGATCAAGGCGAACGTGCCGTCACGGCTCGCCTTCGCCACCTCCTCGCTCGCCGACAGCCGCGTCATCCTCGACCAGCCCGGCGCCGAGAAGCTCATCGGCAAGGGCGACGGGCTGTTCCTGCCGATGGGCGCGAACAAGCCGGTCCGCATGCAGGGCGCCTTCGTCACCGAGCACGAGGTCGCCGCCGTCGTCCAGCACTGCAAGGACCAGATGGCGCCCGTCTTCCGGGACGACGTCACCGTGGGGACCAAGCAGAAGAAGGAGATCGACGAGGAGATCGGCGACGACCTCGACCTGCTGTGCCAGGCCGCCGAGCTGGTGGTCTCGACCCAGTTCGGCTCCACCTCGATGCTCCAGCGCAAGCTGCGCGTGGGCTTCGCCAAGGCCGGCCGGCTCATGGACCTGATGGAGTCGCGGAACATCGTCGGGCCGAGCGAGGGATCCAAGGCGCGAGACGTGCTGGTCAAGCCGGACGAACTGGACGCGGTGCTCGCCGTGATCCGCGGGGAGGACGGGGCCTGACCGGGCCCGGGTGGCGCAGCGGCCGTAACGAGACCCGGCCGAGACTCACTCGTAAGGGAAGGTGGGCAACCGTTTCCCTTGGGCGTACGTCAAGTTGGAGGGAGGGGAAGAACCTCGTCCCAGCCTCACGGCGTACGTCCCCGCCTCACGGCGTACATCCCAGCCTCATGGCGTACAAACGACGCCCGCCCGGTTGCCCCACCCTTTCGTACCACCCATAGACTGAACATCCAGCAGGTGGCTACACGCTCGAAAGGCGCTCTCGTGTCCATCGGCAACTCCCCCGAATCCCCCGAGGACGACCGGAACTTCCCGGCAGATGACCGGGATTCGATCGGTCGTGCCCTCCAGCAGGCCCGTGTCGCCGCCGGTCTCACCGTCGAAGAGGTCAGCGCCTCCACCCGGGTGCGCGTCCCGATCGTGCACGCGATCGAGGAGGACGACTTCTCGCGCTGCGGCGGCGACGTCTACGCCCGCGGGCACATCCGCACCCTCGCGCGTGTCGTCGGGCTCGATCCGGCACCGCTGATCGAACAGTACGACGCCGGGCACGGCGGCCGCCCCGCGCCGACCCCCGCCGCACCGCTGTTCGAGGCGGAGCGGATCCGCCCCGAGCCGCGCCGTCCCAACTGGACCGCCGCCATGGTCGCGGCGATCGTCGCCGTCGTCGGCTTCGTCGGCTTCACGATGTTCAACGGGACCGACAGCACCGGCGGCGCGGGCGCGTCCGCGGAAGGCCCCGCCCCGGCGACCAAGACCACCACCGCCCCCGCCAAGCCCAAGCCGGTCAAGCCCGCCCCGCCGAAGCCCGTGCCCTCCGAGAGCGCCATCGCGGCGGTCCCGCAGGACAAGGTCACGGTCAGGCTCACCGCGACCGACGACAAGAGCTGGATCTCGGCCAAGGGCGCCGACGGCAAGCTGCTCTTCGACGGGCTCCTCCTGGAGGGCGAGTCCAAGACCTTCCAGGACGACGAGCGCATCGACCTGATCCTCGGCAACGCCGGGCCGATCGAGCTCTACGTCAACGGCAAGAAGATCGAGGACTCGTTCGAGTCCGGCCAGGTCGAGCGCCTGTCCTACACCAAGGGCGACCCGCAGGCCGGCTGAGCCCCGCACGATGTGACGCCCGTCGCGCAGGTGAACCCTGCGCGACGGAGGTACGGCCGGGACGAAGTAGTCTTGAGTCCATGCCCGAACGCCGTACCGTCGCCCTTGTCACTCTCGGCTGCGCCCGTAACGAGGTGGACTCGGAGGAGCTCGCAGGCCGCTTGGCAGCGGACGGCTGGGAGCTCGTCGAGAACGCCGAGGACGCAGACGTCGCCGTCGTCAACACCTGCGGATTCGTCGAAGCCGCCAAGAAGGACTCCGTCGACGCCCTCCTCGAGGCCAACGATCTGAAGGACCACGGCCGCACCCAGGCCGTCGTCGCCGTCGGCTGCATGGCCGAGCGCTACGGCAAGGAGCTCGCCGAGGCCCTTCCCGAGGCCGACGGCGTGCTGGGCTTCGACGACTACGCCGACATCTCCGGCCGCCTCCAGACCATCCTCAGCGGCGGCAGCGTCGAGGCGCACGCCCCCCGTGACCGGCGCAAGCTGCTGCCGCTGTCGCCCGTGGAGCGCCAGCAGGCCGCCGCGTCCGTGGCACTGCCCGGGCACGGCTCCGTGGCCGCCCCCGAGGCTCCTGAGGCCCCTGAGGCGCCTCTGGCGCCCGAGAACGTGCCGGCCGACCTGCCCGACGGGCTCGCGCCCGCCTCCGGGCCGCGCGCGCCCCTGCGCCGCCGCCTGGACACCAGCCCCGTCGCCTCCGTGAAGCTGGCCTCCGGCTGCGACCGGCGCTGCACCTTCTGCGCCATCCCGTCCTTCCGCGGCTCCTTCGTCTCGCGCCGCCCCTCGGACGTGCTGAACGAGACCCGCTGGCTCGCCGAGCAGGGCGTGAAGGAGGTCATGCTGGTATCGGAGAACAACACCTCGTACGGCAAGGACCTCGGCGACATCCGCCTCCTGGAGAGCCTGCTGCCCGAGCTGGCCGCCGTCGACGGCATCGAGCGCGTCCGGGTCAGCTACCTGCAGCCCGCCGAGATGCGCCCCGGCCTCATCGACGTGCTCACCTCGACCGAGAAGGTCGTGCCGTACTTCGACCTGTCCTTCCAGCACAGCGCGCCGGACGTGCTGCGGGCGATGCGCCGCTTCGGCGACACCGACCGCTTCCTGGAGCTCCTGGACACCATCCGCTCCAAGGCGCCGGCCGCCGGTGCCCGCTCCAACTTCATCGTCGGCTTCCCCGGCGAGACCGAGGCGGACTTCGCCGAGCTGGAACGCTTCGTCACGCATGCCCGCCTTGACGCCATCGGCGTCTTCGGCTACTCCGACGAGGACGGCACCGAGGCGGCCGGTTACGAGCACAAGCTCGACCAGGACGTGATCGACGAGCGCCTCGCCCACCTGTCCCGGCTCGCCGAGGAGCTCACCGCCCAGCGCGCGGAAGAGCGGATCGGCGAGACCCTGGAAGTACTGGTCGAATCCTTCGACGAGGAGGAGGACGGCTGGATCGGCCGGGCCGCCCACCAGGCGCCCGAGACCGACGGCCAGGTGCTCCTCCCCGCGGACTCGGCCGAGGGCCTCGGCCTGGCCCCGGGCCGTATGGTCAGGGCCAAGGTCGTCGACACCGAGGGTGTCGACCTCGTGGCCGACTGTCTGGATGAGGAGGCGGGCAGATGACCGGAGTCCCGGCATCCGCGACGGGCGGGACCGGTAGGCCGGCGCCGCGCGGCAAGCTGGGCGCTGCGGCCGTCAACCAGGCCAGCCTGTGGAACATCGCGAACATCCTCACCATGGTCCGGCTGGTGCTCGTGCCCGGCTTCGTGGTGCTGCTGCTCCAGGACGGCGGGCACGACCCCGCGTGGCGGGCCTGGGCCTGGGCGGCGTTCGCCGTCGCCATGATCACGGACGTCTTCGACGGGCACCTGGCCAGGACGTACAACCTGGTCACCGACTTCGGGAAGATCGCCGACCCGATCGCCGACAAGGCGATCATGGCGGCCGGACTGATCAGCCTGTCCGCGCTGGGCGACCTGCCGTGGTGGGTGACGGGCGTGATCCTGGCCCGTGAACTCGGCATCACGCTGATGCGCTTCTGGGTGATCCGGCACGGAGTGATCCCGGCCAGTCGCGGCGGCAAGATGAAGACGCTCGCCCAGGGCACGGCCGTGGGCATGTACGTCCTGATGCTCACCGGTCCACTCGCCACCCTGCGCTGGTGGGTGATGGCGGTGGCCGTCGTGCTGACGGTCGTCACCGGCCTGGACTACGTGCGACAGGCGGTCGTCCTGAGGCGCAGGGGACTCGCGGCGGAGCGCGCGGCGGCGGCCGGCGCCGGCAGCACGGAGGCGGACGGACGATGAACGAGGCCGCCCGGGTGCTCCGGCTGCTCGCGCTGCGTGGTGAGACCGTGGCCGTCGCGGAGTCCCTGACGGGCGGTCTCGTGGCCGCGGAGCTCACCGCCGCGCCCGGGTCCTCGAAGGGCTTCCGCGGCTCCGTCACGGCCTACGCCACGCCCCTGAAGGAGCAGATCCTCGGCGTGGACGGGACCCTCCTGGCGGAGCGCGGCGCGGTCGACCCGGAGGTCGCGCTGCAGATGGCGGCCGGTGTGCGGGTCAGGCTCGGCGCCGACTGGGGCATCGCGACGACCGGCGTCGCGGGGCCGGAACCGCAGGACGGACAGCCGGTCGGGACCGTGTACGTGGCGGTCGCCGGCCCCGGGGGCGAGTCCGCCGGGGCGGCCGGGGCGGGGAAGGTGGCGTCGCTGCGGTTGAACGGCGATCGAGCGGAAATCCGTAGAGAGAGTGTACGGAGCGTGCTCGAATTGCTCAGTGAACTGCTCGGCGACGAACACTCGGAAAATGCGCGGGCACAGGATACGGAACAGAACGGGGGAGATTGATGTTTGCAGCCATGAGTGAACACGACATCGCTCCCCGCACGGCCGCGGCGCGAGGCTGTACGGTGGGGCGTGAAGGATGCGGCTACGCGGTCCGAGGAGGGAGCCACCGATGATTCTGCTCCGTCGCCTGTTGGGTGACGTGCTGCGTCGGCAGCGCCAGCGCCAGGGCCGTACTCTGCGCGAAGTCTCCTCGTCCGCCCGAGTTTCGCTCGGCTATCTCTCCGAGGTGGAGCGGGGGCAGAAGGAGGCTTCCTCCGAGCTGCTCTCCGCGATCTGCGACGCGCTGGACGTACGGATGTCCGAGCTCATGCGTGAAGTGAGCGACGAGCTGTCGCTGGC
This sequence comes from Streptomyces sp. NPDC127092, assembly GCF_042722475.1. Taxonomy (NCBI): domain Bacteria; kingdom Bacillati; phylum Actinomycetota; class Actinomycetes; order Kitasatosporales; family Streptomycetaceae; genus Streptomyces; species Streptomyces sp. NPDC127092. The sequence continues at coordinate 17,444 of NZ_JBHXFE010000050.1, forward strand.
CGAACTGGCCGAGTCGGCAGCGGCGAGCGAACCGGTGCCGGCGCCGGTGCGACCGATGCTCAACTCGGTGTCGGTGACGTCGGTGGCCGGTGTGCCCACCGAGCGGGTGACCATCAAGGCGCCCGCGGAGGCCGTGGACGTCGTCGCCGCCTGAGCCGAGCAGCACGAACGAAGTGGGGCAAAGCCCCGGCGTGTGCCCTTACGGGCGCATGGCCGGGGCTTTTTCCTTGCCTCGTTCGCGTCCCGCACCTCGCTCGCGCACGAACTCCGGTTCGCTCGCGCACGAACTCCGGTCCGGTTTGTTTGAGATGCCGGATTCGGGTGATGCGTGCCATGGTGGGGGAACGTACGACCGTTTGGAGATGTCGCATGTCCGTCGTGAAGAGCTCCCTGTCCGACACCGCCCTCAAGACGGTGGGCAACGCACTGCAGGGAGCGTTGGTCGACCTGGTCGACCTCGCCCTGGTGGCCAAGCAGGTCCACTGGAACGTCATCGGTCCCCGCTTCCGCTCCGTCCACCTCCAGCTCGACGAGGTCGTCACCACGGCCCGGCTGCACTCCGACACGGTGGCCGAACGTGCCTCGGCGATCGGCGTGACCCCGGACGGGCGCGCCTCGACCGTGGCGTCCGCGAGCGCCATCGGCACCGTCCCGGAGGGCTGGATCAAGGACGCGGAGGCCGTGGACATCCTGGTCGCCGCGCTGGGCGCGGTCGTGACACGGATGCGCGAGCGGATCGAGGCGACCGAGGAGCCGGATCCGGTGACGCAGGACATCCTGATCGGGCTCACGGCCGACCTCGAGAAGCATTCGTGGATGTTCCAGGCGGAGAGCGCCTGATCGTGGCGTCACGCAGGGCCATACGCGTCCCGTGCGCCGGGGTTGCCTCTTGTGCGCCCTCCCGCCGGGTGATCCTGCGGGACTAGCGTCGACCGGAGGAGGCGGCCATGGTACGGCGACGGGTTCCGCTGGTGACGCTCACGCTGGTCGCGGCCGGACTGGTGGCCGGTGGGCTCTGGTGGTGGGCGGTGGCGCGCCTGCTGCTGGTGCCGGGGGAGACGGGGCCGGTCGAGGGGGCGGTGGCCGCGGGCGGCTGGGGGCTGAGCCTGCTGCCGGTGCACGTGGCCGCCTCTACCGGGAGGGGTGGGGGGTCCGGTCGGTCCGGCGGGACCGGGGGGCGGTCGGGCGGCTGACGGTTGGTCGGCTGGGCGTCGGTGGGTGGCTCGTCTGTGGACGGCTCGCCGGCTCGTCGGTGGGGCTTGTCGTGTTGGCTCTCGCTCACCAGGGCATCGCAACGCCGCCGTTGGGGCGCAGGATCTGGCCCGTCGTGAACGACGAGGCGTCGCAGGCGAGATGGAGGACCGCGTGGGCGACGTCCGTCGGCTCGCCCACCCGGCCGAGCGGTGAGACGCGCACCATCGCGGCCTCGGCCTGCTCCTGGGCGGCCGGCTCGTGGCGGTCCGTCATGGGCGTGCGGACCCAGCCCGGCGCGACCGCGTTCACCCGGATGCCGTGCCGCCCCACCTCGGCGGCCAGCGTCTTGGTCAGCTGCACGACGGCCGCCTTGGCGACGCTGTAGCAGAGCAGGCCCGGGCTCGCGGTGTCCATCGCCCCCGAGGCCATGGTCACGACGGAGCCGGGCACACCGTGCTCGATCATCGAGCGGACCGCCTCCTGGCAGGCGTACAGCACGCCCTTGAAGTTCACCGCCAGGATCCGGTCGAGGTCCTCGTCGCGGGTCTCCAGGACCGTGCTCGTGTGCATGATCCCGGCGACCGCCGCCATGACGTGCAGCGGGCCCGCGGCGCGTACGGCGGCGGCGAGGGCGGCCCGGTCGGTGACGTCGAGCGGGTGGACGTGTGCGGTGCCGCCCTGGCGGGCGATCAGGGCCGCGGTCTCCTTCAGGCCGGTCTCGTCACGGTCCGCGCAGTGGACGGTCGCGCCCGCCTCGGCGAGGAGCGTCGCGGACGCGCGGCCGATGCCGCTCGCCGCGCCCGTGACGAACGCGGTGCGGCCGGTGAGGTCGTACGCGGTGAGGGCCATGCCGGGACCGTACGACCGTATCTGACGGCCCGTCAATTAGTGCGGCGGCTCCTGTTGCGGACCCTTCTGACAGCCGGGGCACCAGTACGTCACGCGGTCGGCCAGCTCCGCCCTGCGCACCGGGGTGCCGCAGCGCGGACACGGGCGGCCGCCGCGGCCGTAGACGTAGAGGAGCTCGCCTCCGCGCCGGGGCGGGGTCGTCCGCCGGCCCGGACGGTCCTTGTTCGCCTCCAGAAGCCGGTGCGCGGTGGCCACCAGACGCTCCGGGACGCCCTCGGCAAGCTCGCCGACCGGCAGCCAGGGCGTGACGCCGGCCAGGAAGGCCAGCTCCGACTTGTAGACGTTGCCGATCCCGGCGAGGTTGCGCTGGTCGAGCAGGGCCTCGCCGAGGGTGCGCGCGGGATCGGCGACCAGCCGGCGCACCGCCTCCGCCGGGTCCCAGTCGGGGCCGAGCAGATCCGGGCCGAGATGACCGACGGCCTTGGACTCCTCAGCCGTACGGATCAGCTCCAGGACCGGCAGGCGGTATCCGTACGCCGTGAACTCCGCGTTCCCGAGAATCGCCCGGATCTGATGCGCCGGGCCGCCGCGCGGGCGCTCCCCGGTGGCGTACACCTGCCACGAACCGTCCATCCGCAGGTGGGAGTGGAGGGTGAGGCCGCCCTCGATCCGGGTCAGGAGGTGCTTGCCGCGCGGGGTCACGTCGAGGACCCGGCGTCCGGTGAGATCGGCCGTCGCGAAACGGGGCACGCGCAGGTCGGAGCGCGTGAGCACCCGCCCGGCGAGCGCCGAGTCCAGCTGGTGCGCCGCGTACCAGACGGTGTCTCCTTCGGGCATGGAGCCATGATGCCGCGCCCCGCGCCCCGTGGCGGCCCGGGCCCCATGGAGGCTCGGGCCCCACGACAGTCCGGGCGCCGACAGCACGTGCGATCCTGGGCCCTGGGCCCCGGGCGCCCGGGCCGGAGCGCCGGGCCGGTCAGGCGCGCAGGCGCAGGCCCCGGGGCGTGGCGTGGAAGCCGGCGGCTTCCAGGGGGCGGGCGAGGGGGGAGGTCAGGGCGGTCGTTCCGTTGATCCGCTCCACCGTCACCGTGCCGAGCGAACCCGCCGTCGCCGAAGCCGCCAGGGCCTCGGCCGCCGCCCGCAGCGCCGGGGAATCGGGCTCCTCGGGCCAGGAGAGCAGCGTCTTGCCGCCGCGCTCCATGTAGAGCGTGAGCTCGCCGTCGACCAGAACGACCATCGAGCCCGCCTTGCGGCCCGGCTTGTGCCCGGCGCCGGTCGGCGGCTCCGGCCAGGACAGGGCCGCCCCGTACGCGTTGGCCGGATCGGCCGCCGCCAGGACGACCGCCTTCGGGCCCGCGCCCTCCTCCGCGCCACGGTCCCGGGCGTTCGCCGCCGCGCGCAGCCGGTCCACCGCCCCGTCCATGGCGAACTGGGCGGCGCCGAGCCCTTCCACCACATAGCCGCGACGGGCCTGACCGCTGTCCTCGAAGGCCGACAGGATCCGGTACGTCGCGGAGAAGCCGCCCTCGACGCCCTCGGCGGCCACCGCGCCCCGGGTCACCACCCCGTGCCGGTCGAGCAGCGTGCGGGCCAGGGCATGGGCGCGGTGGGTCGGCTCGGGCTCGAGCGGGGGCAGCAGCGACCAGCGGCCGCTGACCGTGGGCGGGCCCGTGCGGGAGGCCGGGCGGGCGGCGGCGCTCAGCGTGCCGTACCGGCCGCGCGGGACCGTGCGGCGGGCGCGGTGCGCGGTGGAACCGGCCGTGCGGCCCGAGCCGAGCAGCGAGCGCAGCGGGGCCAGGGTGTCGTTGGTGAGCCGCCCCGACCAGGCCATGTCCCACAGGGCGTCCGCGAGCTGCGGATCCGTCGCGTCCGGGTGGGTGGTGGCCCGCACCTGGTCGGCGATCTGGCGGAAGAACAGTCCGTAGCCACCGGAGAGCGTCGTCAGGACGGACTCGTGCAGCCCGGTGAGCTCCAGCGGGTGCGGCGGCGGCAGGAGCAGCGGCGCGGCGTCGGCCAGATAGAGCGAGATCCAGCCGTCCTTGCCGGGCAGTGCCCCCGCGCCCGCCCAGACGACCTCGCCGGTCGTGGTCAGCTCGTCGAGGAGCGCGGGCGAGTAGTCCCGCACCCGGGACGGCAGGATCAGCTTCTCCAGCGCCGAGGCCGGCACCGGCGCGCCCTGGAGCTGCTCGATCGCGCGGGCCAGGCCGTCGATGCCGCGCAGACTGCTGCTCCCCAGGTGCTGCCACTGGGGGAGGAACGTGGCGAGCGCGGCCGGCGGCACCGGCTCCAGCTCGTGCCGCAGGGCCGCGAGGGAGCGGCGGCGCAGCCGGCGCAGCACGGCGGCGTCGCACCACTCCTGGCCGATGCCCGAAGGATGGAACTCGCCCTGGACGACCCGGCCCGCGGCGGCGAGGCGCTGCAGCGCGCCGTCCGTGACCGCCGGGCCGAGCCCGAAGCGGGCCGCGGCCTGCGAGGACGTGAACGGGCCGTGCGTGCGGGCGAAACGGGCGAGGAGATCACCCAGCGGGTCCTTCACCGGCTCCGTGAACGCCTCCGGAACGCCCACCGGCAGCGCCGTGCCCAGCGCGTCCCGCAGCCGGCCCGCGTCCTCGATCGCGGCCCAGTGGTCCCCGCCCGCGATCCGCACCCGGATCGCCCGCCGCGCCCGGGACAGCTCCTGCGCCCAGCCAGCCTCGGCGCCGCGCTCGGCGAGCTCCGCGTCGGTCAGCGGCCCGAGCACACGGAGCACGTCGGCGACGCCCTCCACGTCCTTGATCCGCCGGTCCTCGGTCAGCCACTGCAGCTCGCGCTCGAGCTCGGCGAGCACGTCCGCGTCCAGCAGCTCCCGCAGCTCCGCCTGCCCGAGCAGCTCGGCGAGCAGCCGGGAGTCCAGGGAGAGCGCCGCCGCCCGCCGCTCGGCGAGCGGCGAGTCGCCCTCGTACAGGAACTGGGCGACGTAGCCGAAGAGCAGGGAGCGGGCGAACGGCGACGGCTCCGGCGTGGTGACCTCCACCAGGCGCACCCGCCGGGACTCGATGTCCCCCATCAGCTCCCGCAGGCCGGGGACGTCGAAGACGTCCTGCAGGCACTCGCGGACCGCCTCCAGGACGATCGGGAACGAGCCGAACTCGCTCGCCACCTGGAGCAGTTGCGCCGCCCGCTGCCGCTGCTGCCACAGCGGCGTGCGCTTGCCCGGGTTGCGCTTGGGCAGCAGCAGGGCGCGCGCCGCGCACTCGCGGAACCGGGAGGCGAACAGGGCGGAGCCGCCGACCTGGTCCGTGACGATCTGCTCGACCTCGCCCTTGTCGAAGGCGACGTCGGCGGCGCCGACGGGCGCCTGCTCGCTGTCGTACGTGGTGTCCGCGAAGCGGCCCGGGTCCACCGGCTCGCCGTCCAGCAGGTCGAGGCCCATCAGGTCCGCGTCCGGCAGGCGCAGCACGATGCCGTCGTCGGCGTGCATCACCTGGGCGTCCATCCCGTACCGCTCGGCGAGCCGCGCGCCGAGCGCCAGCGCCCACGGGGCGTGCACCTGCGCGCCGAACGGTGAGTGGACGACCACGCGCCAGTCGCCCAGCTCGTCCCGGAAGCGCTCCACCAGGATCGTCCGGTCGTCCGGCACATGGCCGCAGGACTCGCGCTGCTCGGCGAGATACGCGATCACGTTCTCCGCCGCCCAGGCGTCGAGCCCGGCGGCCAGCAGCCGCAGCCGGGCGTCCTCGGGGGCAAGGGCGCCTACCTCACGCAGGAAGGCGCCCACCGCGCGGCCCAGTTCGAGCGGCCGGCCCAGCTGGTCGCCCTTCCAGAAAGGCAGCCGCCCCGGCACGCCCGGCGCGGGCGACACCAGGACCCGGTCACGGGTGATGTCCTCGATCCGCCAGGACGTCGTGCCCAGCGTGAACACGTCGCCGACGCGCGACTCGTAGACCATCTCCTCGTCGAGCTCGCCGACCCGCCCGCCGCCCTTCTTGGGGTCGGCGCCCGTCAGGAACACCCCGAACAGGCCGCGGTCGGGGATCGTGCCGCCCGAGGTGACCGCGAGCCGCTGGGCGCCGGGCCGGCCCGTCACCGTGCCCGTGACCCGGTCCCACACCACGCGCGGGCGCAGCTCGGCGAAGGCGTCCGACGGATAGCGCCCGGCCAGCATGTCCAGGACCGCCGTGAACGCGGACTCCGGCAGCGCCGCGAACGGCGCCGCCCGGCGGACCGTCGCGAGCAGGTCGTCGAACTGCCACGAGTCCAGGGCGACCATCGCCACCAGCTGCTGGGCGAGCACGTCCAGCGGGTTCGCCGGGATCCGCAGCGACTCGATGGACCCCGAACGCATCCGCTCGGTCACCACCGCCGACTGCACCAGGTCGCCCCGGTACTTCGGGAAGACCACACCCGTGGAGACGGCCCCGACCTGGTGCCCCGCGCGGCCCACGCGCTGGAGCCCGGAGGCGACCGAGGGCGGCGACTCCACCTGGACCACCAGGTCCACCGCGCCCATGTCGATGCCCAGCTCCAGGCTGGACGTGGCCACCACCGCCGGCAGCCGGCCCGCCTTCAGGTCCTCCTCGACCAGGGCACGCTGCTCCTTGGAGACCGAGCCGTGGTGCGCGCGGGCGAGCAGCGGCGGCGCGCCCTGGGCCGCGCCCGACTGCGCCATGATCTCGGCGGGCGGTGCGCCGTCGGGCAGGGCCTCGCCGGTGGCCCGCTCGTAGGCGATCTCGTTCAGCCTGTTGCACAGCCGCTCCGCGAGGCGGCGGGAGTTGGCGAAGACGATGGTCGAGCGGTGCGCCTGCACCAGGTCGGCGATCCGTTCCTCGACGTGCGGCCAGATCGAGGGCCGGTCGCCGCCCTCGGAGGCCTCCGAGGCGGGCGAGCCTCCCAGCTCGCCCATGTCCTCCACGGGCACGACCACGGAGAGGTCGAACTCCTTGCCCGACCGCGGCTGGACGATCTCCACCTTCCGCTGCGGCGAGAGGTAGCGCGCCACCTCCTCCACCGGCCGTACCGTCGCCGACAGGCCGATCCGGCGGGCGGGCCGCGGCAGCAGCTCGTCGAGCCGCTCCAGGGAGAGCGCCAGGTGCGCGCCCCGCTTGGTGCCCGCGACCGCGTGCACCTCGTCGAGGATGACCGTCTCCACGCCCGCGAGCGCGTCGCGCGTGGCCGAGGTCAGCATCAGGAACAGCGACTCCGGCGTGGTGATCAGGATGTCCGGCGGCCGGGTCGCGAGCGCCCGGCGCTCGGCGGCCGGGGTGTCACCCGAGCGGATCCCCACCTTCACGTCCGGCTCCGGCAGACCCAGCCGCACCGACTCCTGGCGGATGCCGGTCAGCGGGGAGCGCAGATTGCGCTCCACGTCGACGGCGAGCGCCTTCAGCGGCGACACGTACAGCACGCGACAGCGCTTCCTGGCGTCGGCGGGCGGCGGAGTCGCCGCGAGCCGGTCGAGCGAGGCGAGGAAGGCGGCGAGCGTCTTGCCCGAGCCGGTCGGCGCCACCACGAGCACGTCCGAGCCCTCGCCGATGGCCCGCCAGGCGCCTTCCTGCGCAGCGGTGGGCGCGGTGAAGGCCCCGGTGAACCAGCTGCGGGTCGCGGGGGAGAAGTCGTCGAGCGCGGACCTGACCATGCCCTCCATCGTGCACCCCGCCACTGACAACCGCCCGGACCTGGGGAAACCCGCTCGTGGTCGGCCGCGCCCCCGGCGCAGAATGGGGACATGACGAGCGCCGGCACGCCGAACCCGCCCGGGGCCGGGACATCCCGGGAGGCCGGGATACCCGCGGGGGTCGGAACATCCGTGGGGGCCGGAACCGCCCCGGCCGTGGCGAGCGACGGGGGTACGGCGCGCGACGGGCTGACGGCGCGGGCCCGCGGCGGCCCGGCCCGCCCGTCGGACCGGGCCGTGCCCCGGACCGGTGCGCCGCGCGGGCACGCCGTCGCCGAGGGCGACCACAGCGGCGCGCCCGCCGAGGCCCCGGGACGGGCCGCCGACCGCGGGGAACGGGCGCGGTACTGGCGGCCGCTCGAACTCCCGGGCGTCGATCTGCTGCACGCCCACTATGTCCGGAAGTCCTTCTCCCGGCACACCCACGAAAGCTTCGTCCTCGCCGCCGTCACGGAGGGCGTCGAGGCCTTCCACTACGGCAGCGACCTCGTCCGCGCCGGGCCGGGCCAGATCGCGCTGGTCAACCCCGACACCCCGCACACCGGCCACGCCGGGGTGCCCGAGGGCTGGACGTACCGGACGATCTATCCCGACGCCGGGCTGATCCGGGACATCGCGGACGACACCGTCGCGCTGCGCGGCGACATCGGCTTCACCCAGCCCGTCGTCGACGACCCGTACGCGGCCCGGCTCGTCGTCGAGGTGCACCGGGCCGCCGAGGAGGGCAACGCGCTCGCCGCCGACAGCCTGCTGCGGCTGGTCACCGCGCGGATGCTGCGCAGCCACGGCGGCCGGGTCCGCCCGCTGTCGCCGCTGTCGGCCGGCGCGCGGAACGCGGCACGCGCGCGTGCCGTCCTCGAGGAGCGGATGGCCGACCCGCCGACCCTGGAACGGCTCGCCGCCGAGCTCGGGACCAGCCCCTTCGCCCTCCTGCGGGCCTTCCGCGCCGCGTACGGCATGCCGCCGCACACCTGGCTGACCGACGCCCGGGTGCGCCGGGCACGGCGCCTCCTGGACGCGGGGACGCCTCCGGCGGAGGCCGCGGTCACCGTGGGCTTCACGGACCAGCCGCACCTCAACCGGCACTTCACCCGCAGCGTGGGCGTGCCCCCGGGCGCCTACCAGCGGGCCCGCGGCCTGCGCGCGTAGCAGCGCGGCGGGCGCAGGACGGCAGCCGTCGGCCCGCGGTCGCCGGTACGCAGCCGCCGGCCCGCGTTCCCCGGCGCGCCGCCGCAGGAGGCAGCCGCCCGCCCGCAGCCGCCCGTACGCCGCCGCAGAGAAAGCAGCCACGCGTACGCCGCCACCCGCACGCCGCCGCCCGCCCGCGGTCGTCGCAAGAACGTACAAGACCGGGCCCGCCCTCCGTCCGTACCGTCCCTGACGTGGCAGAACAGACAGCACCCCCGGACGCACTCCGTGACGCGACCGCCTCCAGGAGCGACGCCGCCGTCGTGCGCGACGCCCTCGGCGTCGGCGTCGCCGTCGGGCTCTCCGGGTTCGCCTTCGGCGTGACCTCGGCGGGCTCCGGCCTCAGCCTCCTCCAGACCTGCGCGCTGAGCCTGCTGGTGTTCACCGGCGCCTCGCAGTTCGCGCTGGTGGGCGCCCTCGCCGCGGGCGGGAACCCGTTCACGGCCGCCGCCGGGGCGTTCTTCGTCGGCACCCGCAACGCCTTCTACGGGCTGCGCCTCTCCCAGCTGCTCGCGCTGCGCCGGCTCGCCCGGCCGTTCGCGGCGCAGTGGGTGATCGACGAGACCACGGCCGTCGCCCTCGCCCAGCCGGACCGCCGGTCCGCACGCATCGGCTTCACGGTGACCGGACTCACCCTGTACGTGCTGTGGAACCTCACCACCCTGCTCGGCGCCCTCGGCGCGGAGGCCATCGGCGACACCGCCGCGTGGGGCCTGGACGCCGCCGGGCCGGCCGTCTTCCTCGCCCTGCTCGCGCCCATGCTCAGGAGCGCGACCGAGCGCGCCACCGCCGCCCTCGCCGTTCTGCTCGGTCTCGGTCTCTTGCCCGTGCTGCCGGCCGGCGTCCCGGTCCTCGCCGCCGCGCTCGCCGCGCCCGCCGTGCTCTGGTTCCGCGGCCGCCGGACGGCCGGCCGCCCGCGGGAGGAGGGCCGATGAACGTCTGGATCGCCGTCGCGCTGACCGCCGCCGGGTGCTACCTGGTGAAGCTGCTCGGCCTGCTCGTCCCCGCCGACACCCTGGAGCGGCCCGTCGTCCGGCGGCTCGCCGCGCTCGTCCCGGTCGCCCTGCTCGCCGCCCTCACCGCCCAGCAGACCTTCAGCACCCAGGGAGCCCTCACCGTCGACGCCCGCGCCGCCGGGCTCGCCGCCGCGGCCCTGGCGCTGCTGCTGCGCGCTCCCTTCCTGGTGATCGTGGGCGCGGCGGTGCTCGTCACGGCCGGCGTCCGGGCCCTCGGCGGCTGAACCCGCCCGGCCCGGCGGACGACGGCGCCCTTCCGCCGGACAGGCCCTAGCCGATCGGGCGGCCGTGAGCGCGCAGCGCGCGCAGGGCCTCCACGGTGACGATCGGACGCGCCTCCAGGGCGGTGCCGGGCGCCCACTGGCGCCAGGTGACGGGCCAGCCGCCGTCGTCCTCCTGTGCCGCCGCGAGGTGGTCCAGGGAGCGGCTCATCTCCTCGTCCGTGAACCAGCGGCGGGCCAGCGAGTCGGGCACGCGCGCGTAGTCGTACGGATGGTGGTGCTCGCCCGGGGCGTATCCCTCGGGCACCGGATAGTCCTCCGGCCGGTCCGGGTCGAGCACCACGAGCCGCCGCTCGCGCACGAGCCGCCCCAGCCGGTCGCTCGCCGCCTGCGCGCGGGCACGGTCCGGGACCCCGTCGAGGAAGGCGACGGCGGCCTGCACCTCGTACGGATGGGTCTTGTCCAGGGCGTCCACGGCCGCCCAGCAGAACTCGGTGGCCCGGAACAGCCAGGCGTGCCAGACCTGGTTGCGGTGCAGCAGACCGACCACCGGGCCGGTGGTGAGCAGCTCGCTCGGCGGCGCGTCGACGACCGGGACGAACGGGGCGGCCGGGTAGCCGCGTTGCGAGGGATGGACGGCGGGCAGCGCGCCGTCGTGGGTCGACACCTCGGTCAGGTAGCGGCAGATCCGCTCGACCCGCAGGCCGCCGCACCGGCCGATGGAGTCGAGCACGCGCAGCGCGTGCGCGGTGTGCAGCGGCTGGCTGACCGGTCCGCGCAGGTCGGGTTCGAGGGCGTGCCCGTAGCCGCCGTCCTCGTTGAGGTACGCGGTGAGCGCGGCCTCGACGGGATCCGCGCCGCCGCCCAGGAAGTGGTAGGCGAACCGGCGCTGTTCGAGCACGCGGGCGGTCAGCCAGACGAACTGCTCGGCGCGCGCGAGGGGCGAGGCGGACGGAGCGGGGGTTTCTGGAGGATTTCCGGCCATGGTCCGACCGTAGGCCGGAACGCGCGTCTGACAAGGCCTACGGACCGGGCTGCACCCTTGAGGGCGGGATACTGGGTTCATGCGGTTGACGACATTCTGGGAACGGATGACCGAGCACTTCGGAACGTCCTACGTCGAGTCCTTCGCCCGGGACCACGTCATGACGGAACTCGGCGGGCGGACGGTGCACCAGGCGCTCGACGCGGGCTGGGAGGCCAAGGACGTGTGGCGGGCGGTCTGCGCGGCCGTCGGCGTGCCGGACGAGAAACGATGATGTGACGGGCCCTGGCCGGAATGTCCGCGCGGTGCGCGAGACTGGCGGGGTGGCCCCGACTGACGCGCACGACGACGAGACCGACGAGACCGACGAGACCCACCAGACCGACACAACCGACAAGACTGACAAGACCAACAAGACGAACCGGACCGCCGAGGCCCGTGCGGCCGGTGAGACCGGTGCGGCCGGTGAGACCCGCGCGGCCGGTGCGACCGGCGGCGGGAAGGACGACCGTGGGACGACGCCCTCCGGGCCCGACGCCCCGGCGGCCCCGGCCGCGTGCAACGGCGCCCTGACGACCACCCCACCCGAGCGGCAGACCGCCGGGACACCCTCCACACCGGTTCCCGCTCCGGCGGGAGCAGGAGCGGGAGCCGGATCGGGATCGGGAACCGGCGGCTCCGCTCCGGCCGGCCCCGCCACGGCGGCGCGGATGCCGCGCTGGCTGCCCCGCGCCCTGGTGCTCGCGCTCGCCCTCTACGCCTGCTTCCAGCTCGGCAGCTGGGCTTTCCACCAGCTCGTCGGGCTGCTCGTCAACATCCTGCTCGCCTTCTTCCTGGCCCTCGCCATCGAACCGGCGGTCGGGCGCATGGCGGCCCGCGGGATGCGCCGGGGTCTTGCCACCTTCCTCGTCTTCTTCGCCGTGCTCGTGACCGGCGTCGGCTTCGTCGTGCTGCTCGGCTCGATGCTCGCGGGCCAGATCGTCGACATGGTCGAGAACTTCCCCAAGTACCTCGACTCGCTGATCAACTGGACCAACCAGCACTTCCACACCGAGCTGTCCCGGGTCGAGGTGCAGGACAGCGTGCTGCGCTCCGGCTGGCTGCAGAAGTACGTGCAGAACAGCGCGGCCGGCGTCCTGGACGTGTCCGCCACCCTCCTCGGCGGGCTCTTCAAGCTCCTGACGATCTTCCTGTTCTCGTTCTACTTCGCCGCCGACGGCCCGCGCCTGCGCCGCGCGCTGTGCTCGGTCCTCCCGCCGGCCAAGCAGACGGAGGTGCTGCGGGCCTGGGAGATCGCCGTCGACAAGACCGGCGGCTACCTCTACTCCCGCGGTCTGATGGCACTGATCTCGGGAGTGGCGCACTTCGTGCTCTTCGAGGTCCTGGGCGTGCCGTACGCGCCCGCGCTGGCCGTCTGGGTCGGTCTGGTCTCCCAGTTCATCCCGACCATCGGCACCTATCTGGCGGGCGCCCTGCCCATGCTGATCGCCTTCACGGTGGACCCCTGGTACGCGCTGTGGGTGCTGATCTTCGTCGTGGTCTACCAGCAGTTCGAGAACTACGTGCTGCAGCCCAAGCTGACCTCCAAGACCGTCGACATCCACCCGGCCGTGGCCTTCGGCTCGGTCATCGCGGGCACGGCGCTGCTCGGCGCGGTCGGCGCGCTGATCGCGATCCCCGCCGTCGCCACGCTCCAGGCCTTCCTGGGCGCCTATGTGAAGCGGTACGACGTCACCGACGACCCGCGCGTGCACGGTCACCGGCGGTACGGCGAGGCCGTCGTCGCCCGCCTGCAGAAGGCGCTGCACCACAAGAAGGACGCGGCCGAGCCGGACCGGACGCCGAAGGACGATCAGAGGTAGGAGGGACCCGTCACCCGGTGCCGGAAGAGCCGCCAGATCCACGCCTGCACGGCGACCATGCCCGCCGTGACCACGAGCACGGCCGGGACGAGCAGCCGTAGCGTCGCCGGGTCGGCGGTGTGGGAGCCGGGCGCCAGGGTGCTCCCGGCCGCGAGCGGGAGGCCGCCGAGCAGCACCGCGGTGAGCGCGAAGGAGTGCCAGGGGCGGCCCGCCCGCCCGACGAGCCGCCGGGCGCGCTCGTACGGCACTCCCGTCAGGCGCAGCGTGGCGAAGCCGAGCCCGTGGGCGGCGAACAGGGCGGCCACCGCGAGGGCGGTGAGGACGGCGACGGGCCCGCCGGCCGGTTCGTACGGGCGGCCGGTCAGCAGGGCCGCGAGCAGCCAGCCGGTGGCGAGCGCCAGGCTCCAGCTGCCCGCCGTCACGGCCCCGTCGCACAGCGCCCGCCAGCGCCGCCCCGGCCCGCGGCCGCGCGTCCACAGCCCGAGGTCCCGCACGATCCACCCGGCCAGGAGCGGGACGAGCACCGGGAACTGGCCGGTGAGCAGCGTGCCTTCGAGCTCGGGGAAGCAGCCGGCGAGGACGCCCGCGGTGGCGATCAGCCAGACCTCGTTGCCCAGGAAGAACGGCGCGAAGGACGCGATCACCAGCCGCCGTTCGCCCGGATCGCGGCCCAGGTACGGGAGGAGCATGCCGGTGCCGACGTCCGCGCCGGCGAGCACGAACCAGCCGGAGGCGAACAGGGCGAGCAGGGCGAGGGCGAGGGTGTCCACGGTCGGTCGGCTCCTCGGGACGGCGCGGGTCGGTGGCTTGGGGGCGCGGCGGTCAGTAGCGGGCGGCGGGCAGGGCGTCAGCGGGGTCCGGCTCGTCCGGTCCGCCCCGGCGGTCGTCGTGCCCGAGACCGCCGGACGCGACGGGACCGCGCCGGGCGTGCCGGGCGAGCAGCCAGGCGTTGAGGACGGCGAGCAGGACGAAGAGCGTGGTGAACACGGCCAGCGAGAGCCGCATCTGGCCGGGGGAGAGGCCGGAGACCGCGTCCTCGGTCTTCAGCAGTCCGTACACCACCCACGGCTGGCGGCCCGCCTCCCGGAACACCCAGCCGCTGATCATCGCGAGGTACGGCAGCGGCACTGCGGCCATGAGGGCGAGGTGCCAGAGCCGGAAGCGGAAGACGACGGTCCTGAAGAAGGCGAGGATCACGCCGGCGAAGGTGAAGTACATCATCAGGGCGAAGCAGATGAGCATGATCAGCCCCGCGCCGCGGGTCCAGCCGATCGAGGGCACGTAGTCACCGGGGCCGAAGCGGGCGACCATGTCGGCCTGGATCCGTGCGATCTCGGCGGTCTTCTGGCCGAACACGGCCGACTTCATCGGCTGGAACGTACTCAGGGTGGAGAACTGCAGCCCGCCGAAGACCGCCGTCACCATCAGCGCGGGGAACGAGACGAACACCCCGATCCGCAGGCTGCGCCCGAAGAACTCCCACTCCGGGCTGCGCCGGAACAGGTGGTAGGCGCTCACTCCCGCCATGAAGAACCCGGCGGTCAGCAGCGCCCCGGCCACGACGTGCCCGAAGGCGAGCAGCGCGGACGGATTGGTGAGCACGGCGACCGGATCGTCGAGGACCAGCATGCCGTTCTCGGTGCGGTGGCCCACGGGGTGGTTGAGGAAGCCGTTGGAGACCAGGATCCAGTAGGCCGACAGGTACGCGGTGAGCGTGACGACCCAGATCGCGGCGAGGTGCGCCCAGCGGTTCAGCCGGTGCCAGCCGAAGATCCACAGGCCCAGGAAGGTCGACTCGACGAAGAAGGCCACGATGGTCTCGACGGCGAGCGAGGCGCCGAAGACGTTCCCCGCGTAGTGGGTGAGCCCGCTCCAGCTCATGCCGAACTGGAACTCCATCACGATGCCGGTGACGATCCCCACCGCGTAGTTGATCACGTACAGCTGGCCCCAGAAGCGGACCAGGCGGGCGTCCAGCGGCTTCCGGGAGACGGTGGCCTTCGTCTGCAGCACGGCGACGACCGTCGCGAGACCGAGGGTGAGGGCGACGAAGAGGAAGTGTCCGCCCGCGGTGAGGGCGAACTGCAGCCGCGCGAGATCGAGTACGTCGGGATTCACGCCGTCAGCGTCGGCGTACGGTCAGGGCCGTGGCATCGGCCCGCGGTGGACAACGGGCCTACCGCCCTGGTTGCGCCGGCCCCCGTCCGCGTACCCCCACGGTTGCGCCCGGCCGATCGTGTCCCCTAGGGGGTGACAGGTCGGCGGGCGGGCCGGTCGGGGGAAGGCGGCTGGCCGGCGGGCGGGCCGGTCAGGGGTCAGGCCAGCCAGCCCGGCGTGATCATCCCCGACTCGTACGCGAGGATCACCAGCTGCGCCCGGTCCCGCACGTCCAGCTTGGTCATGATCCGGCTCACGTGGGTCTTCGCCGTCGCGGGCGAGAGCACCAGACGCGTGGCGATCTCGTCGTTGGAGAGCCCCGCGCCCACCAGGCCCATGACCTCGCGCTCCCGCTCGGTGAGGGCGTTGAGCCGGGGGCTCGGGTCGGGGCGGCGCGCCCGGCCCGCGAACTCGGCGATCAGCCGGCGGGTGACGGCCGGGGCGATCAGGGCGTCGCCGCGGGCCACCACCCGCACCCCGTGCAGCAGTTCCGTCGGCTCGGTGTCCTTCACCAGGAAGCCGCTGGCGCCGGCGCGCAGCGCCCCGTACACGTAGTCGTCGACGTCGAAGGTGGTGAGGATGACCACCCGCACCCCTTCGAGGCGGTCGTCCTCCGTGATGCGGCGGGTGGCCTCCAGGCCGTCGACGACCGGCATCCGGACGTCCATCAGGACGACGTCCGGGCGCAGCTCGCGGGCGAGTGCCACCGCCTGCTCGCCGTCCGCCGCCTCGCCGACCACCTCGATGTCGTCCTCGTCGGCCAGGATCGACCGGAAGCCGGCCCGGACCAGGGTCTGGTCGTCGGCGAGCACGACGCGGATCATGCGGGATCTCCCTTGTCGGCGAGGGGGGTGAAGGGGAGCCGGGCGTCGACCCGGAAGCCACCGGGGATGTTACGGGCCGTCAGCTCGCCGCCGAAGGCCCGGGCGCGCTCGGCCATGCCCCGGATGCCGCTGCCCGACGGCCGGTCGTCCGGGGTGCCCCGGCCGTCGTCCTCGATCCGCAGCCGCAGCTCGTCCGCGCCCCAGTCGAGCGTCACGAGCACGGAGCGCGCGCCGGAGTGCCGGGTCACGTTGGTGAGCGACTCCTGCACGATCCGGTACGCGGCGAGGTCGACCGGCGGCGCCAGCGGTACGGGCCTGCCGTCGACCCGGGTACGGACGTCGAGGCCCGCGCTCCCGGCCCGCGCCACCAGCTCCGGCAGCAGCGCGAGCCCGGAGGCCGGGGCGGTCGGGGCGGCCTCGTCGGCCCGGCGCAGCACCCCGAGCGTGGCGCGCAGCTCGCGCAGCGCCTCCTTGCTGGTGTCGCGGACGGCCCGCAGCGCTTCCTCGGCCGTGGTGAGGGCGATCTCGGGGGCGGGCTTCTTGCCGAGCCGGTGCAGCGCGGCGCCCGACTGGACGTTGATCAGCGAGATGCTGTGGCCGAGGATGTCGTGCAGCTCACGGGCGATCCGCAGCCGCTCCTCGGTGGCGCTCTGCCGGGCCCTGGCCTCCTGCTCCCGCTCGGCGGCGAGGGCACGCTGCTCCACCTCGTGCAGATAGGCGACCCGGTTGCGCTGGGCGCGGCCGACCGCGACCAGGCTGATCAGCCAGCCGGCCATCATCGCGAGCGAGGTGTCGTCGATCTGCCGGTGGCCGGGCTGCTGACGGATCTCGCCGAGGGCGACGGCGAGCAGTGTCACGGCCGCCAGCGCGACGGCGGCGGCGAACCGCCCCTCGGCGGCGGTGGTGTACAGCGCGAGCGCGAAGGCGATCAGGAGCGGGCCGTCTTGGGCGGACAGCGGGTAGTAGACGGCGCAGGCGAGGAGGGTCACGACCGCCACCGCCACGGGCTGTCTGCGCCGGAACCACAGCGCCCCGCACCCCACCAGGATCAGCGCCCAGCCGATCGCGGTGCGCCCGGCCGGCTCGGGCTCGTAGTGCGCGGCGACCAGCGTCCAGACCGCCACGACGAGCAGCACGACGAGAGCCACGGCGCCGTCGCGCACGTCCCGCGGACGGAGGGTGAGGGCCATGCGGGAAGGATAGGCACCCGCCCGCCGCCCGGGTCGTGACGTCCGGCCCGGCACCGGCGTGGTGCGCTTGACACGAAAATCGAACATCCATTCTCATGGAGGTTCAGGGCCTTGGAAACACGGGCTTGTCGCCGAGTTATCCACAGGCTGGAGGGGACGTCGGGGCCCATTGTCAGTGGCAGGGGTTAGCGTCTTTCCCATGAAGCGATCGACTCAAGCAAACCGGGTGGAACCCATGGCAGGAACCGACCGCGAGAAGGCGCTCGACGCCGCGCTCGCACAGATTGAACGGCAATTCGGCAAGGGTGCCGTCATGCGCATGGGAGAGCGCTCGAAGGAGCCGATCGAGGTCATCCCGACCGGGTCGACCGCCCTCGACGTCGCCCTCGGCGTCGGCGGCCTGCCGCGCGGCCGTGTCGTCGAGATCTACGGACCGGAGTCCTCCGGTAAGACGACCCTGACCCTGCACGCCGTGGCCAACGCCCAGAAGGCCGGCGGCCAGGTCGCCTTCGTGGACGCCGAGCACGCCCTCGACCCCGAGTACGCCCGCAAGCTGGGCGTCGACGTCGACAACCTCATCCTGTCCCAGCCGGACAACGGCGAGCAGGCCCTCGAGATCGTCGACATGCTGGTCCGCTCCGGCGCCCTCGACCTCATCGTCATCGACTCCGTCGCCGCGCTCGTCCCGCGTGCGGAGATCGAGGGCGAGATGGGCGACTCGCACGTCGGTCTCCAGGCCCGTCTGATGAGCCAGGCCCTGCGGAAGATCACCAGCGCGCTCAACCAGTCCAAGACCACCGCGATCTTCATCAACCAGCTCCGCGAGAAGATCGGCGTCATGTTCGGCTCGCCGGAGACCACGACCGGTGGCCGCGCCCTGAAGTTCTACGCCTCGGTGCGCATCGACATCCGCCGCATCGAGACCCTGAAGGACGGCACCGAGGCGGTCGGCAACCGCACCCGCTGCAAGGTCGTCAAGAACAAGGTCGCGCCCCCGTTCAAGCAGGCCGAGTTCGACATCCTCTACGGCCAGGGCATCAGCCGCGAGGGCGGCCTGATCGACATGGGCGTGGAGCACGGCTTCGTGCGCAAGGCCGGCGCCTGGTACACCTACGAGGGCGACCAGCTCGGCCAGGGCAAGGAGAACGCCCGTAACTTCCTGAAGGACAACCCCGACCTCGCCAACGAGATCGAGAAGAAGATCAAGGAGAAGCTGGGCGTCGGTGTCCGGCCCGAGGAGCCCTCGGCCGAGCCGGGTGCGGACGCGGCGAGCGGCACGGACGCGGCGGGCGCGGACGAGGCGGGCAAGGCGGTCCCGGCCCCGGCCAAGGCCGCCAAGGCGACCAAGGCCACCGCGGCCAAGAGCTGACCCGGTGACCGGTCGCACCGAATGGCCGGACGACAGCCCCGACTCGTCGAGGGCCGAGAAGGAGCTGTCGTCCCAGGATCCGGCTGAGCGGGCGCGGGCGATCTGCCTGCGCCTGCTCACCGGAACCCCCCGCACCCGGAAGCAGCTCGCCGACGCCCTGCGCAAGCGGGAGATCCCCGACGAGATCGCCGACGAGGTGCTGTCGAGGTTCGAGGACGTCGGACTCATCGACGACGCCGCCTTCGCCGGCGCCTGGGTCGAGTCCCGCCACCACGGACGGGGCCTCGCCCGCCGCGCCCTCGCCCGCGAGCTGCGGACCAAGGGCGTGGACCCCGGCCTGATCCAGGAGGCGGTCGACCGGCTCGACTCCGACCAGGAGGAGGCCAGGGCCCGCGAGCTCGTCGACCGCAAGCTGCGCGCGACCCGCGGCCTGGAGCGGGACCGGCGACTGCGCAGACTCGCCGGCATGCTCGCCCGCAAGGGATACCCGGAGGGCATGGCCCTGCGGGTGGTCCGCCAGGCCCTGGAGGAGGAGGGCGAGGACACCGAGGGGCTGGAGGAGCCCTTCTGAGCCCTGCCCGAGCAAGGCCTGCCTGCCTAGGCTCGTCTGCCAAGGCCTGCCCGGCCAAGGCCTGCCCGGCCAAGGCCTGCCCGGCCAAGGCTCGTCCGGTACACGCCCGCCTGGCCGAGGCCCGACCGGCTAAGGCCTGCCCGGCCAAGGGGCCGATCGGCTAAGGGCCGTCCTGCTCCGGTCCGCCGGACAGGTCCTGGCCCGTCGTGTCAGTCGTGCCCGTCGTGTCAGTCGTGTCCGTCGTGCCGCTCGTGCCTGCCGTGTCCGTTGCCGTTGGTGGCAGGACCGGGAGGCCCGCCGACTTCCAGGCCTGGAAGCCGCCGATCAGGTCCGTCGCGCGGTGCAGGCCCAACCGGCGCAGGGACTCGGCCGCGAGGGAAGAGGCGTAGCCCTCGTTGCAGAAGACGACGATCCGCAGGTCGTGGCTGTCGGCCTCCGGCACGCGGTGGCTGCCCAGCGGGTCGAGCCGCCACTCCAGTTCGTTGCGCTCGACGACCAGGGCGCCCGGGACCAGGCCGTCCCGTTCGCGCAGGGCCGCGTAGCGGGTGTCGACCAGGAGGGCGTCGCCCGCCGCGTACGCCTCGTACGCGGTGCGGGCGTCGACACGGTCGAGACCGGCCCGTACCCGCTCCAGCAGCTCGTCGATACCGAGGGGCGCGTCGCCGAGGGGTGCGTCGCTCACTGCCAGTCCTCCGGGAGTTCGACCTGCTCGAGACGGAGCACCGGGCCCGTCCGGCTGAAGCGCCGGATCAGCGGAAGCGGCGGATAGTAGGCGTGCACCGAGACCGCGTGCTCCGAGCGGGACTCGTTGAGCACCTCGTGCACATGGTGGCGGCCGAAGGCGCGGCCGCGGCCGGCCGGCAGCTCGCGGCTGCGGTCGACGCCGTCGGCCAGCTCCAGGTTCTTCCAGCCGCCCGCGGGCAGCCGTACCGCGAGGGAGTTCTCCCGCAGGGTGCCGCGCGCGGTGGCGAAGGCGCCCAGCGATTCGGCGTGGTCGTGCCAGCCGGTGCCGGTGCCCGGCGGCCAGCCGATCAGCCAGGCCTCGCTGCCGCCCGGGCCGTCGAGCCGCACCCAGGTGCGGCCCTCGGGATCGAGCGGGAGCGAGAGGACGAGAGCCGCGTCGGCGGCCGTGCGCCGGACGAAGTCCAGCAGCTCGGCCTCGGTGGGAGCGGATGAGCCGGAAACGGGTGCGGGGGCGTGTTGTGTCTGGGACACGAAGGACCGTCCTGGGGTTCGCGAAAGCGCGCACGACCGGGCGGGCGCGCGCAGCTGGGAAAAGGGGAGGCGAATTCAGCAGGACGGGCGACACATGCAGCCCGCGTAGCGGAGCAGGTCCATATGGACCCTCCGCCACAGGCGCACATCGGTGTCGGTCACGCTCCGGAGTACACCACGTGCGTCTGCGGCGGTCAATCGACGTCCGCCGGCGTCAGGACGGGTGCAGGCCCCCGACGACCGGCTCCCGGGCCTCAGTTGACGTCGGCCGTACGCTCGCCGCTCCTGGCCCCGCCGGACGTGTCGGCATGCGGCGCCTCCTCCTCGGCCGGGGCTCCGCCCCGTACCGCGTCCGCCGCCGCGTGCAGCTCCTCCGGCCGTACTCCGGCGAACGCGGCCGCCAGGTGGCCGTCCGGGCGGACCAGGAGGACCGCGTGGGCGGGGGCACCCGGATAGGCCTCGGTGACGAGGAGTTCGGCCGGGGCCGGCAGGGCGTCCACGGCCTCGGCGAGCCGGGGCATCACACCCGCGCTCACCCAGTGCCGGCGGTCCCACACCCCGGTGCCGGGAGCCACGAGCAGCACGAGCAGCCGGCCCCGGCCGAGCCGGTCACGCAGCCGTACGGTCGTCCCGTCCGGCGCCGTCACCCGGACGTCCTCGGCCGGAGCGCCGTCCGGCGTGCCCACCGGGATCCGGCCCTCGGAGGGCTCGGGCGCCAGCGGCGAGTGCGGATACGCGGGCGGCGCGCCCAGCGGACCGCGCCCGAGGTGCGCGTCGCTGAGCAGGGCGTCGTGGCCGCGCCCGCCGCCCCGCAGATAGGTCCGCAGCCCGCCCCCGCCGCGCAGCACGGGCAGCGACTGGTCGGCGGCGCGCAGCCGGGAGGCGACGGCCGAGCGCCGCTCGCTCTGGTAGCTGTCGAGCAGGGCAGGTGAGGCGTCGCGGTGGTGCCAGGCGTGGGCCAGCTTCCAGGCCAGGTTGTCGACGTCCCGCAGCCCCTCGTCGAGGCCCTGGGTGCCGACCGCGCCCAGCAGGTGCGCCGCGTCGCCCGCGAGGAAGACCCGGTCCACCCGCCAGCGCCGGGCCAGCCGGTGGTGGACGGTGTGGACGCCGGTGTCGATCAGGTCGTACGGCGGGGTGGCGCCCTCGCACCAGCCGGCCAGGGTGTCGCGGATGCGGCTGACCAGCGCGTCGGGCGTGACCAGCTCGCCGCGCGGCGGCAGCAGCCAGTCGATCCGCCACACGCCGTCGGGCAGCGGCCGCGCGGTGATCTCGTCGCCCGCGCCCCGCCACGCCGGCTGACGGTGCAGCAGGGCTTCGCCGGCCCAGGGCAGTTCGGTGCGCAGGGCGGCGACCGCGTGCCGTTCCACCGCCGTCCGGCCGGGGAAGCGGATGCCGAGGAGCTTGCGGACGGTGGAGCGGGCGCCGTCGCAGCCGACCAGATGGCTGCCGCGCCACCAGGTGCCGTCGGGGCCCCGGGTGTGGGCGCTGACGCCCTGTTCGTCCTGTTCGACGGTGTCCACCCGGGACTCGGTGACCAGGGTGACGAGGTCCTGCCGGGCGATGGCGTCGCGCAGCCCGCGGGCCAGGGCGTGCTGGGGGATGTGCAGCGGGGCGGCGGGGCCCGCGGGCTCTCCGTCCGCCCCGTCGTCCGTGACGCCGAGGCCGAGGTCGAGCCGTACGTGCCGGGTCTGCTGCCGGCGGCGCAGCGAGCGCCAGCCGGCCCAGCGCACACCCTCGTCACGGAGCGTGGCGCAGCCGAGCCGTTCCACGAAGGCGGCCATGTCGGCGCGCAGCACCGCGGTGCGGGCGGGGCGCGGTTCCTCCTTGCCGGGGCCCTCGTCGAGGACGACGCTGGGCACGTCCTGGGCGGCCAGGGCGAGGGAGAGCGCGAGGCCGACGGGCCCCGCGCCGACGATGATCACCGGGTCCACGGTGCGACTCCTGAAGGCGGGCAGGGCCGTACGGGCGTACGGGAAGCACAGCAGGGTGTGGCGCGGGCCCGGAGCTTGATCACAGAACGTATGCAACCCACTGGGGGTGCGTGCGTCAAGTGACGGGGGCAGCGGCGTCGCCACTGCCCCCGGATGATGTCACATGCCGTCAGTTCTTCGTGATGTCAGGGCCGTCGGCGGTCGCTCCGAGGGCGCCGGCCACTCCACCGGCCCCGCCCGCCTCGGCGCTGAGCACGACGGCCCGCGCCTCGGCGTCGGAGACCGGCGCGCCGGTCTTCGCCCGGCGGCCCCGCTTCTCGATCCAGGTGGCGAGCGCGGAGAGCGCGAGGCACAGCGCGATGTAGATGGCGCCGAAGACCACGATCACGGAGACGTAGGGGTACTGGCCGTTGACCAGGGTGTTGGAGGCGATCAGCCGGGCAGAGTACAGCAGCTCGGGGTAGAGGATCACGAAGCCGAGCGAGGTGTCCTTGAGGGTGACCACCAGCTGGCTGATGATCGTCGGCAGCATGGCCCGGACCGCCTGCGGCAGCAGGACGGAGGTCATCACCTGGGTCTTGGTCATGCCGAGCGCGTAGGCGGCCTCGCGCTGGCCGCGCGGCACCGCGTTGACGCCGGCGCGCAGCACCTCGGCCTGGACGCAGCCGTTGTAGACGGACAGGCCGAGCGCGAGCGCCCACATCGAGTAGTCGGTGAGGAAGGCGACCCACACCGCGAAGATCGTGATGAGCAGCGGGATCGAGCGGAACACTTCGATGAAGGCGGTCGCGAACCAGCGGACCGGCTTGTGCTCGGAGAGCCGGGCGACCGCGAGCAGCACACCGAGCACGAGGGAGCCGACGGCCGCGAGGGCGAAGGCCTTCAGGGTGGCGAGCAGCGCGTCGGCGATGTTCTGCCGGATGCCCGCGTAGTTGAAGATGTCCCACATCTCGGGGGCGAGGTGGCCCTTGTCGGCCAGCCGCACCAGGCTGACCCCGAGCAGCGCGAGGATGGCGAGGCTGCCGACGACGGCGTAGATCCGGTTGCGGATCCGGGCCTTGGGGCCGGGGGCGTCGAAGAGAACGCTGGCGCTCATCGGGCGACCTCCAGGTTGCGCTCAAGGAGACGGAAGAGTCCGCTGATGGCGAAGGTGATGACCAGGTAGGCGGCGGCGACCCAGAGGAAGATCGGGATGATCGCGTAGCCCTGCTCGCTCATCAGCGTCTGCCACCCGAAGAGCTCGGTGACGCTGAAGGCGCCGGCGATGGCCGAGTTCTTCGTCAGGGCGATGAAGATCGAGCTCAGCGGCGGCAGTACGGTCCTGGTGGCCTGCGGCAGCACGACGAGGCGCAGCGTCTGGGAGAACGTCAGACCGAGCGAACGGGCGGCCTCGGCCTGGCCCAGCGGCACGGTGCTGATGCCGGAGCGGACGGCCTCGCACACGAACGAGGACGTGTAGAAGCCCAGCGCGAGCGACGCGAGCACGAAGGGGCTCATGCCCGGGAAGAGGATCTCCGGTACGACGAAGACGAAGACCAGGAAGAGCAGCGTCAGCGGGGTGTTGCGCAGCAGCGTCACCCACGCGGTGCCGAAGGCGCGCAGCGGGGGGACGGGGGAGACCCGGAAGCCGGCGACGACGATGCCGAGGAGCAGCGCGATGACCGAGCTGACGGCGGTGATCTCCACGGTTCCTATGAAGCCGTTGCGGAACTCCGCGAAATGGTCGAGCAGTACGTTCATGAGGACTCCGCGTCGGCAGTCGGCGGCGGGCGAGCGTGCGGCAGGCTTACGTGCGGCAGGCGTACGGGCAGGGGGCGCGGCGCCCCGCGGCGCACGGGGCGTGCGGGGCGCTCACTCTTGAGGGCTCGGGCGTCGTCAGTAGCGGACGATCGCCGGCGGCGCGACGTACGCGGAGCCGGAGAGGCCGAGGGTGGCCTCGTAGATCTTCTTGTAGGTGCCGTCGCCCTCGTACTTGGCGAGGATGTCGTTCACCTTGTCGCGCAGGACCTTGTCGTCCTTGTTCATGCCGATGCCGTACGGCTCCTCGGTGAACGGCTTGCCGACGACCTTGAGCTTGCCGGCGTTGGCGGCGGCGTAGCCCTTGAGGATGGAGTCGTCGGTGGTGACGGCGTCGACCTGCTTGGTGAGCAGCTGCTGGACGCAGTCGGAGTACTTGCCGAGCTCGACGGTCTCCGCGCCGTACTCCGGCTTCTTGATCTCCTGCAGCGGGGTCGAGCCCGTGATCGAACAGACCTTCTTGCCCTTCACCGACTGCGGGCCGGTGATGGAGGCCTCGTCCTTGCGGACCAGGAGGTCGGCGCCGGCCTTGTAGTACGGGCCCGCGAAGCCGACCTGCGCCTTGCGCTTGTCGTTGATCGTGTAGGTGCCCACGTAGTAGTCGACCTGGCCGGTGGAGATGGCGGTCTCACGGAGCTTGGAGTCGACCGTCTTCCACTCGATCTGGTCCTCGGAGAAGCCCAGGTCGGCGGCGATCATCTTGGCGATCTCGATGTCGAAGCCGGAGCGCTTCTTGGTCGCCTGGTCCTCGAAGCCGAGGTACGGCTGGTCGGCCTTCGAGCCGATGATCAGCTTGCCGCGCTCCTTGGCCTTCTTGAAGGTCGGCGAGTCGAGGGACACGCCGCTCGCGACGGTGTAGGTGGGGAGCTTGGGGGCCGAGGCGTCACCGGGCTTCGTGGCGGGCTTGTCTCCGGCCGAGCCCTCCTTGCCGCCACAGGCGGTCGCGGTCAGTGCGAGCACGGCGACGGCCACGGCCGCGGTCTTGCGGAGCTTCATCGTGAACATCCCTCAGGTCGTGGTTGGTTGATCGTCAGTGTGCAGCAAGTCGCACGCTGTCACTACGGAGTTCCGGGCGCGCCGCTCAGTGGTGGAGGATCTTCGACAGGAAGTCCTTGGCGCGGTCGCTGCGCGGGTTGCTGAAGAACTCGTCGGGGGAGGCCTGTTCGACGATCTTCCCGTCGGCCATGAAGACCACGCGGTTCGCGGCCGAGCGGGCGAAGCCCATCTCGTGCGTGACGACCACCATCGTCATGCCGTCCCTGGCCAGCTGCTGCATGACCTCCAGGACCTCGTTGATCATCTCCGGGTCGAGGGCCGAGGTCGGCTCGTCGAACAGGATGACCTTCGGGTCCATCGCGAGGGCGCGGGCGATGGCGACGCGCTGCTGCTGACCGCCGGAGAGCTGCGCCGGGTACTTGTCGGCCTGCGTGCCCACCCCGACCCGGTCGAGCAGGGCGCGGGCCTTGGCCTCCGCCGCCTTCTTCTCCGTGCGGCGGACCTTGATCTGCCCCAGCATCACGTTCTCGAGCACCGTCTTGTGCGCGAAGAGGTTGAAGGACTGGAAGACCATGCCGACGTCGGACCGCAGCCGCGCCAGCTCCCTGCCCTCCTGGGGCAGCGGCTTCCCGTCGATGGTGATGCTGCCGGAGTCGATAGTCTCCAGCCGGTTGATGGTGCGGCACAGCGTGGACTTGCCGGACCCGGAAGGCCCGATGACCACCACGACCTCGCCGCGGCGGATCGTCAGGTCGATGTCCTGCAGCACGTGCAGCGCGCCGAAGTGCTTGTTCACGTCGGACAGCACGACCAGGTCGTCCGTGGCCTGCACGGCGCCCTCCGAACCCTTGGTCACTGACACTCCGCTCATCGGCTTCTTGCTCCGTCCTGCTCGGTTGGGGAGGACACTAGAGATCGGGGCGAAGGGGCGTCACCACATCTGAGCGAAGTTTGAGCATAACGATACGGTCGCATCCGGACACTCTGCGTGAACGGGATGGCCCCGCTGTTCACGCCCTGGTACACAGATAGTCATCACGCGCACGCATCCCCACCCCACGAGCCCGCACGAGATCACGAAGGAGGGCCCATGAGACTGCTGCTCGTCGAGGACGACGACCACGTCGCCGCCGCGCTCTCCGCGATCCTCGCCCGCCACGGCTTCACCGTCACCCACGCCCGCAACGGCGAGGAGGCGCTGCAGGCCGTGCTGCCCGCCGCGCACGGCGAGCGTCCCTCGTACGGGGTGATCCTGCTCGACCTCGGACTGCCCGACCAGGACGGCTACCAGGTCTGCGGACGCATCCGGAAGCTCACCAGCACTCCCGTGATCATGGTGACCGCGCGCGCCGACGTGCGCTCCCGGATCCACGGCCTCAACCTCGGCGCCGACGACTACGTGGTCAAGCCCTACGACACCGGCGAGCTGCTGGCCCGGATCCACGCCGTCAGCCGGCGCAGCTCCGGCGGCGAGGACCAGGGCACCTCGACCGAGGACAGCACCCTGCGCCTCGGCTCCGTCACCGTCGAGCTGCCCACCCGCCGGGTCAGCGTCGACGGCGACGCCGTGCCGCTCACCCGCAAGGAGTTCGACCTCCTCGCCCTGCTCGCCCAGCGCCCCGGCGTGGTCTTCCGCCGCGAGCAGATCATCAGCGAGGTCTGGCAGACCAACTGGGAGGGCACCGGCCGCACCCTGGAGGTCCATGTCGCCTCCCTGCGCTCGAAGTTGCGCATGCCCGCCCTGATCGAGACCGTGCGGGGCGTCGGCTACCGCCTGGTCCCGCCCGCCGCGTAAACCCCCGCCCGTCCGCTCGTGCGCACCCGACTCCTCCCGCTCCTCATCGTCCTGATGGCCGGTGTCCTGCTCGCCCTCGGCTTCCCGCTCGCCGCCAGCACCGCCGCGTCGGAGCAGCAGCGGGTGGTCGTCGACCGGCTCGACGACGCGGCCCGGTTCGCGGCCCTCGCCCAGTTCGTCAGCGAGAGCCGCTTCGGCCCCGACGAGCGCCGCTCCACCCTCAGCGGCGAACTCACCAGCTACCACGAGGTGTACGGGATCAGGGCCGGCATCTTCTACCGCGACAACCGGGCCATGGCCGCCGCCCCCGAGGACTGGGTCGTGCCGTACGAGGGCGAGGGCAGACGCGCCTTCAACGAGGCCCTGCTCGGCCGCCGCAGCCACGACCCGCCGCAGGTGTGGCCCTGGCAGGGCGACGCCTGGCTCACCATCGCCTCCCCGGTCGTCCGGGACGGAGACGTCGTCGCCGTCGTCGTCACCGAATCGCCCACCGGGCAGCTGCGCTCCCGCATCCTGCGCGACTGGCTGCTGATCTTCGCCGGCGAGGCCGCCGCCATGCTGCTCGCCGTCGGCGCCGCCTTCCGGCTCACCGGCTGGGTGCTCCGGCCCGTCCGCGTGCTCGACGCGGTCACCCACGACATCGCGACCGGCCGGATGAACTCCCGGGTCGCCGCCACCGGCGGCCCGCCCGAACTGCGCCGCCTGGCCCGCTCCTTCAACGAGATGGCCGACCACGTCGAGGACGTCCTCGACCAGCAGCGGGCCTTCGTCGCCGACGCCTCCCACCAGCTGCGCAACCCGCTCGCCGCGCTGCTGCTGCGGATCGAGCTGCTCGCCCTCGAACTCCCCGAGGGCAACGAGGAGATCGCGTCCGTGCGCACCGAGGGCAAGCGACTGGCCCAGGTGCTCGACGACCTGCTCGACCTCGCGCTCGCCGAGCACACGGCCGCCGACCTGCGGCTCACCGACATCGGCGCGCTCGCCGCCGAGCGGGTCGCCTCCTGGCGCGCGGTCGCCGAGGACAAGGGCGTGGCGCTGGTCGCGGACACCGCGGCCGTCACGGCCTGGGCCGACCCGGTGGCGCTGTCCAGCGCGCTCGACGCGGTGATCGACAACGCCCTGAAGTTCACTCCGGCCGGCGAGGACGTCGGCGTCACGGTCCGGCTCGCCGCCGACGGCGCGACCGTCGAGGTCGAGGTCGCCGACCACGGGCCCGGGCTCACCGACGAGGAGCTGGAACGGGTCGGCGACCGCTTCTGGCGCTCCAACCGGCACCAGAACGTCAAGGGCTCCGGCCTCGGGCTGTCCATCTCGCGCGTGCTGCTGGCGGCGGGCGGCGGCACCATCGCGTACGCCCGCAACGCGCCCCACGGCCTGCGGGTGACGGTCGCCGTGCCGCGCGAGGACCCGCGGACGGACCGCCGGCCGGGCGGCGAGCCGGGCGTCGGGGTCTGAGGTCCGGCGTCCGGGGTCACGGCGTCCGGGATCACGGCGTCCGGCCCGCCCCCGGACCGGGGCCTACGGCTCCCGAGGCTTACGGCTCCCGAGGCTTACGGCTTCACGGAGCGGTAGTAGCGCCGGGCGCCCTCGTGCAAGGGCACGGGCTCCGTGTAGATCGCGGTCCGCAGGTCCACCAGCTGTGCCGGGTGCACCTGGCTGCCGATCCCGTCGCGGCTGGCGATCACCGTACGGGTGAAGCCCTCCACCAGGTCCGGATCGGCGTCGTCCGTGGTCACCAGGATGTTCGCCACGGCCAGGGTGTCCACCGGGTTGCCGCTCTGGGCGAGGCTGTACGCGTCGCCCGGGATGGTCGCCGAGCGGTAGTGACGGGTCGACTCGCCCACGTCGTGCAGGCTGTCCACCAGGGCGGCGTCCAGCGGCACCAGCCGGACCGGCAGCCGCTCGGACAGCGCCTGCACGGCCTGCGTGGGCAGACCGCCCGACCAGAAGAAGGCGTCGAGCCGGCGCCGCTCCATGAGGCCCGGCATCGTGTCGATGCCGGCCGAGACCGGGACGATGTCGACGTCCGGGGTGAGCCCGGCCGCCGCGAGCACCCGGTCGGCGATCAGCCGCACGCCCGAGCCGGACTGGCCCACGCCGACGCGCAGCCCGCGCAGATCGGCCACCTTCTCCACGGGCGAGCCCTTGGGGACGATCAGCTGGACGTAGTCGTCGTAGAGCCGGGCGCAGCCGCGCAGCTTCTCGAAGCCGGGCTTGCGGTCCCGCTGGTACTGGGCCACGGCGTCCGCCGTCGCCACGGTGAAATCGGCCTCGCCGGAGGCGAGCCTGGCCAGGTTCTGCTGGGAGCCCTCGCTGTTCTTCAGCGTTATCGAGACCTTGGGGAGATCGCGCGCGAGGGCTTCCTGGAGCAGCTCGCCGTACCGCTGGTAGACGCCCGTGGGCACGCCGGTGCTGAAGGTGATGTGCCCGCTCGGCGTCTTCGTACCGAACGGAACCAGCCACCAGACGAGGACCCCGGCCAGCACCAGGAGCGCCGCCGAGACCTGGATCAGGCGGCGGCGGGCAGAACGGGACATCGCGGTGAACATGGCGCGATCCTGCCAGCTCGTGGAGGGTCCTGGCCAGGCCGACCCCGGCCAGGACCCGTGCCGCCACGACGCCGCTGTCCCCTCGCCACGGCACCGCTACGGTCAGTAGGCGAAGGCGGACTTCCCGGTCGTGGTGGCCGACACGTGCGAGACGCCGCTGCCCGGCGGCAGCGCCGTCACCGTCGAGGTCCCCGTCGTCCCGGTCGTGGTGCCGTCACCGAGCTGGGCCGCCGCGTTGGCGCCCCAGCCGACCACCGAACCGTCGTCGAGCGCGGCGACGGTGAAGTCGACGCCTCCGGAGATCTCCTGCACGCCCCTGAGGTGGTCGAGGACGACCGGGGTGGTGCGGTTGGCGTTCGTGCCGTCGCCGAGCTGGCGCTCCGTGTTCCTGCCCCAGCCCGCCACGCTGCCGTCGTCGAGGACGGCGAAGCTCGTGGCGTTGGCCGTGAAGATCCTGGCCACGGCGTCGAGGTAGGCGACGTCCACGGGAGTGTTGCTGTCGGCCCGCCGGTCGTCGCCGAGCTGGCCCTCGCCCCCCTTGCCCCAGGCCTTGACGGTGTTGTCGGCGGTCAGCGCGAGGACGTGGTCGCAGCCGACGGAGATCGCCTCGACGTTCTCCAGTTCCCCGACCTTCTGCGGGGTCTCGCGGGTGGTGTTGCTGCCGGTGCCGAGCCGCCCGTTGTCGCCCTTGCCCCAGGTCCAGACGGTGCCGTCCTGGCGCAGTGCCACGCTGAAGTCGCAGCCCGCGCCGACGTCCTTCACCTTGTCCAGGCTCTGCACGGGGATCGGGGCCTTGTAGGGGTTGGTGGTGTCCTGACCGGTGCCGAGCTGCTTGGAGGCGTTGCTGCCCCAGGCGAGGACCCGGCCGCCCTTGACCGCGAGGACGTGGTTGAGGCCGGCGGAGACCGCGCTGACCCCGGACAGGCCGCTGACGGTGGCCGGGAAGCTCTGGGCGGTGGTGGTCCCGTTGCCGAGCTGGCCGGTGGCGTTGCTGCCCCAGGCCTTCACCGTGCCGTCCTTGAGGAGCGCGACCGCGAAGGAGTTGTTGGTGTTGCCGGCGATGCCTCCGCCGCCGGACAGCCTGCGCACGTCGTCACGGGCGATGCCGCTGACGGCCGCCGGCGTCTGCTGGGCCAGGGAGGAGCCGTTGCCGAGCTGGCCCTGGGCGTTGTCGCCCCAGGCTCGGACCCAGGGGTCGGTGCCGGCGGCGCTCGCGGGGGTGGTGGTGAGGGGGAGGGCCGCCGCCAGGGACAGGGCGGCGAGGAGGGTGAGACGCAGGGGTGGGGTCATCTGCGTGCCTTTCGTTTCGGGGGAGTCAGTAGGCGTAGCTGCTCGTCCACGAGGTGGAGGTCGCCACCCGGGTCGCGCCGCTGCCGGGAGGCAGGGCCAGGACCGGTGTGGGAGAGGCGGTGGTGGTGCCGTTGCCGAGCTGCCCGTGACCGTTGTCGCCCCAGCTGAGGACGGACTGGTCGTCGAGGACGGCCAGGGTGTGGCGCCAGGTGCCGGACAGGGCGACCACCCCGGTCAGGGCGGGGATCGGGACGGGCGTGGTCCGGTTGACGGTGCTGCCGTCTCCCAGCTGGCCGGCCCAGTTGCCGCCCCAGCCGCGGACGGTGCCGTCGTCGAGGACGGCGAACGCGTGGTAGCCGCCGGAGAAGACCGAGGAGACGTTCTCCAGGTGCCGCACGGCCACGGGGACGGGACTGGCATCGGTCGAGCCGTTGCCGAGTTCCCCGCTCTTGTTGCGGCCCCAGGCCTGCACGGTGCCGTCGGCGGTGAGGGCGAGGGTGCAGTGGCAGCCGGCCGCGACGGCCACCACGTCCCGGAGTCCGGCGACCCGCTTCGGGGTGCTCCGGCCGGTCGTGGAGCCGTCGCCCAGCTGGCCTTCGTCGTTCCGGCCCCAGGTCCAGACCGTGCCGTCCTTCCGCAGGGCGACGGCGTGGTGGCAGCCGGCCGCGACGTCCTTGACCTTGTCGAGGCTCTGTACGCGGACCGGACGGGCGGCCGGGTCGGTGGAGCCGTCGCCGAGCTGGCCGTGGGCGTTGCCGCCCCAGGCCAGGACCCGGCCGCCGCTCACGGCGTAGGCGAAGTAGCCGCCCGCGGCCACCTCCGTCACACCGGACAGACCGGCGACGGCGGCCGGGTGGGGCCGTGACGTCGTCGTGCCGTCCCCGAGCTGGCCGTCGGAGTTCCCGCCCCAGCTCCGGACGGTGCCGTCGTGCAGCACCGCGACCGCGAACGCGATGGTGGAGTTGTAGCCGCCGCCCGCCAGTTCGCGTACGTCCTTGCGGGCCAGGCCCTTCACGGCCGACGGCGTCGGCTGGTCGAGCGTGGATCCGTTGCCGAGCTGGCCGGCGCCGTTGTGGCCCCAGGCCTGCACCCACGGGTCGCTCGGTTCGGCGGCCCTCGCGGGGCCCGCCGTCAGGACGAGGACGCTCAGCGCGAGCACGACCGCGGCCCGCCCCGCGTCAGGGCGCGTCATCACGTACGCACCCCGCTCAGTAGGCGTACGTCGAGTTGCCGCCCAGCGACGCGACCACGTCCTTCACCTTCGAGCCCTCGTTGAGGATCTTCACCGACTCGAAGCGGGACACGGTGGTGCCGTTGCCGAGCTGGCCCTCGCCGTTGTGGCCCCACGCGAACACCTCGTCCGCCGTGACCGCGACGCCGTGCCGCGCGCCCGCCGCGAGGTGCTGGACGCCCTCCAGGCGGGGGATCTCGACGGGGGCGGTGCGGTTGGTGCGGGAGACGTTGGAGTCGAAGGCCTCGTCGGCCTCCAGGAGTTGGCCGTACTGGTTGTTGCCCCAGCCCCAGACGTGACTGTCGCTGGTCTTGGCGTAGTTGTGGAAGGCGCCCGCCTCGATCTCGGAGACGCCCTCCAGCCAGTCGACGTCGACCGGGACGGTGGACGACTTGGTGCTGGAGTTGCCCAGCTGGCCGTAGAGGTTGTAACCCCAGGACCTGACCGTGTCGTCGGCGGTCAGCGCGAGCGCGTGGTGGCAGCCGGCGTCGATCGCGACGACGTCCGTGAGGTCGGCGACCTGCCGTGGCACGGAGCTGGTGGCGCGGCTGCCGTTGCCGAGCTGGCCGTGGATGCCGCGGCCCCAGGCGTACACCTTGCCGTTCTCCAGGAGCGCGAGGCTGAAGTCGCAGCCGGCCGAGATCTGCTTGACCTTCGGCATGCCCTGGACACGGTCGGGGACCGTACGGCTGTCGCCGGTGCGGTTGTTGCCGAGCTGGCCGTAGGAGTTGTCGCCCCAGGAGTAGACCTGGCCGCTGGTGTCGAGCGCGAGGGCGTGCCGGCCGCCGGCCGCGACGTCCTTGACGTTCGTCAGGCGCGGCACGGTGGCCGGGACGGTCTGGTTGTCGTTGCCGCCGTTGCCGAGCTGACCCGAGGAGTTGTGGCCCCAGGACTTCACGGTCTTGTCGGTACGGGCGAGGACGAACGAGTCGGCCGACGAGGTGCCGCCCGCCGACATCTGGTCGACGTCGCCGCGGAACAGACTGGTGACCGAGGTGGGGGACAGGCTGTCGGCGAGGGTGCCGTTGCCGAGCTGGCCGGTGCGGCCGGCGCCCCAGCTCAGCACCGTCGGATTGCCCTCGTTGGCGAGGGCCGGGGGCGCGAGCGCCGGCAGCGCGGCGAGGGCGGCGATCCCGGTGACGGCCGCGAGGCTCCGGCGGAGCCTGCGGCGCAGGGGAACGCGTCGTGATCGGGACATGGGTCTGCTCTCCTTCGTGGGGGACGTACGGGAGGGCGGACCACGGGCATGGGGTGCCCGGGACCTGGCCCGACGGCCTGGAACGGACCGCCGGACACATGAGCAGACTGACCGACAATGATCATGGGCGCGAGCCGGATCGCCCGAAACACCCGTATGCCCGACGGCCGTTCGGGAAACAGACCGCGGTGCCGGTTTCACCGGATCGAGTCGAGTGCGCCGGTCCCGCCGACCCGCGGCGGAA
The DNA here is from genome assembly GCF_042722475.1 of Streptomyces sp. NPDC127092. Taxonomy (NCBI): domain Bacteria; kingdom Bacillati; phylum Actinomycetota; class Actinomycetes; order Kitasatosporales; family Streptomycetaceae; genus Streptomyces; species Streptomyces sp. NPDC127092. Next base: position 50,769 of record NZ_JBHXFE010000050.1, read on the forward strand.
GGCCGCCGATCGGAAGCGCCCGGCAGGGTGAGGAGCCCCGGCCGGGGCGGGTACGAGGCTCTCGCGCAGGGACCCCGGAACCATCCGGACGGGTGTCGGACGGGCAGGCGCGGGCCGTCCTCCGCGCGACCGTCCGGCGGGCCGTTCGGCCGACCGCGGATGCGCTCCGCCGATGTGGTGAGCCGGGTTCCGGGCCCGCGCCACGCCGTGTGTCGCGCCGGAACGCCGACACCGGTCCGGTTAGCGTCGGCGTGCGCTTGGCGATCTTGGTTGGCGAGTCCCCGCCGTGATCCCCGCGCCCTTCACACGATCCGGAATTCGCCCCCGTCCCCAGGGAGTTGCCATGCCTTCCGCCCTGCCCGCAGCCGCCTCCGTACGACGCGTGCTCGGCGCCGCCGCACTCGCCGCCGCGCTGTCCCTGACCGGAGCGCCGGCCGTCTGGGCCGCGCCCCCGTCCGTACCCGTCGAGGAGTGCAAGCCCGACGACCAGGCGTGCAAGGACAACGAGGCCAACGCCAACGAGGCCAAGGAGATCGACGAACAGCAGAAGAAGACCAAGGAGGCCGCGACGCAGGCCGACAAGGACATCAAGAAGGTCGGCAAGGACCTGGAGGCGTGCAAGCCCGACGCGGAGGATTCGGGCGCCTGCATGGGCAAGCTGGCCAAGGGCAACGGCGAGAAGGAGGGCCTGGCCGGCATGACGTCCACCATCGACGGCTTCCGGCCCGACCCGAGCGACAACGCCCAGTCCGCCGTCACCAGCACCTGCGCCGGCTTCCCGGCCTCGCTCCCCGAGGGATCGACCGACCCGGGCCAGTCCCCGTTCCCGGTGTCCCAGCTGTGCTCGCTGCTCGGCTCCTGAGCTGCCCGCTCGGAGCTTCCCCGGCTCGGAGCCTCCCCGCTCGGGGCCTCCCTCCTGGGGCCGGTCCCGGTCCCATTCGACGCCTGGGCCCGCTCGACGCCCGGGCCCACGCCGACTCCCACCCCCCCACTCCCACGCCGATTCTGAGTCCCACCCCCACCCCCACGCTCCGTCCCGAAGGGATGTCCCCCCATGCCCTCGCGCCGTCCCGCGCTCGTGTTCCTGCCCGTCCTGGCCCTCGGCCTCGCCGTGCCTCTCGCCCCGCCCGCCGTCGGCGCGGAGGAGGGGCCCGGAGAGCCGCCCACCCCGCGTGCCGTCACCGCCGACGGCCGTCCGGCGAAGATCGCCGACATCCTGAAGTACTGCGAGACCAAGGCCGACGCCTGCCGGTTCGCCATCGACCCCAAGCAGGGGCGGGAGTTCGCGACCGCCGTACGGTCCCTCGGCAACGCGGTCGTCAACTGCACGGACAGCGACATGAGCGTCGACCGCACGGTCACCCTGCGCACGTCCAGCACCGACAACATCGGCGGCGAGATCTCCGGCAAAATCACCGCCGAGGGCACCATCACCGCCTCCGGCGAGGTCACCACCAACCTCACCAACGACATCACCAGCGAGCACAAGACGCCGAACCTCAAGGACGGGCCGACCTCGACGAACGGCACCAAGACCGGCGTCGCGGCCGGTGGCAAGGTGGCCGGCTCGATGGCCGCCAAACTCGCCTTCGAGGCCGCGTTCAAGGCCACGTACTCCAAGTCGTGGACGGTCGACAACACCGAGGCGACGACGTACAAGACCACCGTCAAGGCCTACGACATGCTGGTGTTCGGCGCGAGCGCCGCCATGCGGCGGGTCGTCGGCAGCCTCGTCGCCAACACCGGCGCCCAGATCCTGGGGATCGCCGTGGACAGCCCGTCCATGGTCAACTCCAGCACCTTCGTCGCCCAGACCTACGCCGCACCCCCCAATCTGTGCGGCCGTACGCGCCCCACGGGCAACACGGCCGGCGGCAACAACCCGCAGCCCGGGCCGCCGTCGACCCCCCGCTCCGCGCCCGACCGCTCCCTGCCCGCCCGCGACGCCCTCGTCCCCGGCGTCGCGCCCAAGCGGGTCGAGGTGCTGCGGCCCGCCGGTTCCTGAAGCACCCTCCCTGCGACGTCCCGCCCCTGGCACGCACCACCCCCCACCGAGGAGTCCGTCCCCATGTCTTCCTCCCTGACCTGCTCCCTCCGCACCCTGGCCGCCGTCGGCGCCACCGGCCTTCTTCTCCCCGCCCTCACGGCCGGGCCGGCGGCCGGTGCCGCGGCGCCCGCCGAAGTGCCGGCCACGGCCGCTGCCGCCCGAACCTCCGCTGCTCAAGCCCCCGCTGCCGCCCATAGCCCCGCTGTCGCCCACGCCCCCGCTGTCGCCCACGGCCGCGCTGTCGCCCACGGCCCCGCTGCCCAAGCCACCGTCGTCCAGGCCCCCGCCTCCCAGGCCGTGGACGTCCTCAACGGTGACTTCGCCGACCCCGTGATGAAGGGCGACGGCCCCACCACCGTCGGCCTCGACTTCTGGGACGGCCGGAACCAGCGCTACTCCCCGTCCGCCTCCGGCCGCGCCGACACCGCCCACGGCGTCGCCCTCGAGAAGGAGGGCAACTCCCTGCGGCAGCGCCTGCGCGGAGTCCGCAAGGGTGCCGAGGTGACGGTGAGTTACGAGGACAGCCCGGCCGTCTCGAAGGAGTGCAACGCCGCCGACGTCGTCGACGGCCAGCCCTACACCGTCGAGGGCTCCGGCGGCGCCGCCCGGCTCGTGACCACCGCCGGTGACCCCGACCGCGTCAAGGGCAAGCCCGGGCCCGGTCGTTGGACCAAGCGCAGCTACACCTTCACGGCCGGCGAGAACGAGCCGCTCCTCACCTTCGCCTCCAAGGTCACCGACTCCAAGACCCATGTGACCTGCACCCCGATGATCGCCCGCGTCCGGGCGACCGAGGTGCCGGTCCCGCTCGACAGGACCGTCGACAAGACCGGCCTCGGGCGGGCGGAGGCGTACAAGGGCAACGAGCGCGAGAAGACCCTGCAAAACGCGGCCGCCGCCTGCAACGGCGACAGCGCCTGCGTCTTCCGCCCCGACATGCGGATGTCGTTCCGCTACTACGACCGGGCCCGGGTGGTGGGCGAGGCCTTCGTCAACTGCACCCGCAACACCCTCGAACACACCCGGGTCGTCGCCTTCTCGGAACGGAGCCACGACAGCATCTCCCAGACCTACGCCGCCGACGGCCTGCCCCTCAACGACGTGGCCAAACTGCCCACGTCCGGGGACCGCGCGGAGGACGAGAAGCGGATCAGGGAGCGGCCGACGGTCGGCCAGTTCTCCCTCGCGTACGAGAAGAGCTGGCAGCGCGCCTGGCAGTGGTTCAGCGGCGACCGGCGCACGGTCGTCGAGCGGATCCAGCCGGGCGAGGTCAGCTGGGTGGAGCTGCAGCCGAGCCGCGAGCGGGTGGAGGGCTGGTTCCTGAGCAAGAAGGACGACTACCGGCTGCACGCCGTGATCGACGGGCCCTCGCGCGGCGCGCCGGACCGGCTGCTCCAGCGCACCGGACCCATGTCCGAGGCGGAGAAGCAGCGGTGCGCCGCCGCCCGGCCCGCGACGACCACCCCGGTCGACGCGGGGTCGGCCGCCTACTCCTCCGACAAGGGGCTCCTGAAGAGCGTTCCTCCGGCCGACACCCGCACGGTACGGGGCATCCGCACCGTCCCGCTCAGCTGATCCCGGACCGGTACCGGGAGGGCGGGGTCAGGGACGCCGTCTGTTCGCGCAGCCAGTCGAGCAGCGCGGCGACCCGCGGGTCCCGCTCCGGCGGGCGCGGGCTGAGCAGCCCGTAGCCCGTACCGTCCGCGACGAACCCGTACGGGGCCGCCAACTGGCCCCGTACGAGGTCGTCATGGACCAGCGCGTACGGTCCGACGGCCACGCCCACGCCGGCCACGGCGGCCTGGAGCGCGAGGTAGAAGTGCTCGAAGCGCTGCTCCGACGTCCCGTGGGGCGTGTGGCCGGTCAGGCGGCGCCAGTCGTCCCACGCGGACGGCCGGGTGGCGGTGTGCAGCAGCGTGACGGGCGCGCCGTCGAGCAGCCGCTCCGCGAGTTCCGGACGGCACACGGGGCCGGTCCACTCCTCGAAGAGCGGCACCCGGCTCACTCCCTCCGGCACCGGGAAGTCGTCCCGCCGCACGGCCGCGTCGACGGTGTCGCGGTCGAAGGCGGGCGGTCCGCCGCCCGCAGACAGGTGCACGGTCAGCTCCGGGTGCCGGGCCGTGAGGTCGGGCAGGCGGGGGATGAGCCAGCGCATCAGCAGCGTCGGCTCGCAGGAGAGGGCGAGCGGACCGTCCGGTTCCCGGCCGGAGACCTCGCGGGTGGCCTCCTCGATCACGTCGAGGGCCTCTCGGACGGCGGCGGCGAGCCGGCGGGCCTGCGGGGTGGGCCGCAGGGCGCGCGGCCCGCGCTCGAACAGCGCGACGCCGAGGGCCTTCTCCAGGTTCTGCACCTGCCGGCTGACGGCCCCGTGGGTGACGTGGAGCTCCCGCGCGGCCCGGGTCATGCTCGCGTGGCGGACGGTCGCCTCGAAGGGGAGCAGGGTGTTCAGCGGGGGCAGGTCCGGCCGGGTCATGTGTGAAATCTACTCACGGGTGGAGTGAGAAAGAATCGTTTGTCCTGCGGCTTCATGTTGCACCAGTGTTGATCGCGTCACCGCTGCCCCGATGCCCGCCTCCCGCCCCGACGCCCGCCTCCCGCCTCGACGCCCGCCTCCACGCCTCGACGCCCCACCGCACCGACCGACCTGCCGCCCCGGCCGACTCGACGCACCCACTGCCCGTACCCGCCGGCCCGCCGGCCCGCCGCGCCAGCCACTCCGTCCGCGACCCAGAGGGACCAGCCGCCCATGCCGCCCGCCACCGTCGCCGTCCTCGCCGACGACCTCACCAGCGCCGCCGACGGCGCCGCCCCGTTCCGCAGGACCGGCCACCGCGCCGTGGTCCTCTGCGAGCCAATCGGCGGTTCCACCGCCGGTCCGATCGCCGGTCCGATCGCCGGTCCGATCGCCGGTCCGATCGCCGCGCCGCCGGGGGAGGGCGTCACCGCCGTCGACCTCGGCACCCGTCTCGTCGACGCGGCCGAGGCGGCCGCCCGTACGCGCCGGGCCGCCGGCGCGTATGCGGGCGCCGACCTGCTGATCAAGACCGTCGACTCGACGCTGCGCGGCCACGTGGCCGCCGAAGTGCGCGCAGCACTCGCCGGATCGGGCCGCCGCGCCGCGATCGTCGCGCCCGCCTTTCCGGCCGAGGGCCGGACGACGGTCGACGGAGTCCAGTACGTCCGCGGTGTGCGGGTCGACGAGAGCGAGTTCGCTCGCGACCCTGCGCACCCGGTACGTACGGCCGACCTTGCCCGGATCCTCCCGGAGGCCGTCCTTGTCGGGGCCGAGGAACTGCCGGGAGCGGTCGCGAAGGGCGGGGTTCTCGTCTGCTCGGCGGTCTCCGACGCCGAAATCGACGCGATCGTGGCCGCCGTGCCCACCCCGGAGCAGGTCCTCTGGGTCGGCTCCCCGGGCCTCGCCGACGCCCTGGCCCGCCGTCACCCTCGTGTCCCGGCCGCCGCACCGCCCGAACTCCCGCCGGTGCGGAGCCCGCTGACCGTCGTCGGCAGCGCCAACCCCGCGAGCCGCCGTCAACTCGCCGCTCTGCAGGCCCGGTTCACCGACCCCGTGGCCGTCCTCCACACCCCCGAGGAGCGCGGCGCCGATCCCGCGGCGCTGCTCGCCCGACTCGTCGAGGAGGTCCGGCGGACGGTCGCCGAGGGCCGCGCCGACGGCCTCGTCCTCACCGGAGGCGAGACCGCCGCGGCCGTCCTCGGCGCCCTCGGCGCCGATGGCATCGAGCTCTACGACGAACCCGAACCCGGCATCGCCCGCGGCACCCTCCACGCCCCCGCCGCGCCGCACGAGACCGGTGGCGGGTCCGTGACGCCGACCCCGCTCCCGGTCCCAGTCCCAGTCCCCGTCCTCGTCAAGGCGGGCGGCTTCGGCGACGACGACGCCCTCGTCCGCCTCCATGCCCTTCTCACAGCGGGAGGCCCCCGATGACCGGCCGAGCGACCGGCCCTCTGACCGGGCCCTCAAGCGACCGCCGCACGACCGGCCGGGTCACCGGCTCTCCGACCGAGCCGCCGACCGACCGCCCCATCGCCGTCACCATGGGCGATCCCCACGGCATCGGCCCCGAGATCACGGTCAAGGCCTGCGCCGACCCTCGACTCCAGGCCCTCACCCACCCAGCACCCTCCCCAGCCCTCTCTCCCTCCCCGCCCGTCTCTCCCTCCGCCGCCTTCGCGCCCCTCCTCGTCATCGGCGACCCCGGCGCCCTCCGTCGTGCCTGCCGTACCACCGGCGTGCCCCTGCACGTGCGTTCCGTGCAGGCCGCGGCCGGCGCCGGACGGACACCCGGGGTCCTGGACGTGCTTCCGGTCGGCCCCGCCCTGCCCGAGGACCTCGCCCTGGGCACCGTCGCGGCGACCGCCGGGGCCGCTTCCTTCGCGTACGTACGCAAGGGCATCGAGCTCGCGCTCGCGGGAGAGGTACGGGCCCTGACCACCGCACCCGTCAACAAGGAGGCACTGCGCCTCGCCGGGATCCCGCACCCCGGCCACACCGAGATCCTGGCCGAGTTCTCCGGCACCGAGCGCTACGCGATGATGATGGCCAACGACGAGCTGCGGGTCGTCCTGGTCACCGTCCACCAGTCGCTCCGCGACGCGGTCGACGCGCTGACCGTGGCCCGCGAGCTGGACGTCATCCGCCTCGCCCACCGCGCCCTGCGCCGGACCGGCGGCACCGCCCCGCCCCGGATCGCCGTCGCCGGACTGAACCCGCACGCCGGCGAGAACGGCCTCTTCGGCCGCGAGGACCTGGACGTCATCGCGCCCGCCGTGCGCGCCGCACGGGCCGAGGGCATCGACGCGAGCGGCCCATGGCCCGCCGACACCGTCTTCATGCGGGCCCGGGCGGGCGAGTTCGACGCCGTCGTCGCCCAGTACCACGACCAGGGGCTCATCCCGGTGAAGTACCTGGGCCTCGAGCACGGGGTGAACATCACCCTCGGCCTGCCCTTCGTCCGCACCAGCGTCGACCACGGCACCGCGTTCGACCTCGCGGGCACCGGCACCGCCGATCACACCAGCCTGCTGACCGCCCTGCGCCACGCCGCCGAGCTGACCGCCTGCGTCACGCCGCCGAGCTGACCGCCTGCGCCACGCCGTCGAGCTGAGCGCCTGCACCACGCCACCGAGCTGACCGCCCACGCCAAGGGGACCCTCATGGACTTCGTCTTCATGCTCACCCGGGACGACCGGACCGTCACGGACTGCCTGCACGTCCTCGACTCCGTCCGCGAGCTCGGCATCACGCACATCGGCTTCAAGGACGTCGGCGTCGACCTCGCCACCCTGCGCCGGCTCCACGAGCAGATCAGGGAGCTCGGCGCCACCAGCCACCTGGAGGTCGTCGCCACCGGCCGTGACCAGGCCCTCGACTCCGTACGGGCGGCCGCCGACCTCGGCGTCGACTGGCTGATGGGCGGCACCTGGATCGAGGAGACGCTCGCCCTGATCTCGGGCACGCCCGTCCGCTACCTGCCGTTCGTCGGCGAGCCCCACGGCCATCCGACCCGGCTGGCCGGCACCCCGGCCCGTATCGCCGCGGATTGCCGCCGCGCCGAGGCGGCGGGCTGCGCGGGCGTCGACCTGCTGGCCCACCGTGCCACCGAGGCCGACCCGCTCGACCTGCTCCGGGCCGCCCGGGCGGCGACCACGGGCCGGCTCGTCGTCGCGGGCTCGCTCACCACCCCCGCCCAGATCCGGGCCCTGGCCGAGGCCGGCGCCGACGCCTTCACGGTCGGCTCGGCGGCCTTCGCGGGGGCCGTCCGCCCGGCCGCCGGCGGCCTCGCCGCCCAGCTCACCGCCGTACTGGAGGCGAGCGGCCGTCGGCCGTAGCAGGGCAACCCTCGGCCCCCCTTACCCTTGTCAGGTGACCAGCAGCAAAGACGGGACCGGAGCCGTGGCCGAGCAGGGCGTGACGCGAACCTACGAAGTACGCACCTACGGGTGCCAGATGAACGTCCACGACTCCGAGCGGCTCTCCGGTCTCCTGGAAGACGCCGGCTACGTCCGCGCCCCCGAGGGCTCCAACGGCGACGCCGACGTCGTGGTCTTCAACACCTGCGCGGTCCGCGAGAACGCCGACAACAAGCTGTACGGCAACCTCGGCCACCTCGCGCCGAAGAAGGCCGCCCGGCCCGGCATGCAGATCGCCGTCGGCGGCTGCCTGGCGCAGAAGGACCGCGACACCATCGTCAAGAAGGCGCCCTGGGTCGACGTGGTCTTCGGCACCCACAACATCGGCAAGCTGCCGGTCCTGCTGGAGCGCGCCCGCGTCCAGGAGGAGGCGCAGGTCGAGATCGCGGAGTCCCTGGAGGCCTTCCCCTCGACGCTGCCGACCCGGCGCGAGTCCGCGTACGCCGCCTGGGTCTCGATCTCCGTCGGCTGCAACAACACCTGCACCTTCTGCATCGTCCCGGCGCTGCGCGGCAAGGAGGAGGACCGCCGTCCCGGCGACATCCTCGCCGAGATCGAGGCGCTGGTCGGCGAGGGCGTCTCCGAGATCACGCTGCTCGGCCAGAACGTCAACGCGTACGGCTCCGACCTCGGCGACCGCGAGGCCTTCAGCAAGCTGCTGCGCGCCTGCGGCGAGATCGAGGGGCTGGAGCGGGTCCGTTTCACCTCGCCGCACCCGCGCGACTTCACGGACGACGTGATCGCCGCCATGGCCGAGACGCCGAACGTGATGCCGCAGCTGCACATGCCGCTGCAGTCCGGCTCGGACACGGTCCTGAAGGCGATGCGCCGCTCGTACCGGCAGGAGCGCTTCCTCGGGATCATCGAGAAGGTGCGCGCCGCGATCCCGCACGCCGCCATCTCCACCGACATCATCGTGGGATTCCCCGGCGAGACCGAGGAGGACTTCGAGCAGACCATGCACGTGGTGCGCGAGGCCCGCTTCGCGAACGCCTTCACCTTCCAGTACTCCAAGCGCCCCGGCACCCCCGCGGCCACCATGGAGGGCCAGGTCCCGAAGGAGGTCGTGCAGGCGCGCTACGAGCGTCTCGTCGCCCTCCAGGAGGAGATCTCCTGGGAGGAGAACAAGAAGCAGGTCGGCCGCACCCTGGAGGTCATGGTCGCGGAGGGCGAGGGCCGCAAGGACGGCGAGACCCACCGCCTGTCCGGCCGCGCCCCCGACAACCGTCTCGTCCACTTCACCAAGCCGGACGAGGACGTGCGTCCGGGTGACGTCGTGACCGTCGAGATCACTTACGCCGCCCCGCACCACCTTCTCGCCGAGGGCCCGACCACCGCCGTCCGCCGCACCCGCGCGGGCGACGCCTGGGAGAAGCGCACCGCCGCCGCGGCCGCGAAGCCGGCGGGCGTCCTGCTGGGCCTCCCGAAGATCGGCGTGCCGGAACCGCTCCCGGTCGCGGACGCGCCGGCCTGCGGCAGCCACTGAGCCGGACGCGGACGCGTACACGGACGCGGACGCGGACGCGGCCGGGAGGCGAGCTGACCCGAGCCGGGGCGGGCTGAGCCGGGCTGAGCTGAGTCGAGCTCGCTGCAAGGCCCCCTAGGCCCCCTAGGCCCCCTAGGCCCCGGTCGGCCCGGTCGGGCCCGTCCGGCCTGCCGGGGCGCGGTCCCGCTAGGCTCGGATCATGCTTGTCGCAGCCGCCGTCTGTCCCTGCCCTCCGCTCCTCGTTCCCGCCGTCGCGGCCGGGGCCGCGTCCGAGCTCGACGAGACGCGGACGGCGTGTTCCGACGCACTCGGGGTGCTCGCCGCGTCGCGGCCCGACCGGCTGGTCGTCGTGGGGCCCGCGGCCGAGGACGGCCGGGGCGTGCATCCGGCGGGTTCGGCCGGTTCCTTCGCGGGGTTCGGTGTCGACCTGACCGTACGGCTCGGCAGCGGGCCCGGCGGTGACCGGCCGCTGCCCGCCTCGCTGGCCGTCGCGGCCTGGCTTCTGGAGCACACCGACTGGGCGGACGCGCCGGTCGAGGGACTGGGTGTCGGCGAGCCGCTCGACGCCCCGCGCTGCGCCGCGACCGGCCGCGAGATCGCCGGGTCGGCGGACCGGGTCGCCCTGCTGGTGATGGGCGACGGCAGCGCCTGCCGTACGGTCAAGGCGCCCGGCTATCTGGACGAGCGCGCCGAGGCCTTCGACGGGGCCGCCGCCCGGGCCCTGGGAGCAGCGGACCCGGCCGCGCTGCTCGGCCTGGACGCGGAGCTCGCGTACGAACTGAAGGCCGCCGGGCGGGCCCCCTGGCAGGTGCTCGCGGGCGCAGCCGAGGGCGCGGGCCTCGCGGGGCGGCTGCTCTACGAGGACGCTCCCTACGGAGTCGGCTACTTCGTGGCCGCCTGGAGCTAGTGGCACCCGACGCAACGGCGGACGGCCGCGGAGCGCGATGC
>NZ_JBHXFE010000051.1:0-60496 GCF_042722475.1 Streptomyces sp. NPDC127092
TAGCTCCGCTATCGCGACGCTCCGGCGCCTTGCGATGCACCGCACCAGACGCCGCGGCCTATCCGGCCCTGATCCGAAAGAAACGGCCTAGGCGATCTCGGGCCGGTCCGGCGGACCGGCGTCCGGACGACCCCCGCCGCCCGCACCCCGGCGCGCCGCCGGCTCCGGGGTGCGGAGGAGCCGCAGGTGGGTCTCCGCGCGGTGCACGGTCTCCTGGTGGGTGTGGGTCAGGCCCAGTTCCCGTGCCTTCGTCAGGGTGAGTTCCGCCTCGGCGGTGCGGCCCAGGGCGAGCAGGGCCGCGCCCGCCGTGGCCGTCAGCATGCCGTGCCGGAGGCCCAGGAGGCCGTTGACGGTGTCACCGTCGATCGTGAGGCCCTGGTGGGCGCAGGCGAGCGCACCGGACGGATCGCCCGCCGCGAGCAGCTGCCGGGAGCGGTGCTCCAGGGCCAGCAGCTCGGTGATCACGTCACCGCCGTCCCGTACGAGCGCGGCGGCGCGGGCGGTGTGCGCCAGGGACTCCGGGGTCACACCGGTCGTGTCGAGCGCCACCGCGAGATTGACCAGCGCGGTCGCCTCGCTGGACACGTCGCCCGCGCGGGCGGCCAGTTCCGGTGCCAGACGCAGGTGCGCCAGGGCCTCGGGGATCCGTCCGTCCTGGGTGAGCAGCCAGCCGAGCAGCGCCCGGGCCCGGGACTCGGCGTCCGGATCGTCCTCGCGCGCGGCCGAGTCGACGGCGGCCTCCAGGAGCGGCACCCAGCCGTCGTGGCCGTTCCACAGCATGTACGGCCACTGGAGCAGCGCGAGCCGCCAGGCTCGGTCGTGACGGCCCGTCGCACGGGCGGCGGCGACCGCCGCGGCGAGGTTGTCGCGCTCGGCCGCGTACCAGAGCAGCGCCGCGTCACGGCCCGCGAAGTGCGGGGTCGCGGCGGGCCCGCGCACGTCCGGCGGCACGGCGCAGCACGGCAGGTCGTCGGGCTCGGCGGCGCGCGCCGCGGCCATCGCGGTCAGCGTGTAGTGGTCGAGCAGGCGCAGCAGCGCCTCCTCGTTCGGGCGGAGCCCGCGGGCGTAGAGCCGTACGAGGTCGTGCAGCGTGTGCCGGCCCGGCGCGTACTCGGTGAGCAGATGCGCGTCGCAGAGCCGGTCCAACGCCTCGGCGGCGACCGCCGGCGGCCGGTCGAGCAGCGCCGCCGCCGCGTGCCGGTCGAGGTCCTGCCCCGGCAGCGCCCCCAACTGACGGAACAGCAGGGCCGCCTCGTCCGGCAGCCCCTGCACGGTGAGCCGCAGCGCGGCCGGCACCCCCTGGCCCTCGCCGCCCCCGGAACCGTCCACCGACAGCAGGGCCAGCCGCCGCTGCTCGTCGGCGAGTTCGGCGGCCAGGTCGGCGAGCCGCCAGTGCGGGCGGGCGGCCAGCTGGGCGGCGGTGACCCGCAGAGCCAGCGGCAGGCCGTCGCAGAGCGCGGCCAGCCGGTGCGCGGCGGCCGGTTCGGCGGTCACCCGGTCGGCCCCCACCGCCGCCGCGAGCAGCGCCGCCGACTCGTCGAGCCCGAGGACGCCGAGCGGCACCGGCCGGGCCAGCTCGCTCACCACGAGGCCGCCGAGCCGCAGCCGCGAGGTCACGACGGCCGCGCCGCGGGCCCCGGCGGGCAGCAGCGGCCTCGCCTCCTCGGCACCGCGCACGTTGTCCAGGACGACGAGCACGGCCCGGTCCTCGGTCAGCGACCGGTAGAGCGCGGCGGCGGCCGTGGGCGACTCCGGCACCCGCCGCGGCGGCACACCGAGCGCGAGCAGGAACTCGCGCAGCACGTCAGGGGCGTCGAGCCCGTCGTCGGGACTGAAACCGCGCAGGTCGGCGTAGAGCACGCCGTCCTCGAACCGGTCCGCCCGAAGGTGCGCCCAGTGCAGGGCGAGCGCGGTCTTCCCGACGCCCGCCGGCCCGGTCACGATCGCGACCCGTGCGGTGTCGACCGCCGCGTCGAGCGCCGTGAGTTCCCGCTCGCGCCCCATGAACCCGCGCGGTGTACGGGGCAGCAGGTCGGGCGCGGGCAGCACCGCGGAGCCGGCACCGGCGCCGGCCAGAGCCGTGAAGGGCGCGATCTCGCCGGTCGGGAAGGCTTCGGAGCCGGCCTGGCCACGCCTCTGCCTGACGCCGTGGCCGTTGCCGTCCTCGATGTCGCCGTCGCCGTCGCTGTCGCTGTCGCCGTCACCGCCGCCGTCGGCGTGGCCGGCGGGCGTACGGCGGGAGGCGTCTGGTCCCCCGCCCGGCCCCGCGTCGGGCACCAGGCCCTGCCCCGCGCCCATCGGCGCCCCCGCCACCGCGCCCGAAACCGCGCCCGACCCCCCGTCCGTCACCAGCCCCGGTGATGCGCCGCGTATCACCCCGGGTATGCCTCCGCGCAGGACGGCCTCGTAGGCGGCGCGGAGGGCCGGTCCCGGGTCGACGCCCAGTTCGTCGGCGAGCAGGGTGCGGGTGCGGTGGTAGCAGTCCAGGGCGTCGGACTGGTGGCCCGTCCGGTAGAGGGACAGCATGAGGGCGGCCGTGAGGGACTCGCGCAGCGGGTTGGCGGCGGCCTCGGCGCGGAGCACCGCCGCCGCCCTGGTGTGCTCGCCGAGCCGGCCGTACGCCGCCGCCAGCTGCTCGACCGCGACCAGCCGGGTCTCTTCGAGGGCGTGCGCCGCCACCAGCAGCGGCTCGCTCGCCACCGTGCCGGTCAGGGCAGGACCCCGCCACAGGGCCAGGGCCTCGCGGAGCATCAGGACCGCGTCGCCCGGGTGCTTCTGATGGCCCGCGAGCTGGACGAGCTCCTCGAACCGGTGGGTGTCGAGGAGCTCGTCCGGCATCCGCAGCTCGTAGGCCTGGGAGCGGGTCGCGAGCTCCACCCCGTACTCGCCCGCGCCGCCCTGCTCGAACAGCGCCCGGAGCCGGGAGACGTGTCCCTGGACCACCGTGCGGGCGCGGGCCGGCGGGCACTCGGCCCAGAGGGTGTCGATCAGCCGGTCGACGGGCACGACCGCGTTCGCGCGCAGCAGCAGCGCGGCGAGCACGCTGCGCCGTTTGGCGGGGCCGAGCGGCAGCTCACCCGCCTCGGAAGTGATCGCCACCGTCCCGAGCAGGCGGAACTCCACCCGGCCCTCCTTCTCGCCTCGATCCGTGGGTCTCCCAGTATCGCCAACCCGCGGACCAGGTCTTTCGGGAGGAGGCCGGATTCGGACGCCGTGACGGACGGGAAGGACGGACCGAAGGAGGGGCAGGCGTGCGGGCTCAGGCGTTCGGGTCGAAGGGGATGCCCGCCGGCTTGGCGCGGGACAGCGCGGAGGCGAAGTCGGAGTCCCGGATCTTGAGGGTGGCCGAACCGAAGTCAGCGCCCGTCAGCTTCTCCCGCAGGCCCGTCGGGTAGCCGTTCCAGCCGACGAGCCGCGGGTGGAACCAGCCGCCGGTGGAGTTCTCGATCTGCTCGTCGGTGGAGTTGGCGAAGCGGTAGCAGTGGGTGGAGAGCCCGTCCTTGTGGTAGACGATCTTGGGGTGGGTGCCGTCGAAGCGCACCGAGGAGCGGGCGGCCACCTGGTAGCCGCTGTGCTGCGAGACCGACACGTACTGGACCTCGTTCCCGCTGGTCCACACGACGACGTGTTCCCAGTCGTGGGTGTGCCCGATCGCGAGGGGGCCCCACGTCGCCTGGTCCTTCTCGTAGTAGCCGGCGTAGACGACGGCGCACCAGCCGTTGTTGCACTTCGCGCGGGAGTAGCTGTTGGCCGAGGCCAGCTGGGCGGGGTCGTGGCACTGACCGCTGACCGTGCCGCCGAGCTTGAGGCCGGGGTTGAGGGTCCCGTCGGAGCCGATGGCGGCCGTCATGTAGCAGCCGTCGGTGTCGAAGTCGTACGCGGGGGCGAAGGTCTGCTCGAGGCCGTCGGCGTTCTGCGGCAGCGGCGGGAGCACGGCGGCGTGGGCGGTGGCCGGGACGCCGACGACGAGGGCGAGGGCGCACAGGATGGCGGCGAGCGCCGTCCGGCGGCGCCCCGGCGCAGAGGTCAGGTGCACGTCAACTCCTTGAGGTGGGGGCGGGTCACCTTCGCAGCCGGGCTCGCCGAGCGTCAACCACCCTGCGGCGAACGGGTAGTTACGGATCGGCGGCGGGGGTCGGCGGGGGTGCGGCGGGGTGCTGGGGGGTGGGGGAGGGGGCGCGCGCCGGTGGGCTCGCGGCGTCAAGGCGCGGCGGGGGCTTCGCCGGATCGTGCGGTTTCGCGCGTGAAGATCGAGGAACCGGGGGAAGGCACGGCAAGATCATGTGGGTCGGGATCGTTTCCGAACGGGAGCCGTGGGGGCTCCCGGATCCCGTGTCCGAGCGTCGTGCGCCGATATCGCCGCTCGCCGCCGCCCCCGGACGAGGCTCCGCTCCGGGGGTGGCACCAACGCCCACCTGGGGCCGACCCGTCGGGCGCGACGCGGCGGAGGTGCTCTTGACGGGTTGTCAGTAGTGGCCGGAATGATGCCTGTACACGACTACCGGCCGGTTCTACTCTCAAGTCACTTTGCGCGTACCCCCCACCCGTCAGCCCGCGCGCAGAGGCACCGCGTCCACGCACCGCGTACCGCAGCACCGCGTATCCGCACCTCCTCGCTCCCCACACTCCGAAACCGAGGAGATCCCCATGTCCAAGCTGCTCTTCGCCGCGACCGGTCTCGCCGCGGCCACCGCGCTCACCCTCGGCGGCACCGGCACCCAGGCGGCCTCGACCACACTGCTTCCCGCCGGTCACTCCTTCGCCGCCAAACTCACCGGAAAGGCCACCTTCGTGGCCGGCTCCACCACCATGACCTGCACGGTCTCCGCCTCAGTGCCGACGACCGGCGCGAACAACCAGGTCCCCGCCGCGCCCGCCAACCACAACGACGCCGGCCCCGTCTCCGCCACCATCAACCCGCCCACCTTCAGCGGCTGCTCGACGAGCATCACCGGTGTCAGCGTGACCGTCACCGCCAACTCCACGAACGGCGCCTGGACGCTCTCCGCCCAGAACGGTGCTCCGGCCACCGGCGGGTTCACCATCCCCAAGGGCGGCGTCGTGCTCAAGACCAGCGGCTTCGCGTCCTGCACCATCACCGCCTCGCCCGCCGGGCCAACCGCCGTCAACGGCACCTGGACCAACGGCGCGCCGTCCGCGCTCGCCATCAGCGGCGCTCCCGTCCCGGCCACCGTCACCGGCGGCTTCCTGTGCCCGACCGGCAACCAGTCGGCCACGTTCACCGCCACCTACCAGATCACCGACACCACGGACCCCGCCCAGCAGATCACCGTGACCGGCTAGGGCCTGTCCGAGAACCGAGGCCCGTGTCTCGCCCCGCGCCGTGACGATCTCGGTGCGGGGCGGGGATCTTTCAGCTGACCGCTGCGGTGCCGGGGTCGTTGTCGCCGGTCCTGGCCGATCCGTCGCGCGAGCGGCCGATCTTCGGCATCCTGGTGGCCTGAAGTGCGCGCCCGGCGCGGCGAGTCGGGGCGCGGTGGGGTGATCCGGGGCGGGGGCCGCGGAGGGGGGAGCCGTAGCAGATGAGTACGCGTGGCGTGCCGGGCAGGGCCGGCGACGAGGAGCTCCAGGAGGAGGACGGCACCACCGACGGCACCACCACCGGCGCCGCCGTCGACGAGGATGACGCCGACGACGGCGACGACACTGGTGGCGCCGACGACGCCGACCGTGGTGACCGGCCGCGTCCGCGCCGTCGGCGGCCCAGGGCGCGGACGGTGCTGGTCGGCGCGCTCGCTCTGCTGGTCGGGGCGGTGCTGCTGACCGCCGGCGCGGGCTACTGGGCGTACCAGCACTACACGGGCCGGGTGCAGCGGATCCCGCAGACCTTCCCGACCGACGCCCCGGTGCCCGCCGCGTCCAAGGGCGGCCGGAACTTCCTCCTCGTGGGCCTCGACTCGCGGTCGGAGGTGCCCACGACCGGCAGCGACGCCAAGGGCAGGCTGTGGAAGTACGGCGACCAGCGCAGCGACGCGATGATGCTGGTGCACATCCCGGACGACCACTCCGCCGCCTACGTGGTGTCGCTGCCGCGCGACTCCTGGGTGGACATTCCCGGCCGCGGCAAGGCGAAGCTCAACGCGGCCTTCTCGTGGGGCGGCCCGCCGCTGCTCATCGACACGGTGCAGCGGCTGACCGACGTCCGTGTCGACCACTTCGCCGTCATCGACTGGAACGGCTTCCGCAAGCTCACCGACGCCGTCGGCGGCGTCGACATCATCATGTCCGACGGGGAGCGCCGGCACATGAACGGCGAGCAGGCCCTGGACTACGTGGGGGAACGGAAGAACCTTCCCAACGGCGACTTCGACCGGACGCACCGCCAGCAGAACTACCTGCGCACGGTCCTGGAGAAGGTGATGGGCTCCGCGTCGCTCACCGACCCGATGCGGCTGAAGGAAACCCTCGACATCTTCACCGAGACCGTCTCCGTCGACGAGCGGTTCGGCGACGGCGAGATGCGCGAACTGGTCTGGAACATGCGGGAGGTGAGGGCCGGCGACATGACCTTCATGAACGCGCCCGTGAAGGGCACCGGCACGGAGCGCGGACAGTCGGTGGTCCACCTCGACCGGGCCCGCTGCACCGCCCTGTGGCAGGCGTTCAAGGACGACACCCTGGCGGACTACGTGAACACGCACCCCATCGACCGGCTGCGACCCGCCACCAACTGAGGTTTCACCAGGGGGGCTTGACGGGGACATTGGTCCAGTCCAATCTGTGACCGCTTCCCCTCCTCAACCCCCCCCATGGAGGTACGGTGCTCATCCGCAACCGCCTGGTGGCGTCGCTCGGCGCGTCGCTCCTCGGCGCGGCGGCCCTGGTCGCCCTTCCCACCCCCGCCCAGGCCGCCAACCTGCTGACCGACCCCGGCTTCGAATCCGGCGGCCTGACCGGCTGGACCTGCTCCGGCGGCCTCGGCTCGGTCGTCTCCAGCCCCGTGCACAGCGGCACCAAGGCACTGGCCGGCGCCGCGAGCGCCTCCGACCACGCCAAGTGCTCCCAGACCGTCGCCGTCCAGCCCAACACGACCTACACCCTGTCCGGCTGGGTGCGCGGAAACTACGTCTACCTCGGCGTCGACGGCGGCACCTCGACCTGGACCGCGTCCGCGCCCTCGTACCAGCAGCTCTCGCTGCGCTTCACCACCGGCGCGTCGCAGACCAGTGCGACGGTCTACACCCACGGCTGGTACGGCCAGGGCACCTACTACGCCGACGACATCAGCCTCGACGGCCCCGGCGGCGGCACCGACACGCAGGCGCCGACCGCACCCACCGGCCTCCGGGCCACCGGCACGACCTCGTCCAGCGTGTCGCTGTCCTGGACGGCCGCCACCGACAACGTCGGCGTCACCGGCTACGACGTCTACCAGGGCGCCACCAGGGTCAGCACCGTGACCGGCACCGGCACCACCGTCGGCGGGCTCGCCGCGGGCACCGCCTACACCTTCACCGTCAAGGCCCGCGACGCCGCCGGCAACGTCTCCCCGGCCTCCAGCGCCGTCACCGCCACCACCCAGACAGGAGGCGGCACCGGCTTCAAGCAGGCCGCGCCCTACCTCTACCTCGGCTGGGGCAACCCGCCCGCCCCGGCCACGGTGATGAACGCCACCGGCATCAGGACCTTCACCATGGCCTTCATCCTCTCCTCCGGCGGCTGCAACCCGGCCTGGGACGGGCAGCGCCCGCTCACCGGCGGCGTCGACCAGTCCACCATCAGCGCGATCCGGGCCGCCGGCGGCGACATCGTCCCGTCCGTCGGCGGCTGGTCGGGCAACAAGCTCGGCCCCAACTGCTCGACCCCGGAGGCCCTCGCGGGCGCCTACCAGAAGGTCATCGACGCCTACGGACTGAAGTCCATCGACGTCGACATCGAGAACACCGACGAGTTCGAGAACGCGGCCGTCCAGGACCGGATCCTGGGCGCCCTGAAGATCGTCAAGGCGAACAACCCCGGTCTGCGGACCATCCTCACCTTCGGCACCTCGACCACCGGCCCGACCTCCTGGGGCAACCGGCTCATCGAGCAGTCCAAGGCGCTGAACGCGGACATCGACGTCTTCACCGTCATGCCCTTCGACTTCGGCGGCGGCGCCGACATGTACGGCAACACGGTCAGCGCCGCCGAGGGCCTGAAGAACAAGCTGAAGTCCGTCTACGGCTGGGACGACGCCACCGCCTACGCCCACATCGGCATCTCCGGCATGAACGGCCTCTCCGACCAGCAGGAGGTCACCACCACGGAGACCTGGACGCGGATCCGCGACTGGGCGAACGGTCACCACATCGCCCGGCTGGCCTTCTGGTCCGTCAACCGGGACCGCGGCTGCGCCGGCGGCGGCGTGACCGAGACCTGCTCGGGCATCGCCCAGCCCGACTGGGAGTTCACGCGGATCACCGCCGGGTTCACCGGCTAGGCGTCGCGGACCCGGCCCCCGAGGAAAGGCCTAGGGGGTGTCTCGCCCCGACCCGCCGGACGCGTCCTGCCCACGGGCTCCGTCTCCCGGGGCCGGGCCCGTCTCCGGGAAGTGGCAGGCCACCTCCCTCGCCTCCCCCGCCGCGGTGATCCGCAGCGGGGGAGGCTCCTTCCGGCACACGTCCCGGGCCTTCGGGCAGCGCGGGTGGAAGGTGCAGCCCGGAGGCGGCGCGGCCGGGCTCGGCGGGTCGCCGGCCAGCACGATCCGCTCCCGGGCCCGCTCCGCCGCCGGGTCGGGCAGCGGCACCGCCGAGAGCAGCGCCCGGGTGTACGGGTGCGCGGGATCGCCGTACACCCGGTCCTTCGGACCGATCTCCACGATCCGGCCCAGGTACATCACGGCCACCCGGTCGCAGACCCGTTTCACCACCGACAGGTCGTGGGCGACGAAGAGGTACGCGAGGCCCAGCTCGGCCTGCAGCCGCTCCATCAGGTTCACGATCTGCGCCTGCACGGAGACGTCGAGCGCCGAGACCGGCTCGTCGGCCACGACCAGGCGCGGTCCCGTCGCCAGGGCCCGGGCGATGCCGATGCGCTGGGCCTGGCCGCCGGAGAACTCGTGCGGATGACGGTCCAGATGCTCCGGGATCAGACCCACCAGCTCCATCAGCTCGGCCGCCCGCCGCCGCGCCTCGGCCGCCGAACTCCCGTGCACGAGCAGCGGGTCGGAGATGATCCGGGCCACCGTCCGGCGCGGGTTCAGCGAGGAGTGCGGATCCTGGAAGACCATCTGGAGCTCACGCCGCAGCGGCTTCAGGGCGCGCTGCGGAAGCCGGGTGATGTCCCGCCCGTCGTACGTCACGGAGCCGGAGGTCGGTTCGAGCAGCCGGACGATCATCCGCCCGGTCGTCGACTTGCCGCAGCCCGACTCCCCGACCAGGCCCAGGGTCTCGCCGGGCGCGATGTCGAAGGAGACGCCGTCGACGGCCCGGACCCGCGCGGCGCGCGGGCCGCGGCCCGGAAAGGTCATCGTGAGGTCGCGGACCGAGAGGAGAGGGGTGGTGCTCATGACGCGACGCCTCCGTACGCGGGGAAGTGACAGGCCGCCGGATGGGCGGCCGGGCCGGCGAGCGGCGGGCGCTCGCCCTCGCAGCGGGCCCGCTCCTCGTCCGTGCCGAGGGCCGGCCGGGGGCAGCGGGGCGCGAAGGCGCAGCCCGGGGCGGGGGTGAGCAGGGACGGCGGGGAGCCCGGGATGGCCCGCAGCGGGGCGTCGTCCCGGTCGTCGAGCCGCGGCAGCGAGTCGAGCAGGCCCCGGGTGTACGGGTGCGCGGGCGAGCCGAACAGGCCGTCCACCGGAGCGCGTTCGGCCGCGCGGCCGCCGTACATCACCAGGACCTCGTGGGCGACCCGGGCCACCACCCCGAGGTCGTGGGTGATCATCACGACGGCGAGCCCGCGCTCCTCCTGGACGCGGGCGACGAGCTCCAGGATCTGGGCCTGCACGGTGACGTCGAGCGCCGTCGTCGGCTCGTCGGCGATCAGCAGCTCGGGCTCGCAGACCAGCGCCGTCGCGATCATCACCCGTTGCCGCATGCCGCCGGAGAACTGGTGCGGATACTCGCCGGCCCGCCGCCGCGGCTCCGGGATGCCGACCTCGGCGAGCGCGTCGACGGCGAGCCGCCGGGCGACCGCGCGGCGGGAGCCGAAGTGCACCCGGTGGTGCTCGGCGATCTGCTCGCCCACCGTGAAGTACGGGTGGAGGCTGGACAGCGGGTCCTGGAAGACCATCGCCATCCGCCGGCCGCGCAGCCGGTTCAGCTCCCGCTCCGGGAGGCCGACCAGCTCGCGCCCGTCGAGGACGATCGAGCCGGACACCCGGGCACCGGTGTGCAGGCCCATCACCGCCAGCGAGGTGACCGACTTGCCGGAGCCGGACTCGCCGACGATGCCGAGGGTCCGGCCGCGCGGCACGTCGAAGGAGAGCCCGTCCACGGCGCGCACCGGGCCGTGCCGGGTCGGGAACTCGACCGTGAGGTCGCGGACCGACAGAAGGGGTTCGGCCTCGGGCATCAGTACCTCACACGCGGGTCGACGACGGCGTACAGCAGGTCGACGCACAGGTTGGCGACGACGATGAAGGTGGCGGCGAGCAGCGTCACCCCGAGGATCACCGGCTGGTCGCCGGTGGCGAGCGCCCCGTAGAAGAGCCGTCCGACGCCCGGCAGTCCGAAGATGGACTCGGTGATCACGGCGCCCGCGAGCAGTCCGCCGAGGTCCATGCCGAAGATGGTGAGGATCGGGGTCATGGCGGCCCGCAGTCCGTGCTTGACCACCACGGTCCGCCGCGGCAGGCCCTTGGCCCGGGCGGTGCGGATGTACGGCTCCGCCATCGACTCGATCATCGAACTACGGCTCTGCCGGGCGTACATGGCCGCGTAGAGGACCGCCAGCGCCAGCCAGGGCAGCAGCAGGTTCGACGCCCAGGAGAGGGGGTCGGTGCCGAACGGCACGTACTGCGGGTAGGGCAGCAGCCCGGTCACCCGGATCAGCCCGTAGATGAGCATCACGGAGGTGAAGTAGACGGGCAGGGAGGCGGCGGCGACCGCGCCGACCATCAGGGCCCGGTCGGTGAGCGTGTCCTTGCGCAGGGCCGCGGTCACGCCCGCTCCGAGGCCGAGCGCCAGCCAGATCACGGCCGCGCCGACGGCGAGCGAGGCGGAGACCGGGAGCCGGTCGACGAGCAGGTCCCAGACCGGCTGGCTGTTCTCGTACGAGTAGCCCAGGCACGGGAAGGCGCAGTCCAGTGCGTACGGGCCGCTGCCGACCGTGCGTCCGGTGAAGACGCCGGTCACGAAGTCGCCGAACTGCCGCCACAGCGGCTGGTCCAGGCCCATGTGGGCGCGGATCGCGGCGAGCCGTTCGGTGCTGCACGACTTGCCGCAGGCCGCGGCGGCCGGGTCGGAGGGCAGGACGTAGAAGATGAGGAAGGTGATGGCGGCGACGGCGAGGAGCACGCCGAGCACCCCGAGCAGCCGGCGGCCGAGGTAGAGGATCACGACCGGCCTCCCCGGGGGTCGAAGACGTCCCGCAGCGCGTCGCCGAGCAGGGTGAAGGCGAGGACGGTGAGGAAGAGACACAGGCTCGGCACCGCGAAGTACATGGGGTCGGTGTCGTAGAAGGCGACGCTCTCGGCGATCATCTGGCCCCAGGACGGCGTCGGCGGGCGCACGCCGACGCCGAGGTAGCTGAGGGCGGCCTCGGTGGCGATCATCCCGGGCACGATCAGGGTGGTGTAGGCGATCACCGGGCCCGCGACGCCCGGCAGCACCTCCCGGGTGAGGATGCGCCAGTCGGAGGCGCCGCTCACCCGGGCCGCGTCGACGTACTCGCGGTGTTTGAGCGAGAGCGTCTGGCCGCGCACGATCCGGGCGATGCCGGGCCAGCCGAAGAGGCCGATGACCAGCACCATCAGCAGGATCCGGTTGACGTCCCTGGCCACGGACATCATCGCGATCATGAAGATGAGGGAGGGGAAGGACATGGTGAGGTCCATGAGCCGGGACAGGACGGTGTCGGTGCGTCCGCCGAAGTAGCCGGCGGCGACGCCTGCCGCGACGCCCGCGACGACCACGATGGCGGTCGCCGCGAAGGCGATGAGCAGCGAGACCTGGGCGCCGTGCACGACCCGGGCGAACAGGTCGCGGCCGGTGACCGGCTCGACGCCGAGCCAGTGCTCGGCGGAGATCCCGCCGAGCGGCCCGATCGGCAGTCCGCCGAGGTACGGGTCGACGGCCGACGCGTCGAACTCGTCGGGGCGCCAGCCGCCCAGCCGGCTGAGCAGCGGGGCGGCGACGGCGATCAGGGCGAAGAGGGCGACGACGGCGAGGGCGACGACGGCGGAGGTGCGGCGGCGCAGCTCGGCCAGGGCGAGCCGCCAGGGGCTGCCGCCCGCGGCGGCCCCGGCCTCCGGGCGCTCCTTCGCCGTGTCCGGTGATGCGGAGACGGTGGACATGGACGGGATCAGCTCCCGCTCTTGGACGGGTCCTTGAGGCCGACCGTCGCGTAGTCGAGCTGGCCGCCGAAGGAGGTGTGCCCGAAGGCGCCCGCGATGTTCGGGCCGACGAGGAGCGGCATGCGCTCGACGACGACGGGCGCGGTGGGGGCCTTGGCCAGGATCTGTCCGTCGAGCTCCTGCCAGGCCTTGTTGGCCTGGGCGGCGTCGGTCATCGCTGCGATCTCGTCCATCCGCTTCATCGTGGCGTCGTCGCGGAACAGGGAGTGGTTGCCGGAGTTGCCCTTCTCCTTGATGTAGCGGCCGTCGAAGACGAAGGGGAGGAAGGTGGAGCCGGAGGGGTAGTCGGGGCACCAGCCGGTGTAGGTGAGGTCGGTGCGGTTCTTGGTGTCGCCGATGGTGTCGTAGAAGGCGGACGGGTCGACGGTCTCGATGACCACCTTGATGCCGGCCCGGCCGAGGGACTGCTGGACGGCCTCGGCGACGGCCTTGTCGCCGGTGGAGACGGTGATGCTGGTGGAGAAGCCGTCGGGCCTGCCGGCCTCCTTGAGGAGCTGCCGGGCCTTCGTCACGTCACCGGTCGGCGGGATCTTGAGGGTGTCGGGCTGCTTGCCGCCGGTGAAGAGGGAGCCGGGCATGAGGGCGGTGGCGGGGTCGTTGAGCGCCGGACCGCCGGACGCGGTGAGGACGGCCTGCCGGTCGAGGGCGTACTGCACGGCCTGACGGACCTTCACGTCGTCGAAGGGCGCGCGGCCGGTGTGCATCTGCACCATCTCGGTGCAGTTGGTGGACTCGGCGAGGAGGCGCGCCCGGACCTCGGGCTTGGTGAGGACCTTGGGTGTGCTCTCGGGGCGGAGCTTGACCCAGGGCACGGCGGAGGCGTCGGCGCCGGATCCGGTCACCAGCCGGTCGTCGATCTGGTTGCCCTTGAGGCCCATGGTGACGACGATCCGGTCCGGGTAGGCCTTGCGCACGCCGTCCGTCGCCGGGTCCCAGTGCGGGTTGCGGACCAGGACGAGCTGCTTGTCGCGGGCGTACGACTCGATCTTGTACGGGCCGGAGGAGAACGGGCGGTTGTCGTACTGGGGGCCCTTGTCCTGGGCCTTGGGCACGGGGGCGAAGGTGGGGAGCACCGTCGCGTAGGGGAACTCGGCGAAGGGCTTGCGCAGTTCGAAGACGATCGTGCGGTCGTCGGGCGTCCTGACGGAGTCCAGGTGCTTGCCGCCGGCCGGGCCCTGGTAGCCCTCGGCCCCGGCGAGGTAGCGGGCCGCGTAGTCGGGGCCGCCGGGGAGGTCGGGGGAGAAGGACCGCTCCACGTTGTACTTGACGTCCTGCGCGGTGACGGGGGAGCCGTCCTCGTACTTGAGGCCCTTCTTCAGGCGGAAGGTCCAGGTCTTGGCCCCGTTGGAGGAGGTGCCCAGGTCCTCGGCGAGGTCGGGGGTCAGCTCGCCGCCCTTGGTGCCGGGTTCGGCCTTGTACGTGACGAGGGTGCGGTAGAGCAGCCGGGTGCCGAAGTCCATGTCGCCCATCACCCAGTTGCGGGCGGGGTCGAGGTGCGTGAAGTCCTGGTTGGACAGCACGGTGAGGGTGCCGCCCTTCGCGGGCGTGCCGCCGACGACCTTGCCGAGGTTTCCGGTTGCCGGGTTGGCGCCGGTGCGCCCGGGGCCGGCCGCGGGGCCGGTGCCGCCGCCGGAGCAGCCGGCCGCGCCGAGGGAGAGGGCTGTCACGAGGGCGACGGCGAGGGCGTTTCGCTTGTGCTGGTCCATCAGGAGTCACTCCGGGGTGGGCGGTTCGGTCGGCCGCGCAGCAGGGCGTGGCCAAAAATGTGACCCGTAACATAGTAATGTGAAATTGTACTGCGCAAGCCCTCGGACACGACAGAGAAGGTTCGACGCATGACCGTCATCTCCCGCAACCCCGCCGACCCGGCCGACCGTCTCGTCGACATCCCGGCTCCCGGAGCCTTCGCCGCGGCGGACGCCGTCGAGCGGGCCCGGGCCGCCCAGCCCGGCTGGGCACACGGCGGGGCCGCCGCCCGCTCGGCCGCCCTCGGCGCGGTCGCCACCGCGATCGAGGCCGCGAGCACCGAACTCGCCGAGCTCGCCGTACGGGAGGTCGGCAAGCCGGTCACGGAGGCCCGCGCCGAACTCGCCCGCACCGTCGCCCTCTGGCGCTACTACGCCCAGGCCCCCTACGAGTCCACCGGCGCCGTCCACGAGACGGCGAGCGGCCCGGGCCTGCTGCTCACCCGGCGCCGCCCGCACGGCGTGGCCGGGCTCGTTACGCCCTGGAACTTCCCCTTCGCCATTCCCAGTTGGAAGGCGGCGCCCGCCCTCGCCGCCGGGAACGCCGTCGTCCTCAAGCCCGCTCCCGAAGCCACGGCCTGTGCCCTGCGGCTCGCCGAACTCGTCCGACAGGCGCTGCCCGACGGCGTGTTCACCGTCGTGCCCGGCGGCGCCACCGAGGGCGGCGCGCTCGTCTCCGCCGCCGACGTCGTCTCCTTCACGGGTTCCTCCGCCGTCGGCCGCGACGTCGTGCGCACCGCGACCGCCCGAGGCATCCCCGTGCAGGCCGAGATGGGCGGCCTCAACGCGGCGATCGTCCTCCCGGACGCCGACATCCCGCGGGCGGCGGCGCAGATCGCCGCCTCCGTCGCCGGATACGCGGGCCAGAAGTGCACCGCCACCAGCCGCGTCGTCGCCGTCGGCGGGGCGATCGACCCGCTGCGCGAGGCCCTGGCCGAGGCCCTGCGGGCCCTCCCGGTCGGCGACCCCGGCGACCCGGCCACCGTGTGCGGCCCGCTCATCTCCGAGGCCGCCCGCGCCGAGACGCAGGCGGCCTGGCAGGGGCTCTCCGTGCTCGCTGGCGGCACCGTCCCGGACCGCACCGGCTGGTACGCGGCGCCGACCCTGGTCGAGAAGGCCGCTCCCGGCCACCGGCTGCTGCGCGAGGAGGTCTTCGGGCCCGTCGCGGTCCTGCTGTCCGCACGCGACCTGGACCACGCCGTGCGGATCACCAACGCCGCGCGCTACGGACTGGTCACCTCGGTCCACACCGCGGACCTGACCGCCGCCCTGGACGGGCTCGACCGGCTCGACACCGGCATGGTCCGGATCAACGCACCGACCACCGGAGTCGACTTCCACCTCCCGTTCGGCGGTGCCAAGGCCTCCGGCTACGGGCCGCGCGAACAGGGCCGGGCCGCACTGGACTTCTACACCTCGTCCCGTACGTACACCCTGTCGCCGGGCTGACGGGCGCCGCTCCGATGGCGGTCGCGCCGGGGCCGACGCAGCATGGAAGGGAGCCGGTTCCCTTCCATGCCGCGAACGCCGCGAACGCCGCGATCTCGGGAGCGACCATGCCCATGCTGCTGATCAAGGGATCGTTCCATCTCTCCGGCCGTACCAGCCCCGACGGTGACACGCTGCCGTTCGTTCCCGACTACGTGGGCGAGTGGAAGCTCGTCGGCGGGTGCAGGAAGCCGCAGCCCACGCGGGAGGGCCGGGTCAACGTCCGCCTCGAAGGCGTCGACGCGCTGGAGACCCACTACGACGGCGTCTACGGAGAAGTGGAGCGACAGCCGAGGGAATTGGGCGACGCCGCCACGAACGCGCTGCTGGAGTGGCTCGGCTTCCGCGACATCCGGCGCGTTCCCGACCCCCAGCACCCCGGCGTCGAGAACATCACCGCGACCCCCGACCGGGTCCCGGGCTTCATCCTCACCCGCGGCACCGACATCTTCGGGCGCTGTGTGGCGCTCGTGGGCAGGGGCGCCCCGCCGGGGGCCAGCGGCTACGAACTCGACGTGCGCGACAAGCTCGTGCGGGAGACGGCCAACCACCACATGCTGGCGGAGGGTCTCGCCTACCCCACGTTCTACGCCGGCCTGCCCAGGGACCTGCGCGAGGTGCTCGCCGAGGCGGCCCTGCAGGCGAAGACGGCACCCGGGAAGGGCGTGTGGAAGCGCGACGCGAACGGCGAGACGGTCGACGCGACCCTCAGAGGAGTCAAGGTCGTCGACATGACCTCGATCACCCAGGACGCGGTCATCCTCCCGAAGCTCTTCCGCCGCCTGAAGGAGTACCTGTCCCTGGGATACACCACCCTGGACTGCTTCCCGGCGTACCTGGGCGGGAACATGGACGCGTTCCGCATCCTGGGACCCACCCCGAGCCCCGGCGAGCTGGTCGGTCTGCACAACGTGGTCAAGGTGGTCAACGGCGGGACGGTCCTCATGACCCATGCCGCGGAGGACCTGCTCTTCGTCGAGAAATGAGCACCGCATGAGCGCACTCGTCGCGGTCGCCGGAGCGACCGGCCGGATCGGCCGGCGCGTCACCGGACTGCTCGCCGAGGCCGGCGCGCCGGTGCGCGCGCTGGGCCGCGACCGGGCGAAACTCGACCGGCTGCCGACCGATGACACGAGGACGGCGTCCTACGACGACGCCGGCGGCATGCGGGCCGTGCTCGACGGCGTGGACACGCTCTTCCTCGTCTCGGCGCACGAGGGGCCGGGCCGGGTCAGGACGCACGCCACCGTGGTGGACGCGGCCGTCGTCGCCGGGGTGCGGCGGATCGTCTACCTCTCGTACCTGAACGCCGCGCCGCACGCCACCTTCACCTTCGCCCGCGACCACTGGCACACCGAGCAGCACATCCGCTCCACCGGCGTGACCTTCACCTTCCTGCGCGACAGCACCTACCAGGCGGACCTGGCCGCGATGGCGTCGCCCGACGGCGTGCTGCGCGGCCCCGCCGGTGACGGCCGGGTGGGTGCCGTCACCCACGACGACGTCGCCGAGTCGGCCGCGGCGGTGCTGCGCGCCACGGGGCACGAGCACGACGGCGCCACGTACGACATGACCGGTCCCGAGGCGCTGAGCTTCGCCGAGGTCGCCGCCGCGCTGACCGTGGCGAGCGGGCGCACGGTCACCTACGTGCCCGAGACCCGGGACCAGGCCTACGCCTCGCGCGCCGGCTACGAGGCGCCCGACTGGCAGGTGGAGGGCTGGGTCACCTCGTACGAGGCGGTGGCGGCCGGCGAGATGGACGACGTGTCCGACGACGTCCGCTCCCTGACCGGGCACCCGCCGCAGGCCTTCGCGGACTTCCTCGCGGCCGACCCGCGGAGCTACCGGCACCTGCTGCCGCACTGACCTCCCCGGTGAATCGCTCACGTGTTCGGTTCATCGTCTACGCTGGTTCCATGACAGCGGCACGACCCGGCATCACCGCCTTCCAGGGCTCCCTCTTCGACCAGGGCACCGACATCGGACCCGGTCCCCTGGACGGCATCCGGCGCACCGAGCTCGGCGACGGCGCCTGGGTCGACCATCTGCCCGGCTGGCTCCACGGCGCGGACGCGCTGTTCGAGGAACTGGCCGCGAAGGTGCCCTGGCAGGCCGAGGAACGGCGCATGTACGACAACGTGGTCGCCGTCCCGCGGCTGCTCGCCCATTACGGGGAGGGCGTCCCGCTCCCGCACCCGGCGCTCACCGAGGCCCGCGACGCGCTCGGCGCCCACTACGCCAGGGAGCTGGGCGAGCCCTTCGCCACGGCCGGCCTCTGCCTCTACCGCGACGGCCGCGACAGCGTCGCCTGGCACGGCGACCGCACCGGCCGTTCCGCGACCCACGACACGATGGTGGCGATCCTCGCCCTCGGCGACCCGCGCGACCTCGCCTTCCGCCCGCGCGGCGGCGGGCCCGTCGCCCTCCGGCTGCCGTCCGGTCACGGCGACCTGCTGGTCATGGGCGGCTCCTGCCAGCGCACCTGGGAACACGCCGTACCGAAGACCACCCGCGCCGTCGGCCCCCGAATCAGCGTCCAGTTCCGCCCGCGCGGCGTGCGCTGACCGCTAGCCTCCGGTCAGGCCAGCTGGCGGCGGGCCAGCTCGTGGAACGGGCCGGCCGGGTCCGCCAGGAGCTCGGCCGGAGTGCCCTGCTGCACGACCCGGCCCTCGGCCATCACCACGACCCGGTCGGCGCCCATCACCGTCGACAGACGGTGGGCGATCACGACCCGGGTCGCCCGCAGCGCCCGGGTGGACTCGATGACCACCCGCTGGGCCTCGTTGTCGAGCGCGCTCGTCGCCTCGTCGAGGAACAGGATCCGCGGCCTGCGGATCAGGGCCTGGGCGATCATCAGCCGCTGGCGCTGCCCGCCCGAGACGGTGCCGCCGCCGTCGGAGAGCATCGTGTGCAGACCCATAGGCATCGCCCGCACGTCCTCGGCGAGACCGGCGAGCGCGACGGCCTCCCAGACCTCCTCCAGCGTGTACGCCTCCGCGCCGCGCACGCAGTCCAGGATCGAGCCGGTGAGCGGCTGGGCGTGCTGCAGGACCACGCCGCACTGGCGGCGCACCGCCGCCTGGTCGAGCGCGGCCAGGTCCTGGCCGTCGTACCGCACCACTCCCTCCGTGGGCCGGTCGAAACCGATGAGCAGCCGCAGCAGCGTCGACTTGCCACAGCCGCTCGGCCCCACCACCGCCACGAACTCCCCGGCGCCGACGGTGAGATCGACGCCGTCGAGCACCAGCGGACCGTCCTTGCCGTACCGGTACGACAGCTGCCGGGCCTCGATCGCGCCGCTCAGCACGCCCGGGCGGGCCGCCCCTCCCCGCACCTCGGGCGCCTCCCGAAGGATCGGCTCGACCTGCTCGAACACGGGCAGCACGGCGGCGACCGACAGGAACGCACCGGTCAGCTGGGTGACCGAGGCGAGCAGCATCGTCAGCGCCGTGGAGAAGGTGAGGAAGCCGGCCGCCGACATCGTGCCCCGGGCGGGACCGGCGAGCAGCACGAACATCACCAGGGTGCACAGCGGCAGGCACACCGCGCCGATGACCGTGACGGCGTTCTGGATCCGGCCGGCCCGCTGCTGCAGCACCCGGGTCCGGGCGAACTCCCGTGCCCAGGCCGCGTAGGCGAAGCTCTCGGCCGCCGCGACCCGCAGCTTGGGCAGGCCCCGCAGGGTCTGGAAGGCCTGGTTGTCGAGCCGGTTGCCCAGCTCGACGAGCCGCCGCTGGTGGCGCAGCTGCCACAGCCCGAGGCCGAGCAGCACCGCCCCGACCACGAGCAGCATCGCGAGGGCCACGAGCGCCAGCCGCACGCTGTGCGTGAGCAGGAGCACGAGGTTCACCGCGCCGACCGCGCCCGCCTGGAGACAGACGGGGGCCACGCCGGACAGCATGCGGCGGATGACTCCGATGCCGAGGGCCGCGTTGGCGAGCTCACCGGTCGAGCGGCCGGTGAAGAAGGTCGTCGGCAGCCGCAGCAGCCGGTCCCAGACGGCCGGCTGGAGCGTGGCCTCGATCCGGCCCTCCATCCGGAGCAGGGCCACGTTCTGCAGCAGCATGAACGCGGCCGACACCACGGCCGCCGCGACCAGCGCCAGCGCCGTCCGCACGATCAGGCCGCTCTCGCCGGCCGGCACGTAGCTGCCCAGGATCCGGCCGGTCGCCAGCGGCACCGTGGCGCCGAGGACCACCGACACCAGACCGGCGAGCATCAGGTCCCGCACCTCCTGGCGGGTGCCGCGGGCGCAGAACCGCAGCAGCCGTACCAGGCCGAGCCGGCCCTCCGGCAGCGGCCGGTAGAACATCACCGCCCGGTCCTCGAACCCGGCGGCCGCGTCGGCGCCGATCCGCTCGTGCCGCCCACCGGGCCGGTCGACCGCCACGTAGCGGCCGCGCCGCCACAGCAGCGCCACCGGCGCCCCGTCCGGCTCCCGGCGGCCCACCAGAGGCCCTGCATTCTCGCGCCACCAGCGCCCGCGCAGCGCGACCTCGCGGGTGCGGACCCGCGCGGCGAGCGCGATCCGCTCCACCGGGTCGAGCCGCTCGTCACCGGCCGTCGAAGTACCGGCGACCGTCTCCGGCAGCGCGATGCGGGCGTCCGCCGCGACGAGCCGGCACACGGCGAGCGTGGCGTCGGCGTCGCCCCCGCCGCGGGTCCGCCCGCCGTGCCGGCCGAGGGCGGCGAGCAGCGTCCGGTCCGCCTCGCTGCCGGCCGCCCGGCCCGCCGCGAGACCGGCCGCCGTACGGTCCTCCTGCGCCCGCTCCCGCGCCTCGATCCAGTCGTCCAGGGCGTACAGCAGCCGGTACTGCTGCTCCACCATGCCCTGCCACAGCGCCGCGTCCACGAGCAGGGTGCCGACCGCGGCCGCCTCGTACACCGCGCCGTACGCCAGGCTCCCCGGAGGGACCCGCATCCACATGACCTCGTCGTCCGTGACGGTGCCCTGCTCGCCGGTCCGGTCGTCGAGCGGGGCCTCGTAGAGGACGCGCAGGCCGCGGCCCACGCCGAGCGCGAAGGCGTCCTCCAGCGGGCTCGCGGCCGGCGCGCCGGCCCCGTACCAGCCCTGCTGTCCCTGCCAGCCCTGCGGTCCCTGCCAGGCGGCGTCCCCGGCGCCGTACTCGCCGCCCCCGTACGCCGCCGGCTCCGGCCGGTGCAGCTCGCGCAGTTCGACGCGGCGCAGCAGGCACTCCGCGGAAGGGCGGCCGACCAGGGTGTGCCGAGGGCCCTCGGCGGGACCGAGCAGCAGCGCGCCGGTGCCGACCCGGCCGAGGAAGTGCCAGGCCCCGGCGTGCGCCGCGTCCACCGCGAACAGGTCGAGGCTGCCGTGCACGACCAGCCACAGCACGGACGGGCCCTCCAGGGACAGACTGCGCAGGCCGGAGCAGTCCACGCCCGCGCCGAGCCCGCCGAGCGCGGCGAGCACCGGGTCCTGCGGGTACGCACCGGCGGTGCCGGTGCCGGTCGCGGCCGTGCTCCCGGTGCCGGTCCAGGCCGCGGTGCCGGTCCCTGTGGCGGTGACGTGGGCGGTGCCGGGTGTGACGGGGCTCGGCGTGGTCACCTCAGTGCTCCTTGACCAGTTCGGCGTACGGGCCGCCCGCGGCCACCAGGCCGGCGTGCCGTCCGCGTTCCACGACCGTGCCCCGGTCGAGGACCAGGATCTCGTCGCTGTCGCGCACGGTGCTCAGCCGGTGGGCGATGACCACACAGGCGCAGCCGCGCCGCCGCAGGTTGTCGATGACCTCACGCTCGGTGACCGCGTCCAGGGCGCTGGTCACCTCGTCGAGGACCAGCACGCTCGGGTCGCGCACCAGGGCCCGGGCGAGTTCCAGCCGCTGCCGCTGCCCGCCGGAGAAGTTCCGGCCGTCCTGCTCGACCCGGCTGTGGATGCCGCCGGGGCGGCGGGAGACCACGTCCAGGACGGCGGCGTCCGCGAGCGCCGCGACGACCGCCTCGTCCGGCACCGACGGGTCCCAGAGCGCCACGTTGTCGCGGACGGTGCCCTCGAAGAGGAAGACGTCCTGGTCGACGAAGGACACGGAGGCGGCGAGGGCGCCGCGCGGGATGTCCGCGAGCGGCATCCCGTCGATGCGGACGGAGCCCTCCCACGGCGCGTACAGACCGGCGATCAGCCGCGAGACCGTGGACTTGCCGCTGCCCGAGCCGCCGACGAGCGCGACCTGCTGCCCGGGGCCGACCGCGAGCGAGAAGTCCTTCAGGAGCGGCGCGTCCAGCGGGCTGTAGCCGAAGGTGACGCCGTCGAGCTCCACGTGGCCCGTGAGCCTGCGGGCACCGGCGGCGGGCTCGCGGCGGGTGTGGACCGGGTCGACGGGGAAGTTCTCCACGTCCTTGAGCCGGGCGACGTCCGCGGCGAAGTCCTGGATCCGGCCCGCGACCCCGCCCAGACGCGCGACGGGCGCCGTGAACCCGGTCACCAGGGACTGGAAGGCGACGAGCAGACCCACCGTCAGATGCCCTTCCACCGCCCGCAGTCCGCCGATCATCAGGATCAGCGCGCTGTTCAGCGCGGCCAGCGTGGGCGCCACGATCGCCAGCCAGGCGCCGGGCACGCCGAGCCGCTGCTGCACGTCGAGCGTGACCGCGTGCTGCCCCGACCAGCGGCGGAAGAAGCCGTCCTCGCCGCCCGTGGCCTTGATCGTCTCGATCAGCTGGAGACCGCCGTACGAGGTGTTGGTCAGCCGCGCGCTCTCGGCGCGCAGTTTGTGCGTGCCGGTGGCCCGGACCCGCATCGTGATCCGCAGCGCCACCACGTTGAGCAGCGCCACGCCCACGCCGACCAGGGTCAGCTGCGGGTCGTAGGTCCACAGCAGCACCGCGTACAGCAGCACCACGACGGCGTCCACGCCCGCCGCCGACAGGTCGCGGGCGAGGGTCTCGGCGACCTGGTCGTTGGAGCGCAGCCGCTGCACCAGGTCCGCCGGGCTGCGCTGGGCGTAGAAGGCGACCGGGAGCCGGAGCAGGTGCCGCAGGAAACGGGCGCCGCCCAGGGTCGAGGAGACGACGCGCCCGCGCAGCAGGTTGCCCTGCTGGAGCGCCGTGAGCGCCGCCGTGAGGACCAGCGCGGTCGCCATCGCCGCGAACAGCACGCCGAGCAGCGAGGACTGCCCGCCGATGAGGAAGCTGTCGATGTACGTACGGCTGAGCGCCGGCACCCACGCGCCGACCGCCACGAGCAGCACGCTCGCGAGCACCGCGGCGGCCATCGTGCCCGAGGTGCCGCGCAGCCGGGCGGGCACGGCGTCCAGGACGCCCGGCCTGCGGCCGCCGCGCCGGAACCCGGCGCCCGGTTCGAAGACGAGGACGATTCCGGTGAAGGCGGTGTCGAACTCCTCCATGGGCACGAAACGGCGGCCCTTGGCCGGGTCGTTGACGTACACGCCGGACCGGCCGAGGCGCCGGCCCATGCCCTCGTAGACGACGTAGTGGTTGAACTCCCAGAACAGCACGGCCGGTGCCACGACCTCGGCGAGCGCCGCCAGGTCCATCTGCATGCCCTTGGCCGTCAGCCCGTAACTCCGCGCCGCCTTCAGGAGGTTGCTCGCCCGCGAGCCGTCGCGCGAGACTCCGCACGCGATCCGCAGCTCCTCCAGCGGCACGAACCGGCCGTGGTGGCCGAGCACCGTCGCGAGCGCCGCCGCGCCGCACTCCACCGCCTCCATCTGCAGCACCGTCGGGGTGCGGACGGTGCGGGTCCCGCGGCCGCGGGGCGGTGCGGTGCGGGCCGGACGGCGCCGGGGGCGGGAGGTCTTCTTGCGCGGGTTCACGGGAGCAGCCAGTCGACGGGACGTTGCGAGGAGAGGTGGACGGCGCCGGTGACCGGCGTGCCGGAGCCGGCGGGGTCCGGGCCTTCGGGGGAGCGGGGCAGGCGCACGAGCACCGCCACCGGGTTGCCCTGCCGGGTGAACTCCGCCGCGAGCCCGTCGTCGCCGAGGAAGCCGCCGATCTGCGCCCGGGACTGCGGCGCGCGGCCCACAGCGGTGACCCGGCCGCGCAGCGTCCCGGCACGGGCTCCGGCGGTCCGGCGGACGGTCACGTCGACGGCGGCGCCCGCGCGGACCACGGAGGCCTCGCCGGCCGGCACGTACAGCACCGCCACCAGCGGCTCGTCGGGGTCGGTGACCCGCTCGACGGCGGCCACGTCGGCGCCGGCCGTCACGACGGCGCCGGTACGGGCGAACAGGACGGCCACCCGGCCGCCGGCCACGGCGCGCACGGGCCGGTCGCCGCGGTCCGTGCGGACGACGGCGAGCGGTTCTCCGGCGGCGACCGTCCGGCCCTCGGCGACCAGGACCTCGGTCACCTGCCCGGCCACCGGGCTCTGCAGCAGATAGCGGCCCTCGGCGTGGGTGAGGACGCCGGGCGCGCTCAGCTTCGACGTCACCGTGCCGGTGAACGCCCAGTACCCGGCGGCCGCCATCACGAGCACCGTGACGGCCAGGACGAGCCGGCCCTGGGGGCGCGCGAAGCGCACCGGGAGATCGAGTTCCTCGGGGGACTGCAGCTTGGAAAGGGCCTTCTGGCGAAACTGCATGGACTGTTCCTTCGACCGCAGTTCGACTGCGTTTTCCTGTGCCGCCGTACCGCGGCGGGACGACCCCCGTCGGCCCCGCAGCGGGTGCCGGACACCCCGGGGCGTGGGCCCCGGGGTGTCCGGCGGTGGGACTCGCTCAGAGACCGGCGATGCCGGTGATGGCGCCGGTGTTCACCGAGACGCCGGTGACGCCCTGGACCAGGCCGGGGACGCCGTTGACGAGGCCCTCGACGTTCTGCACGGTCTGCAGGTTGCCGACGGTGCCGAGCAGGTTGGTGACGTCGCTGGTCGCGGCGCCGGCGAGACCGCCGTTGACGCTGATGACACCGCCGGACACGGCGTCGAGCTCGGTGTCGGCGATCTCGCGGGTCTCGATGTCGTTACGCATGGAGCGCACCTTTCGTTGAGTGGGGGGAATCCGTCTGCCGCGGCGGGCCAGATCAAAGCACGCCAACGGGTGTACGAGCCAATTCCCTTGACGCCTTTTCGGCACCTTTCGCGCACCACCGGAAGCCGCCCGTGCAGCATGTTTCACCCAATGGCGACGACTTCTCCGCAGAGCGGAGTAACAGATTCCGGGGGTCCTCGAAGGGCACCGGACGAACCGGGGCGAAACCCGACAGCGAGCCTCGGGCGGTGTGCCCGTCCGGCGAGCGCCGGGGGAGGCCCGGTTCAAGTCACGTACACAATGTGCAGGTTCTCGGCAGGCGGTGACGAAGACGCGGTACGGCCCGCGGCCCCCGGCGCTCGCGGCCGCTCACAGCCAGCCGGCCCGCTGCGCCTGCAGCGCCAGCTGGAAGCGGTTCGCCGCGCCGAGCCGGGCCATCAGGACCTGCAGCCGCCGGAACAGGGTCCGGCGGCTGACACCGAGTTCGCGCGCGATGACCTCGTCGCTCGCCCCGCCCGCGAGCAGCCGCAGCAGCCGGCGGTCGGCGGGCGGCAGTGCGGCGGGCCGCGCCGTGCCGCCGTGGAAGGGCAGCGCGCTGTTCCAGCACTGCTCGAACAGCGCCACCAGCGCGGAGAGCAGCCCGCACGGCTGCACCACCAGCATCGTGTTGACCACGTCCGCCTCCCTGATGGACAGCGACACCAGGGCGTACGCCTCGTCGATGATCAGCAGCTTCACCGGCACCGAAGGCAGCACCCGCGCCTGCTCGCCCGCCGCGATGGCCGGCTCGATGGCGTCCCGCAGGTGCCCCGGGTGCTCCAGGGACTCCCGGGAGTACACGACCCGCTGCCGCACCCCGCGCGCCAGCGTCGCCAGCGCGTCCTCCGTGGCGCCCGGCAGCAGCACGTACGGCGGCGACTCGAACTGCCGGATCTGCTCCCGCGCGCTCGCCCACGCGTGCCGCATCCGCGGCCCGATCGCCTCGCCCGTGACGACCTCGACCAGGTCGTCGTTGTAGGCGGCCAGCCGGTGCCGCCGGAACGACTCGAAGGCGCCGCCCACCGCGATCCGCGACTCCTCCAGCTCCGCCGCCCGGTGCCGGGCCAGGATCTCCAGACCCGCCGCGGGCGGCACCGGCGCCACCACATCGCCCTCGCCGTCGGCGGCGCTGGCCAGGCCCGCGTCGACCAGCTCCGCGTACGCGGCGGACAGCTCGGCGCCGCCGAGGCCCGCCGCACGCCCGATCACGCCGAGCGGCGCGGGCGCCGATTCGAGCAGCGCCCGGTAGACCCGGCCGGCCGCGGGACCGACCCCCAGGAGCCGCAGCGCCTCGGCGAGTTTCGCGTTCGTCATGCCCTCATTGTCGGCGCCCTCCGACCCCCGCGTGTCCGATCAGTGCCACTGGCACTCCAGGGCCCACGGCGTCCGCCGGGAGGACTACCGTCCGGAACCGCAAGCTCACCCGAACACGCGAGCAACCGACGAAGGGGTACGACGTGGCCAAGGCCCGGAAGAACGGTCTCTACGCAGGCATCTCCGAGGAACTGTCGGCGCTGATGCGCACCGGCTGGGCCGACACCGAACGGCACGACCTCACTCCCGACGAGCAGGCCCCGTACGCGGCCCGGCGCCGCGCGGCGCTCTCCGCCCGCTTCCCCGGCGAGCGCCTGGTGATCCCCTCAGGCAACCTCAAGGCCCGCTCCAACGACGACACCTACCCCTTCCGCCCGTACTCCGGCTACGTGCACATGACCGGCGACCAGGCCAGGGACGGCGCCCTCGTGCTCGAACCGCGCGCGGACGGCGGCCACGACGCCTACTGCTACCAGCTGCCGCGCGACGGCCGGGACACCGACGAGTTCTGGAGCGGCTACCACGCCGAACTGTGGATGGGCCGCCGCCGCTCCCTCGCCGAGTCCGAGCGCGTCCTCGGCCTGCCCTGCCGCGACGTCCGCACCGCCGCCCAGGACCTCGCCGCCTCCACCGTCCCCACCCGCGTCGTCCGCGGCGTCGACCCGGTCCTCGAGGCCGCCCTCAGCACCGACGAGGAGCGCGACGACGAGCTGGAGGAGGTGCTGAGCGGCCTGCGCCTGGTGAAGGACGCCTGGGAGATCGGCGAGATGCGCAAGGCGGTCGACTCCACCGTGCGCGGCTTCACCGACGCGATCGCCGAGCTCTCCCGCGCCGTCGCCACCTCCGAGCGCTGGATCGAGGGCACCTTCTTCCGCCGCGCCCGCCTGGAGGGCAACTCCGTCGGCTACGGCTCCATCTGCGCCGCGGGCGAGCACGCCACGATCATGCACTGGACCACCAACGACGGACCCGTGCGCCCCGGCGAACTGCTCCTCTTCGACGCGGGCGTGGAGACGAACAGCCTCTACACCGCCGACGTCACCCGCACCCTCCCCATCAGCGGCACCTTCACGCCCGTCCAGCGCCGGGTCTACGACGCGGTGTACGAGGCACAGGAGGCCGGCATGGCCGCCGTCAAGCCCGGGGCCGCCTACCGCGACTTCCACGAGGCGGCCCAGCGCCACCTCGCCGCCCGGCTCGTCGAGTGGGGCTTCATCGAGGGCCCCGCCGAGCGCGCCTACGAACTCGGCCTCCAGCGCCGCTTCACCATGGCCGGCACCGGCCACATGCTCGGCCTGGACGTCCACGACTGCGCCCACGCCCGCAACGAGGAGTACGTCGACGGCGTCCTGGAGCCCGGCATGGTGCTCACCGTCGAGCCCGGGCTCTACTTCCAGCCGGACGACCTGACCGTGCCCGAGGAGTGGCGGGGCATCGGCGTCCGCATCGAGGACGACCTCCTCGTCACCGAGGACGGCCACGAGAACCTGTCGGCGGGTCTGCCGAGGTCC
Organism: Streptomyces sp. NPDC127092; assembly: GCF_042722475.1. Lineage (NCBI taxonomy): Bacteria > Bacillati > Actinomycetota > Actinomycetes > Kitasatosporales > Streptomycetaceae > Streptomyces > Streptomyces sp. NPDC127092. The sequence goes on from NZ_JBHXFE010000051.1 coordinate 27,554, forward strand.
GCCGACGAGGTCGAGGCCTGGATGGCCCGGCACGCCGGCTGACCGGGGAGCGGCACCGGGAGCGGCGCCGTGCCCACGGGGGGCACGGCGCCGCGAATGGAAGGCGCCACGGGTTGGGGCTAATGTCGATACATAGGCCATAGGTGCGCCGACGCTCCCGCGGTCAGGCAGTCTTCCCAGCCTCGTAGCCCCCGCGGTAGAGGGCTCGAGGGCGCGCGGAAGGAGCCTGCCATGACCCGTACAGTGCGCGCGGCGATCGCCGTCGCGGGAACCGCGGTCCTCTCCCTGAGTGCGGTGGCCACGAGCGGCGTCGCCCAGTCCGCTTCGGACTCGGCCCAGCGTCAGGAGATCAAGATCGGGCTGCTGCTCCCGGAGAGCAAGACGACCCGGTACGAGAAGTTCGACAAGCCCTACATCGAGCAGAAGATCCAGGAGCTGGCGCCCGGCGCCCAGGTCGACTACTACAACGCCGCCGAGAGCGCGACCACGCAGCAACAACAGGTCAACACCGCGCTCGCCAAGGGCGACAAGGTCCTCATCCTGGACGCGGTGGACTCCAAGTCGATCCAGTCCTCCGTCGACAAGGCCCACGCCGCCGGCGTGAAGGTCGTCGCCTACGACCGCCTCGCCCAGGGCCCGGTCGACTCCTACGTCTCGTACGACAACCGCAAGGTCGGCGAGCTGCAGGGCAAGGCGCTCCTCGACGCCCTCGGCGACAAGGCCGATTCCGGCCAGATCGTCATGCACAACGGCTCGCCCACCGACCCGAACGCCGCCGACTTCAAGGCCGGCGCACACTCCGTACTCGACGGCAAGGTGAAGATCGGCAAGGAGTACGACACCCCCAACTGGGACCCGAACAACGCCAACCAGCAGATGTCCGGAGCCATCAGCGCACTCGGCAAGGACAAGATCGTCGGCGTCTACTCCGCCAACGACGGCCTCGCCGCCGGCATCTCGACCGCCCTCAAGGCGGCCGGCATGAACGTGCCGCTGACCGGCCAGGACGCCCAACTCGACGCCATCCAGCGCATTCTGGTCGGCGATCAGACAATCACCGTCATGAAGCCGTACAAGCCCGAGGCCGACATCGCCGCCACGATGGCCGTGAACCTCGCCGAAGGCAAGGCGCTCCCGAAGGACCTCGTCCCCCTGACCGTCACCAACGGCAGCGGCGACAAGGTGCCGGCCAACCTGCTGACGCCGGTCGTGGTCGACAAGACCAACATCAAGGACACCGTCGTCAAGGACGGCCTCTACACGGTCGACGAGATCTGCACGCCGACGTACGAGGCCGCGTGCAAGCAGGCCGGACTCGAGTAACCGCCCGGCGAACACGGGCCTGGCAGGGTCGGAGGCGGTCGCGGTGCCGGAAACACCTGTGCTGACGCTACGGGGAATCTCCAAGCGCTTCGGCGCGGTCCAGGCCCTGTCGGACGTCGACCTGGACGTGCACGCCGGTGAGGTCGTCGCCCTGGTCGGCGACAACGGCGCCGGCAAGTCGACCGCCGTCAAGGCGATCGCCGGGGTGAACCCGCCCGACGACGGCGTCATCGAGTGGCAGGGCAGGCCGGTGTCCATCAACCGGCCCCACGACGCCCAGAACCTCGGCATCGCCACCGTCTACCAGGACCTCGCGCTGTGCGACAACCTCGACGTGGTCGGCAACCTCTTCCTCGGCCGCGAGCTGCGCCGCTTCGGCGTGCTCGACGAGGTCCGCATGGAGCAGCGCTCCCGCGAACTCCTCGAGACCCTGTCCATCCGCATCCCCAGCGTCCGCATCCCGGTCGCCTCCCTGTCCGGCGGCCAGCGCCAGACGGTGGCCATCGCCCGGTCCCTCATCGGCGACCCCAAGGTCGTCATCCTGGACGAGCCCACCGCGGCGCTGGGCGTCGAGCAGACCGCCGAGGTCCTCGACCTCGTCGAACGGCTCCGCGAGCACGGCCTGGGGACCATCCTCATCAGCCACAACATGGTGGACGTGATGGCCGTCGCGGACACCATCGCGGTCCTGCGGCTCGGCCGCAACAACGGCCTCTTCGACAAACGCGCCACCAGCACCGAGGAGATCATCTCCGCCATCACCGGCGCCACCGAGAGCGCCGTGACCCGGCGTCAGGCCCGCATCCGCGAAGAACGGCAGGCCCGCGGGGAGGAGGAGCCATGAGACGCGACCGGAAGCCCGGCGGGCCGGGCGCACCCGGTGACGCCGCCAGCCAGCGACCCGCCCCGGAGGCCGTCCCCGCCGTCGACAGCCGGCTCATCGTCCGCGAGGAGGGCTTCCGCGGCTACCTGGGCGAGTTCCGGCGCAAGCTGCGCAGCGGCGAGCTGGGCTCCCTGCCGGTCGTCGTCGCCATCGTCGTCATCTGGACCGTCTTCGGCAGCCTCGACAGCACCTTCCTCTCCGCACAGAACCTCTCCGACCTCAGCCAGCAGATCGTCGGCACCGGCATGATCGCCGTCGGCATCGTCTTCGTCCTGCTGCTCGGCGAGATCGACCTCTCCGTCGGCTCCGTCAGCGGTCTGTGCGCGGCCGTGTTCGCCGTGCTCAACGTGCTCAACGGCATGAACGAATGGCTGGCGCTGCTGGTCGCCGTCGCCGGGGGAGCGGCGGTCGGCCTCATCCACGGCTTCTTCTTCGCCAAGGTCGGCGTGCCCGCCTTCGTCGTCACCCTGGCCGGCAACCTCTTCTGGAACGGCCTCATGCTCCAGGTGCTCGGCACCTCCGGCACCGTCAACATCCCGAGCGAGACCATCGTCGCCGAGCTCTACTCGACGATCTTCCACAACGCGGCCGTCTCCTACGTCACGGCGGGCGTCGGCACCGGTCTGTTCCTGCTCGCCTCGCTGCTCGACGCCAAGCGGCGGCAGGCGGCCCGGGTGCCGTTCCGGCCGGTCGCCGAGATCGTGATCAGGACGGTCGTCATCGGTGCCCTCGCCTTCGCCGCCGCGTACATCCTCAACCAGTACCAGGGCCTGCCGCTGGCGCTGCTGATCTTCCTCGTCCTGCTGGTGCTCCTCGACTTCGTGCTCCGCCGCACCCGCTACGGGCGGCAGGTCTTCGCGGTCGGCGGCAACATCGAGGGCGCCCGCCGCGCCGGCATCAGCGTGCCCTTCGTCCGGATGAGCGTCTTCACCATCTCCGGCACCATGGCGGCCGTCGGCGGCATCTTCCTCGCCGGCCAGATCCAGTCCGCGAGCCAGACCTCCGGCGGCGGCAACCTCCTGATGAACGTCATCGCCGCCGCGGTCATCGGCGGCACGAGCCTGTTCGGCGGCCGGGGCTCGGTGTGGTCCGCGCTCCTCGGCGCGCTCGTTATCGGCTCCATCCAGTCCGGCATGAACATCATGGGCGTCAGCAACGCCGTCCAGTTCATGATCACCGGCGCCGTGCTGCTCGCCGCCGTGGTCGTGGACTCCCTGTCCCGGCGCAGCCAGAAGGCCGCGGGACGCGCCTGAGACGTGCTCAGGCGCGCCCACGACCTCGGGCCAGGAGCGGCTACGGCTGGTTGAACCGCACCTCGGGGTGCTCCGCGCTCGGTCCGGTGAGGAGCGGCTGGGGGACGCCCTTCAGGTGCTCGTCGAAGAACGCGGCGAGATACGCGCGGGTCACGGTCAGCGCCCGGTCGGCCGGGATCGGCCCGGCCGGCAGGCCGAAGTGACGCTGGATCACCGGCGCGTCCGAGAACGTGAAGTGGTCGGCACCGGCCACCGTCAGCCAGCGCTTCCAGCCGCCGAGCGCCTGCCACGTACGGTCCCAGGTGGCGTCCTCGCCACCGGGCCGGTGCGTCTCGTCGTCCGTGCCGAGGAACAGGAACGGCCGGCCGCCGAGACCGCCCGCCGGCAGCGTGTCCCAGAAGGAGCCGTCCATGTTCACCCCGGCGTCGATGCGCCGGTCCGCGAGCATCGCGGTCGCCGCGCTCGCGCCGCCGATCGAGTGGCCGGCCATGCCGATCCGGGACCGGTCGACGATCCGCGCGTACGGCCAGGCGGCGCGCGGCCCGGTGATGCGGTCGAGGACGAAGCGGACGTCCGCGGCGCGCGCGGCCGTGACGTCACTGCCCTTCGCCCGGCCCTCCTCCAGGGCCTTGCAGGCCACGCAGGTGAGGATCCGTCCGTCCGGCATGGCGGTGCCCGAGGTCTCGTAGGCGTGGTCGACGGAGGCGACGACGTAGCCGCGCGAGGCCAGTTCCACGGCGGTGGCGGTGAGCGTGAAGCGCGGCACGCCGAAGCCCGGCGACAGCACCACGAGCGGATGCCGCCCCGGCGCGGGCCGCGCGTTCGTCGCGCTGTGGGTGCTCATGCCGGCGAGCGCGCGCACGGACGCCGGATCGGTCACCCCGACGCCCTCCAGGAGCAGTCGTGCCTCCTGCTCGGTCGCGTACGGGGCGGGCCGGCCCTGCGCCTTGCGGGCCGCCGGGTAGTGGAGGGTGACCATCAGCTCCCGGCCGTCGGCGTCCGGCACCCACGGGTCGGTGCGGGACCGGTCGACGAGGTGGAGGACGGAGGTCCCGACGCCGGACCTGCCGGTGGGCGCGGGAAGTTCGAGCGCGGCGGCCGCGGAGGCGGCCGTGGCCGCGGGGGCGACGGCCGTCGGCGTCGCGGCGGTGGCGGGAAGGGCGGTCGCGGGTAACGCGACGGCGCAGGCGAGGAGGGCGGCCGCGGCCGCCCGAGTCAGTTTGACCATGCCCAGGACGTTAGGGCGTGGGGCTCCGGCCGTGCGTCAGACCACGGGCGGAACCCGCCGGCCGCCCGTACACCCGAGGTCTGACCCCGCGTCCGCCTCACGGCGCCCATGGGCCCGGGCCACCGCCCAAGCCACCTTCAGGACCGCTCTGCGGATGCGGGTCGCGTGCCGGTCCGGGATGCTGGACGGGACAGGGGGGCCACTCTAGGAGGGCCGCGATGTCCGTGATGGACAAGCTCAAGCAGATGCTCAAGGGCCACGAGGACAAGGCGGGTCAGGGCATCGACAAGGCAGGCGACTTCGTCGACGGGAAGACGCAGGGCAAGTACAGCGGACAGGTCGACACGGCCCAGGACAGGCTGAAGCAGCAGCTGGGCTCCGACCAGGCGCCGCCGCCCCCGGAGCAGCCGCCCCAGCGGTGACCCACGTCAGCCCCTGGCAGCCGCGCACCTCCGTGCGCGGCTGCCAGGGGCGTTTCCGGGCGGGGCTCAGGAATCTTCGGAGATGGAGCCGACGAGGTCGCCCACCGGGCGGTCGGGCAGGGTCCTGGCGACGTCGGCCTGGGCGATGATGCCCACGAGGACGTGGTGGTCGATGACGGGGACACGGCGGATCCGGTGCTCGCTCATCACGTGCAGCACCTCGTCGGCGGAGTCGTCCGCGCCGACGGTGACGATCTCGTCCTGCGCGAGTTCTCCGGCCGTGCACTGCGCGGGGTCCTTGCCCTCGGCGATGACCTTGAGCACGATGTCACGGTCCGTGAGCATGCCCTTGAGCCGTTCGTCGGGGCCGCAGATGGGCAGCGCGCCCACGTGGAGCTCGGCCATCTTCCTGGCGGCGTCGGCGACCGTCTCGTCCCACCGGACACAGGTGGCGTCCGGGGTCATCATCTCGCGTGCGGTGGTCATGGTGGTCTCCCGTGGTGGTGGAAGGGGCGTCGGAACGGAGGGGATCGGGGTCAGGACGTGCGGCCCTCGAGGGCCGTGACGATCGCCTTGGAGAAGGCGTCCAGATCGGCCGGTCTGCGCGAGGTGATCAGCGGATGGCCGCCGGAGGTGTCCACGACGACCTCCCGGTCCTGCCAGTGGCCGCCGGCGTTCTCCAGGTCCGTGCGCAGGGACGGGTAGGACGTGAGCTCGCGGCCCTTGACCACCCCGCTCTCCAGCAGGAGCCACGGACCGTGACAGATCGCCGCCACGGGTCTGCCGTCGTCGGCGAAGGCGGCGATCAGGCGCTGTGCCCGGTGGTTGGTGCGCAGCCGGTCGGCGTTCAGGGTGCCGCCTGGCACGACCACGGCGTCGTACGCGTCCGGCGAGGCCTCGGCGAGCGTCGTGTCCGGTTCGACGACGGTTCCCGGCCGGCGGTCGGAGATCAGGGTCAGGACGGGTTCGTCCCGGGGGGCGGCGACCGTGACGCGGGCACCGGCTTCCCGCAGTACCGCCATCGGGTGCATGAGTTCGTCCTGCTCCGTCCCGTAGTTGCTGGTGAGGACGAGAACGGTCGTTCCGTCGAGCGTCACGGTGGATCCCTTCGGCGTCCCCGGGTCACATGGTCATTCCCCGAGGGAGCGCTTGAGTTCGGCCTTGTTCATCGAGGACCGGCCGTGGATGTCGCGGCGTTGTGCCTCCGCGTACAGCTGGTCGTACGTCGGTCCCTGGGAGCCGCTGTGCGAGCGCTTGCCGCCGCGGCGCGAGGAGGACATGTCCTGGAGCGAGGTCTTGCTCGCCGTCTCCGACTCGCCCGCGCGGGCGCGCTCCTTGTTCACGGTGCGGGCGGCGATCTCCTTCGCGCGTTTCTGGCTCTCGCCGCGGTCCAGGGCACTCTCCTTGATGTGCTCGTACTGACGTTCGCGCTTGGCGCTCGATCCGCGGGGCATGGTCCGCTCCTCTCCGGGCGTCCAGGGTTGTTCTCGGGCCCTTAACGGGCCGCTGCCCTGACCGACTGGATTAATTCGTGTCAAAACGGACCGGAGCGGGAATCCTTACCTCAGACGCTCGACCGACGGACCCCCGCCGCGCACCCCGCACGGCGCAGGCCCACCGCCACCGTCGAAGGAGCCACATGCCCAGGAACGCGACGTCGACACGTCGCTCCCCCGTCCCTCCCGCGACGCCCACCCGGGCCGCCGCGATGCGCCGACACGCACTGGACGGACTGCCCGAGATCGACCGGCCCACCCAGGTCTCCACCGATGACGCCCAGACGCTGTCCACCGCGCTCCTCACCCGGCTGCGCGAACTGGAGCCGGGCACGCCCGAGCACGCCTACGTACGCAACACCCTCGTCGAGCTGAACCTGAGCCTCGTAAGGTTCGCGGCCCGGCGCTTCAAGAACCGGCCGGAACAGCGCGAGGACATCGTCCAGGTCGGCACGATCGGTCTGATCAAGGCCATCGACCGCTTCGACCCGGACCGCGGCATCGAGTTCTCCGCGTTCGCGCTGCCCACCGTCGTCGGCGAGATGAAGCGCTTCTTCCGCGACACCACCTGGGCCGTCCGGGTGCCCCGGCGGCTCCAGGAACTCCGCATCGACATGGCCAAGGCCGCCGACGCCCTGGAGCAGAGCCTCGGCCACCGGCCCACCCGCGCCGAGGTCGCCGAGCACCTGCACGTCCCCGAGGAGCGCGTCGCCGAGGGCGAGATCGCCGCCCGCGGCTACACCGCCCGCTCCCTGGACGCCTCCGTCGCCGACGAGGGCGACCCCCCGCGCACCGGCTCGCGCCGGCTCGCCGCGCCGGAGCCCTCGTACGAGCTGATCGAGGACTTCGCCTCCCTGAAGCCGCTCATCGCCCGCCTCGACGCACGGGACCGCATGATCCTGTCGCTGCGCTTCGGCGAGGACCTCACCCAGGCCGAGATCGGCGCCCGCCTCGGTCTCTCCCAGATGCACATCTCGCGCCTGCTCACCCGCATCCTCGGCGAGCTGCGCACCGGACTCCTGGCCGAGGAAGAGCCCGCCGCGCCGGGCACGGCCGAGGCCTGACCGGCGCCCCGCCCCCGGCCGCCTCCACGTTTTCCTCCGGGTCACCCGGGCAGCCGCTCCGTCGGAGCCCACCGCACGGAGCGACGACCCGCACCCACGTGGAGGTGTCATGACCGAGTTCGGCTACTTCCTGTCCTGCGAGGAATTCGGGCCGGCGGATCTCCTGGACCAGGCGAGCATGGCCCAGGACGCCGGCTTCCGCTCGCTGTGGATCTCCGACCACTTCCACCCGTGGAACGACGCCCAGGGCCACAGTCCGTTCGTCTGGTCCGTGATCGGCGGTCTCTCGCAGCGCTGCGAGCTGCCCGTCGAGACCGCCGTCACCTGCCCGACCGTGCGCCTCCACCCGGCGCTCGTCGCCCAGGCCGCCGCCACCTCGCAGGTCATGCTGGACGGGCGCTTCCGGCTCGGGCTCGGCAGCGGGGAGGCGCTGAATGAACACGTCCTCGGCGACCCCTGGCCGATCGCCGACGTGCGCCTCGACATGCTGGAGGAAGCCGTCGAGGTGATCAGGAAGCTGTTCACCGGCGAGCAGATCACCCACCGCGGCCGCCACTACACCGTGGAGAACGCCCGCCTCTACACCCTCCCCGACACCCCGCCGCCGATCGACCTCTCCGCCTTCGGCCCCAAGGCCGCCGCACTCGCCTCGCGCATCGCCGACGGCTTCGTCACCACTGCCCCCGACCCCGAACTGATCGGCACCTTCCGGGCCGGCGGCGCCGGGCGGCCCGTGTCCGCCTCCACCAAGGTCTGCTGGGCGGCCTCCCGCGACGAGGCGGTCCGCACCGCCCACCGCCTGTGGTCCGTCGAGCAGCTGCCCGGCGAGCTGAACCAGATCCTGCCCACGCCCCGCCACTTCGAGCAGGCCTCGGAACTCGTCACCGAGGAGACGGTCGCGGAGGCCGTGCCCTGCGGACCCGATCCCGAGGAGCACGCCCGCCGGCTGCGGGCCTTCGCCGACGCCGGCGTCGACCGCGTCCACGTCGGCCAGATGGGGCCGGAACAGCGGGGCTTCTTCGACTTCTACCGGACCAAGGTGCTGCCGCTGCTCGACGGAGCCGGCCCGGCCGGCGCGGGCAGCGCCGCCGAGCGGAACGGGCGGACGGACCGAACCGACCCGAGGAACGGAGGCGAGCGGTCATGAGCAAGGAGACCGTGGCCGACCACCTGCTCGACCGGCTCCGCGCCTGGGGCGTCAGCCATGTCTTCGGCTACCCCGGCGACGGCATCAACGGCCTGCTCTCCGCCTGGTCCCGGGCCGGGGACGACCCCCGGTTCATCCAGGCCCGGCACGAGGAGATGGCCGCCTTCGAAGCCGTCGGACACGCCAAGTTCTCCGGCCACGTCGGCGTCTGCGCCGCCACCTCGGGACCCGGCGCCGTCCACCTCCTCAACGGCCTGTACGACGCGAAACTCGACCACGTACCCGTCGTCGCCGTCGTCGGACAGACCGACCGCAGCGCCATGGGCGGCTCCTACCAACAGGAGGTCGACCTGCACAGCCTCTTCAAGGACGTCGCCTCCAGCTACCTGGAGACCGTCAACGTCCCGGAACAGCTGCCCAACGTCCTCGACCGCGCCGTCCGCACCGCCTACGCCCGCCGCGCCCCCACCGCGCTGATCATCCCCGCGGACGTCCAGGAACTGCCGTACTCCGCCCCGGAACACGCCCACAAGATGGTCCCCTCCAGCCTCGACGTCGCCGGCTGGGAGCCCGTACCCGACGACGCCTCCCTCGCCCGCGCCGCCGAACTCCTCAACGCGGGCACCCGGGTGGCCATGCTCATCGGCCAGGGCGCGGCCGGCGCCGCCCGCGAGGTCGAGGAGACCGCCGAACTCCTCGGCGCCGGCGTCGCCAAGGCCCTCCTCGGCAAGGACGCCCTCAGCGACGAACTGCCGTACGTCACCGGCTCGATCGGTCTGCTCGGCACCCGCCCCTCGTACGAGCTGATGCGCGACTGCGACACCCTGCTCACCGTCGGCTCCAGCTTCCCCTACTCCGAGTTCCTGCCGCCGTACGGCCAGGCGCGGGCCGTGCAGATCGACATCGACGCCCACATGGTCGGACTGCGCTACCCGTACGAGGTCAACCTCGTCGGCGACGCCGCGGCCACCCTGCGCCGGCTGCTGCCCCTGCTCCTCCGCAAGGAGGACCGCGGCTGGCAGCGGGCCGTCATCGCCGGAACCCGCCGCTGGAGGACCGTGATGGAGCGCCGCGCCGGGCTCTCCGCGGACCCCGTCAACCCCGAGCTCGTCGCCCACGCGCTCGACCCGCTGCTCCCCGACGACGCCATGATCACCGCGGACTCCGGCTCCGTCGCCAACTGGTACGCCCGCCACCTCACCCTGCGCAGCGGCATGCGGGCCTCGCTCTCCGGCACCCTCGCCAGCATGGGCTGCGCCGTCCCGTACGCGATCGGCGCCAAGTTCGCCCACCCCGACCGGCCCGCCGTCGCCCTCGTCGGCGACGGCGCCATGCAGATGAACGGCATGGCGGAGCTGGTCACCGTGGCCAAGTACGCCGACGAATGGACCGACCCGAGGCTCGTCGTCGCCGTCTGGAACAACCAGGACCTCAACCAGGTCAGCTGGGAGCTGCGCGCCTTGGGCGGCACACCGCCCTACGGCCCTTCCCAGGCCGTCCCCGACGTGCCGTACGCCGGCTTCGCCCGGTCGCTCGGCATGGACGGCATCCGCGTCACCGATCCCGGCGACGTCGAGGACGCCTGGCGCCAGGCCCTTTCCGCGGACGGTCCCGCCGTCCTGGACTTCCGCACCGACCCGGCCGTGCCGCCCATCCCGCCGCACTCCACCTGGGAGCAGATCGAGGCCACCCTCGCCTCCCTCGCCCACGGCGACGGCCACCGCGGCCACGTGGTGATGCAGGGCCTCAAGGCCAAGGCCCAGGAACTGCTGCCGCGCCGCCCCGGCCGACGGTGAACGCCGACGGTGAACACGGAGGAACGCCGAGCGCCATCCACGCGCGATCGACGAGTGCGGTCCCGGCGGTCGGGCCGCCGGAGCGGGTGGGGTGCTGTCAGGGGGTGCTGTCAGGCCGCCGGAGTCGGCGGGGCCGCCGGGTCGCCGGGGTTGTCGCGGGCGGCGGGACCCCAACCCGGAACCGCGTCGCGCGCGGCCGAGGGCGGAGCGGGACGCGGGGACGCCGGAGGCGGCGAGCCGGGCCGTGGCGCCGCGGGATGCGGCGGCACGGCGGGCCGGGAACCGGGATGCGGGCCCGGCTTCGGGGCCGGGCGGTGCTCCAGGCGCATCCGGTAGCTCTCCTCCCCGAGGTCCCGGCCGTCGCCGTCCGTGAAGCGGCCGGTCACCGTGTACACCCCGCAGTGCGCCCGGCCCACCGGCAGGCGCTCCGGGGGCAGCCGCACCTCGTACGGGCCGCCGGTCCGGAAGCCGCCGAGGACGGTCCGCGTCGTCGCGAGCACCTTCCCCTCCATGACCAGGGACTCCTCGAAGGCCAGCCCGTCGACCTCCTGGTCGAGCCGGAACGTGAGGCCGACACTGATCACCGTGCCCTCGGGCACCACGATCGGTTCCGCTTCACCGGGGCGGTCGCTGCGCGGCACTTCGAGCCGTCCCAGCTCCTCCGTGTGCAGGGAGAGGTCGAGGAGTTCGAAACCGGTCACGGCCGGTCACCGCCTTTCGTCGCGCCGAGCCCGCAGGGCGCGGGCCGCGAGCGCGGACGCGCCCGCCGCCGACGCGCCCACGGCCGACGCGACGGTCATCGGATGCCGGGCCAGGGCGGTGTACGGCGAACGCTCGGCCGACTCCGCGTCGAAGGCGCCGTGGGCGCCGTGGTCCCGCCCGTCGGGCCCGTCCAGGGGAGCCCAGAGGTTGTGCGGACCGTCGGCCGCGGCCGGCAGGTCGGTCTGCTGGGAGTCGTAGCCGGTACGCGCCAGGTACCGGTCCAGGAGGCCGGGCGCCGCCCGGCGGGTCAGTACCGCCGCCGCGGTGGACGCGCCGACCCGGTACTCCTTGCGCCGCGGGTGCCGGGCCGCGTGCAGCACCGCCCGGGCGGCCACCTCGGGCTGGAACACCGGCGCGACGGGGCGCGGCCGGTGCGGCAGCCTGGACAACGCCCACGAGAACTGCGGCGTGTTCACGGACGGCAGCTGCACGAGCGTGACGGCCACGCGGCTGTGCCGGTGCAGCAGTTCGAGCCGCACGGAGGCCGTGAAGCCGTTGATCGCGTGCTTCGCCCCGCAGTACGCCGCCTGGAGCGGCACGGACACCTCGGCGAGTGCCGAGCCGATCTGGACGACGGCGCCCGAGTCGCGCGGCAGCATGCGGCGCAGCGCCGCCCGCGTCCCGTTGACGTAGCCGAGATAGGTCACCTCCGTGACCCGCTCGTACTCGTCCGAGGTGACGGAGAGGAACGGGGCGAAGACGGAGGTGAACGCCGAGTTCACCCAGACGTCGACCGGCCCCAGACGGCTCTCCACCAGGTCGGCGGCCTCCTCCACCCTCGACGGGTCCGCCATGTCCACCGGTACCACCAGGGCCTCGCCACCCGCGCGCTCGACCTCACCGGCCGCCGCCTCCAGACCCACCCGGCCGCGGGCGAGCAGCGCCACCCGGGCTCCGGCCGCTCCGAACGCCCGCGCCGTGGCACGCCCCACGCCCGCGCTCGCACCCGTCACCACGACCGTGCGCCCGTCGAACGGCCGCGCCCCGCCGCGCGTCGCACGCAGCACGAGCAGACCTTCCAGGAAGGAGAGGACGTCCGCCGTCCTGACCATGATCACGCTCCTCGGGCCTCGAGTCTCCGCCTTGGCGCACGGTCTCCGCCTCGGCGACGCACGGTCTCCGCCTCGGCGACGCACGGTCCCCGCCCGTGCGCCGGCACACGGTTCCCACCGGCGACTGCCCAGGCCCGGCCGGAACACGCCTGGCGTGCGTCGACGCGGGTGGAACGCCGCTCACCGGGTAGACGCTGGCCGAAGCGAGGAGACGGCCATGAACGACCTGACCATGGGAGTCGAGGAGGAGTTCGTCCTCGTGGACCAGGCGAGCCGTGCCCCCGTCGACCGGGCCCCGGACGTCATCGCCTCGGCCGCGCGGGTACTCGGCGAGCAGGTCCAGAACGAGTTCTTCAACGCCCAGGTCGAGACCATCACCCAGCCCACCGGCTCGTGCCGAGACCTGAGGGACGAACTGGTCCGGCTGCGCTCCGTCGTGGGCACCGCCGCCCGCGCGGAAAGCTGCCTGCCGATCGCCACCGGCACGCCGGTCGTGCCGCCCGCGCAGCCGCTGACCATCACGGACACCGAGCGCTACCGGCGCATGGCCCGCCGCTTCGCGTCCCGCTTCAGCACCGTCGACGGCCTCGTCTGCGGCTGTCACGTCCACGTCGGCACCTTCGACCGCGAGCTCGCGCTCGCCCTCTCCCGCCGCATGGCGCCGTGGCTCCCCGTGCTCCAGTCGGTGACGGCCAACTCGCCCTTCGCACGGCGGCGCGACACGGGCTTCGCCAGCTGGCGCTCCGTCGAGTACGCGAGCTGGCCCACGGTCGGGCCCGCGCCCGACCTCGACGAACCTCACTACCTCGCGCACGTGGCCGAGCTGGTGCGCACCGGCACCCTGCTCGACCGGCGGATGGTGTACTGGCACGCCCGCCCGTCGGAGCACGTGCCCACCCTGGAGATCCGCGTCGCCGACTCCAACGCCGACGTGGACACCGTCGTCATGGTCGCGGCCCTCGTCCGGGCCCTCGCCGCCACCCTGCTGGCCGACGAGCGGGCGCACCGGCCCGTGCAGCGCACCCCGCTGCGCCGGCTGCTGCTCGCCCACGAGCTGGCCGCCCGGTACGGCCTGTCCGGCTTCGGCATCGATCCGTGCACGGGGGCCGAACGGCCCGCCACCGAGCTGGTCGACCGCCTCGTCGAGCGGGTGCGGCCGGAACTCGACCGCACCGGCGACACCACGCGGGTCCTGGGCCAGTGGCACAGCATCCGCGCCTACGGCGTCGGCGCGACCCGGCAGCGCGTCGCGTACCGCCGCCAGCGCCGCCTCAGCGACGTGGTGGACGCGCTGGCACGACTGACGGCCCTTCCGTGACCGACACTGACTGCCTGCCTGCCCTGACCGACACGGACTGCCCGCCTGCCCTGATCGCCGACTGACCGACCCTGACCGCCGACACTGACGGCCCCTGCCCCGCCCCGACCGGCCGGGTGGACGACCGCACGGCCCGGCGCCGGCCCGAGGGCCGGCGCCGTCGGCCGAACGGCTGTCACCGCACGGACGTCACCAGCGGTACCAGCGGCTGTTGCTCCCGGAGCGGAAGAAGAATCCCAGCACCCAGAGCACGAGCAGGGCGATGGCGATCCACCACAGCACGTCGAGGGCGAAGCCAGCGCCGAACAGCACGAGGATGATGAGCAGGACGATGAGCAAAGGAATCATGACGAGTCTCCTGAGGGGATCGGACCGGCCGCTCGCACTGGCCGGTCGGTGGTGTGCCACACGGGGCCGCGTCAGGGCGGCTCCGGAGCGGACCCGCTGTCCGCCGGCCGCAGCCGGCCGCGCCAGCCGCCGGTCGCGCGGCCGCGGTCCTCGATGAACTCCTTGAAGCGGTACAGGTCCCCTTCGACCCGGCTGTCGACGGCACCGACGGCCGCGCCGGCCTTGTCGGCCAGGCTCCGGGGCTCCACCTCCATGGCCAGGTCCACCCGGGTATGGCTGTCGTCGGTCCGTACGAAGGTGACGACGCCCCTCTGTCCCACGTCGCCGCCGACCGTGCGCCACGAGATGCGCTCGTCGGGCAGCTGGTCGACGATCTCCGTGTCGAACTCCCGGGTCACTCCGGCGATCGTGGTCCGCCAGTGGCAGTGCCGGTCGTCGAGCTGACGGACCTCCTCGACACCGTCCATGAAGCGCGGGAACTGCTCGAACTGCGTCCACTGGTCGTAGACCTCGCGCAGCGGGGCGTCCACCTCGATCGTGGCGTGCACCATCGTGTTCACCTCCCTGGCCCGCGAAGGACCGGTCTGGCAGCGCGGCTACCCGCCGTCGGCGCCCGTAACCCCGGGCGCGCGCACCACACGCCGGGTGAGTGCCCCGGCCGTACCCGGGTACTCGCTCGGAATGACCATGATGTCCACGATGCCGCTGATCAGACCGCCCGGTGTCTATGCACCGCAGGGCGACACCGCCCTCCTCCTGGAGAGCCTCGCCCGCGAACGGATCGAGCCGGGCGTCCGCACGCTCGACCTGTGCACCGGCACCGGGATCCTCGCCCTCGCGGCCGCCCGCAGGGGAGCCGACGCGACCGCGGCCGACATCTCCGGCGCGGCCGTCGCCGCGGCACGGTGCAACGCCCGGCTCCACCACTGCCGGATCCGGGTCCTTCGCGGCGACCTCACGGAACCGGTGCGGGGCGAGCGCTTCGGCCTCGTCACCGTCAACCCGCCCTACGTGCCCGCCGCCGCGCCCGAGGGCCCGGCCCGCGGCGCGAGCCGGGCCTGGGACGCCGGCCCCGACGGGCGGCTCCTGCTCGACCGGATCTGCCGGACCGTACCCGAGCTATTGGCTCCCCGCGGCGTACTGCTCGTCGTCCAGTCCTCCCTCAGCGGAGAGGCCGCCACCCTCGCCGCCCTGCGCCGTGCCGGCCTCCGGGCCGGCGTCGCCGCCCGGCGCGCCCAGCCCTTCGGGCCCGTCATGGCGACGCGGGCCTCCTGGTTCGAGCGCAGGGGACTGGTCCCGCCCGGGACGACCAGCGAGGTGCTGGTGGTGATCCGGGCCGTCCGCGACCCGGGGGCCCGCATGCCCATGACGATGCGGGGCAGTCGCGACCGGAAAGCGGCGTGACCGGACCCGCCGCCCGCCGGGCGCGGTCGCCCGCGGGCGCGGCCTGAGGAGGAACACGATGACAACGCGTGGGGCACGGGCGTCCCGGGGCGCCGCCTTGTTCGACGTCGACGGGACCCTCGTGGACACCAACTACCTGCACACGCTGGCCTGGTGGCAGGCGCTGCGCCGGCACGGCCACGACGTGCCGATGGCCCGGATCCACCGCGCCATCGGCATGGGCGCCGACCGCCTCCTCGACCAGGTGCTCGGGGCGCAGCGGCGGCGCGAGGAGGACCGCGCCGTCGCCGACGCGCACGGCGCCCTCTACGCCGCCTGGTACGACAACCTCCGCCCCTTCGACGGCGCCACGGAACTGCTGCGCGCCGTGTCCGCGCGCGGCTGGCAGGTCGTGCTCGCCAGCTCCGCCTCGGAGGAGGAGGTGGGTGCCGTCCGCGGGCTGCTCGACGCCGAGGAGGTGATCGACGCCGTCACGTCGGGCGGGGACGTCGACGTGACCAAGCCCGCGCCCGACCTCGTGGAGGCCGCCCTGAAGGCGGTGGGCGCCGAGCCCGAGGACGCCGTCTTCATCGGCGACACCGTGTGGGACGTCGAGGCCGCCGGACGCGCCGGCCTGCCGTGCATCGCCCTGCTGACCGGCGGCACCTCGCGCGCCGAACTGGAGGACGCGGGCGCGGTGCTCGTGTGCGAGGACCCCATGACCCTTCTGCGCCGCATCGACACGAGCCCGCTGTCCCGGCCTCCGGACCGCCCCGCCGGGTGACCGGCCGCCCGTTCACGGGGCAGGGGTCACGAGCCGCGGCCACGTGAGCTCGCGGCTCGCCGGTCACAGGGCCTCGGCCGCCGCGCGCAGGTCGGCGACCAGCCCCGCGTACATCTCCTCCCGGTCCTGCGACCGGAGCACCGCCGAGGGATGCACCGTGGGAATCACCCGGATCTCCCCGCCGGCCGCGTCGGCGGCCTCCTCGCCGAGGTCCGGCAGCGGCTGCGGCACACCCCGGTCGGCGCCCACCCGGAAGGACGGACCGAGCAGCGAGCGGCCCGCGGTGGCGCCGAGCGTGACGATCAACTCCGGGGAGACGAGACGGAGTTCGGCGACCAGCCAGGGACGGCAGGCCAGCGTCTCGCGCAGACTCGGCGCCTTGTGGATCCGGCGCTTGCGGGTCTCCTCCTCGGTGAACTTGAAGTGCTTGACCGCGTTCGTGAGGTACACGTCCTCCTCGTCGATCCCCGCGTCGCGCAGCGCCCGCGAGAGGAGCTTCCCCGCCGGGCCCACGAAGGCCTTGCCCTCCAGGTCCTCGCGGTCGCCGGGCTGTTCGCCCACCAGCATCAGCCGGGCGTGCGCGGGGCCGCGCCCGAAGACGGTGCCGCTCGCCTTCCGGTGGAGCGGGCAGCCCTGGCAGTCGGCCGCCGCCCGGCGGTACGCGGGCAGCCCGCCGCGCCGCGGCAGGAAGGGCGTCGCGTCGTACCGCTCGTCGTCGTAGGTCTCCGGCGCGGTGGCCGCGGAACGGCTAGTCATGACCGCACACCTCCCGTACGGGCACGGGCTCACGTTCGGAGCCGACGACGATCCGCAGGCCGTCGCGCGGCCGGGTCGGGATCCGGTTCAGGGGGATCCGCAGGTCCTGCTCCGGGACCGTGAAGCCGGTCCTGGCCAGCTCACGGGCCAGGCGGGCGAGCACGGCCACGGTGATGTCCTCGCCCGGGCAGCGGTGCCCGTCGCGCGGTCCGCCGCCCTGCGGGACCAGCGCGTCGGTGTGCGGCGACCTGCCCAGGAACCGGTCGGGGTCGAAGCGGTACGGCTCCTCCCACAGGGCCGGGTCGTGGTTCCGCCCGTACACGTCGAGGAGCAGCAGCGTGCCGCCCGGCACCCGCTCCCCGTCCAGGACCAGCCCCTCGGGCGCGAGCGCGCCGACGAACGGCACGAACGGGTAGAAGCGGCGCACCTCGTGCGCGAACGCCGTGGCGAACCCGACGGGCTCGTCCGCCGCGAGCCGCCGCCGCAGGCCGGGGCGCCGGCACATGGCGTGGGCCGCGAAGGTCAGGTACCAGGTGATCGCCACCGTGGGCCGCGCGATGTTCAGCAGCTCCACGGCGGCCGTGGCCGGGGCCAGCGGGAAACCGTCGGCGTCCCGGTGCGCCACCACCGCGTCGAAGGCCGTGCGCGGCGGTCCGGCCGGCACCGGCGCCGCCCGGGCCCGTTCGACCTCCGCGGCGAGCAGGTCCTCCTGCCGCGCCCGCGCCCGGCGGGCCCGCAGATGACGCGGCCCGGCCGTGGCGAAGCCGTCGACCATGGCCACGCAGTCCCTGGCCAGGCGGGCGGTGCCCGCTTCGTCGTACCCGGGCAGCCCGGCCCAGTCGCGGACGGCGCGGGCGAGGACCAGCGCGCCCTCGTCGAAGAGCGTGACCTCCTCGCCGTCCCGTGCGACGAGCCGCTCACGGAAGTCCTCCGCCGCGCCCCGGGCCAGCGCCTCGACCGCGTCCGGAGCGGTCAGCAGGGACAGGAACAGGGACTTGCGGGCCCGGTGTTCCGCGCCGTCGAGGGTGTGCACCGCGCCCCGGCCGAAGAGCGTGTCCAGCACGGGCCCGGGCAGGGCGCCGGAGCGTCGCGCGTGCCGTTCGTCGTAGAAGTAGGCGACCGCGTCCGGGCCGCGCAGCACCCGGACCGGCCGCCCGAGCAGCCGGGTCGCCACCGGGCCGTCGCCCGGAGCGTCCCGGCGCAGCCCGGGCAGCCACCCGTATCCCTTCAGGAGCAGGCCGAGCGTGCGGTCGGCGCCGGAACGCGGCGCGGCGCCGACGGGGTTCGACGGGCGCATGGTCCGTCTCCCTTCACCGTGGTCGTACGGGCTCACCGTGGTCGGTACGGGGCTCACCGGGGGCCGTCCAGGCTCGCCGGGGTCGGTACGGGGCTCACCGTGGTCGGTACGGGACTCGCCGGAGCCGTCCGGGCTCGCCGGGCGTCCGCGCCGCGACGGGCGCCCGCGTCAGATGTGGGGCGCGCCGCCGGGCTCGTCGGGGAGCGGGCCGGGATACGGGCCGGGCCGTTCGGGAGGCGGCACCGGCTCGCCGGCCGTCGGGGCCGCGGAGGCCTCGCCGGTGGAGTCCTCGGGGCGGAGCCGGCCGCGCCAGCTGCCGGTCGCGCCGTCCTGTTCCTCGATGAACTGCTTGAAGCGCATCAGATCGCCCTGGACCCGGCTCTCCAGGAAGCCGAGGGCGTCACCGGCCTTCTCGACCATGCCCTGCGGCTCGACGTCCATGGCCAGGCTGACCCGCGTGTGCGTGTCGTCGAGGCGCTGGAAGGTGACGACGCCCTTCTGCTTCACGTCGCCGCCGACCGTGCGCCAGGAGATGCGTTCATCGGGCAGCTGGTCGACGATCTCCGTGTCGAACTCGCGGGTCACGCCCGCCACGCGGGTGCGCCAGTGGCAGTGCCGGTCGTCGAGCTGCCGTACCTCCTCGACACCGTCCATGAACCTCGGGAACTCCTCGAACTGGGTCCACTGGCCGTAGACGTCGTGCAGCGGCGCCGTGACCCGGATGGTCTCCTGCACCATGCTCATGGCCGTCTCCTCGTCTCCTCGGTCCGGTGTCGTGTCGTCGGTACCCCGTCCCGTCGGATCACGGTCCGTGGACGGCTGCGACTACCCCGTCCGGCCGCCCGCACGCGTGCCAGGGCGCACCTGCCGCCCGCACACGCGCCCTGGCATACCGGTGGCGGAAGCGGGCATCCGCCAAAGCGTCGCCCCAGCGAACGGAGGTGCGCCGTGAGCGCTGTCGTGAGTTCCGCCGAGGACCGTGCGCGAGGATCCGCGGACCCGGACACCAGACCCCCTCGGCCCGCCGCGGTGCGGGTCACCCCGGTGGCGGACGGCCCGCTGCTCGTCGAGGGCCCGGTCGAGATCGTGCTCCCCGACGGAACGGTCCGGCGCAGCGACCGGCCCGTCGTCGCCCTGTGCATGTGCCGCCGCAGCCTCAGGGAACCCTTCTGTGACACCAGCCACCGCCGCCGGATGCGGCGCAACCAGGAAGGGACCGGGCGGCGGGACTGACCCGCCGCCGTTCGCGCGTCCGGCCGGACCGCCCGTCCCACGGGACGGAGCTCGGCCGCCGGGCCCGTCGTGAGGAGACCGTGACATGACCACCACACTCCTGCGGGAGCCGGCGGAACGCACCGGCCCGGAGGACGGCCCGCGACTGCCGCCGCCCCGCGGCGAGCTGTCCGAGGCACTCGTCGCCCGGCTGCGCGGCGCGGCCGGCCCGCTGCCCGGCCGCCGCGCCACCGAGGCCGCCGACCCGTACGGGGAAGACCTCCAGCTGGCCCTGCACCTCGGCTACGAGCTGCACTACCGGGGCTTCGCGGGCGTCCCCGACGAGGCCGAGTGGGACCCGGCCCTCCTGCGCCTGCGGGCCGGACTCGAACGCCGGTTCGAGGAGGCGCTGCGCGCCGACTGCGGGCGGCCCGGGGACCTCGACGAGGTCTTCGGGGCGCTGCTGACGGAACCCGTCGAAGGCCACGGCGTCTCCCACTACCTGCTCCGCCACGGCACCCCGCACCACGTGCGGGAGCACGCCGTCCTGCGCTCCGTGCACCAGCTCCGCGAGGCCGACCCGCACCTGTGGGTGGTGCCCCGCCTCCAGGGCCGCGCCAAGGCCGGGATGATGATGATCCAGTACGACGAGTACGGCTGCGGCCGGACCGAGCACATGCACGCCCGGCTCTACGCCGACCTCCTGGGCGCCCTCGGCCTCGACCCCGCGTACGGCCACTACCTGCCGCTCGTCGGGGCGCCCGCGCTCGCCAACGCCAACCTGATGTCGCTGCTGGGCCTCCACCGTGCCCGCCGTGGCGCCCTCGTCGGGCACTTCGCCGCCCTGGAGATCGGCTCCTCGCCCGCCGCGTCCCGGATCGCCGCCGCGATGCGCAGGATCGGCACCGACGAGGCCGCCGTGCGCTTCTACGACGAACACGTCGAGGCCGACGCCGTCCACGAACAGCTCGTGCGGCGCGAGGTCGTCGGCGGGCTGCTCGCCGACGAACCGGACCTCGCCCCGGACGTGACCTTCGGCGTACAGGCCACCGTCCTCCTCGAGGACGCGTTCGCCGCCTCCGTCACCCGCGCGTGGGAAGACGGGGACACGGCCCTGCGCGCGCCGCTCGACGACGCACCGTGAGGAGGAGGCATGAACCTCATGGAACCGACGCGCCGACCGATCACCGGCCCGCCCACCGGACCGACCGGGGGGCCCGCCCCCGAACCGGCGAGCCCACCGCCGGCCCCGGACGAGGGGCGCCCGCCGCTCGCCGCCGTGCACCCCCCGTCCGAGGACGACCACGAAGCGCCGTCGACCCGCACCGGCCCGCCGGCCCGCACCGACCCCCCGCAGCCCCTGCCCCCCGACCACACCCAGGCCATCCTGGAGGCGACCAAGGAGGTCGGCGCCGTCCTGAAGACCTCCGGCTGCCCCTTCGCCCTCGTCGGAAGCGTCGCCGTGTACGCGCACGGCATCCCGGTCAGGCTCCAGCACGACACCGACTTCGCCCTGCGCGCCGAGGACGCCGAGACGGTCACCCGCCTGCTGCGCCGGCGCGGCATCCGGATCGTGGAGCCGCCGGAGGACTGGCTGGTGAAGGCCCGCAGCGGCGGAGAGGAGATCGACCTCATCTTCGCCCTCGCCGGACGGCCCGTCACCAGGGAACTCCTCGAACGGGCCTGGACCCTGCCCGTGGACTCGGTGCACATGCCGGTGATCGACCCGACGGACCTCCTGGTGGGCCGCCTCGACGCACTGTCCGAGCACCACTGCGACTTCGGCCCGCTGCTGCCGGTCGCCCGCGGACTGCGCGAACGCGTCGACTGGGACCGGGTCCGTGCCGAGACGCACGACAAGCCGATGGCGGTCGCCTTCCTCTACCTGCTGGAACTCCTCGACGTCATCCCCCGGACGACGGCTGCGGGCGACGGAGGCAACGGCGGTGCGGGCGACGGAGGGAACGACGATGACTGAGCAGCACGCCGGAGCCCACGAGGACGAGTACCGCATCGCCCGGCTGCGCGAGCGGCTCGCCGGAGACGACCTGGCCGAACTGGGCATCCAGGCGGAACAGCGAGGCAGCGCCGTGCTGTTGACCGGCACCGTGCCCACCGCCACCCACCGGGACGAGATCCTGCGGCTGGCGCGTGACGAGCTCGCCGGGCTGACCCTGCGCGTCGACCTCGAAGTGGCCTGCGCCGACGCCCCGGACCGTTGGGAGGAGCTGTCATGACCGTCGCCACCGGCCCGTCCACCGCCGACACCGCCGTCCGTGTCGCGGCCGTCGGCGACATCCATCTCAGCGAGGACTGCGCGGGACTGCTGCGCTCGGCCTTCTCCGCCCTGCCGGACTGCGCCGACCTGCTGCTGCTCGCCGGCGACCTGACCCGGCACGGCACCGCGGCGGAGGCCGAGGTGGTGGCCGGAGAGGTGCGGGGGCTGGGGATACCGGTCGTGGCCGTCCTGGGCAACCACGACTACCACTCCGGCGAGGAGGCCGAGGTCACCCGGGTGCTGCGCGACGCGGACGTCGCCGTCCTGGAAGGGGAGGCCGTCGTGCTGAACGTCGGCGGCCGCAAGGTGGGCGTCGCCGGCGCCAAGGGCTTCTGCGGCGGCTTCGTGGGCCGCAGCGCGGGCGAGTTCGGCGAGCCCGAGATGAAGGCCTTCGTCCGCACCACGCGACTCAGCGCCGAACGCCTGACCGCCGCGCTCGGCGACCTGGCCGTCGGCGGCTGTGCGGTGCGCATCGCCCTGACCCACTTCTCGCCCGTACCCGACACGCTCGCGGGCGAGCCGCTGGAGATCTACCCCTTCCTCGGCAGCTATCTGCTCGCCGAGGCCATCGACTCGGCCGGCGCCGACCTGTCCGTCCACGGCCACGCCCACCTCGGCACGGAGCACGGCATGACGGCCGGCGGCGTACGGGTCCGCAACGTCGCCCAGCCCGTGATCGGCAGGGCCTTCGCGCTCTACCACCTGCACCCCGACGGCCAGGCCGCCTCCGGGCCCTGAGCCCGCTCCCGACGGCCTTCACCCGACGTGCGGGTGCGATCACGGCGGGCGTCTGCCTAGCCTTGTCCTGCGTGCCCGGCGAGGCGCCCGGGGCTGATGGGAGCCCCCTTCACCCCGTCGCCCGTGGTCAGGGCGGCGGATGCCGGGGACACGCCCCACGAAAGGATGCATGCAGCACGCTTCTCGCCATACCCGGTGAGCCGCCTGCCACGGCCTCGCGCCGCCCGTCAGGAGCCCTCCGGCGTCGGAAGGAGACCGCCATGCTGATCAGCCACGCTTTCGAGGACGGGGTTCTGCACGTCTCGCTCCTGCGCGACCTCGACGTCACCAGCCGGGGAGCCGCGGTTCTGGAGACCGAGGCCCTGCTGCTCGCGCACCGCCCGCGACTGGTCCGCGTGCAGCTCCCCACCGACGACCCGTCCCCGGCCTCCCTGAGCGCGCTGTCCCGCGCCCGCCGGCTCTGCGAGAGCCTGGGCATCCCGCTCAGCGTCGTCGGCCCGGTACGGCCCGTCCCCCTGCCGCCGCATCCCACGGCGGCCTGACCGGACAGGTCCTGCCCCGACGTCAGCCGGTGCCGAAGAGGGAACGCAGGGCCACGGCCCTGCTGTCCCGCACGTGCAGCAGGGTGCTCGCCGCCGCGGCCTCCTCGTCACCGGCGGCGATGTGCCGGTACATCTCCGTGTGCTGCGCCCGCATGTGTTCCGGCTCCGCGCGCAGCCCGAACAGCAACCGCAGCTGCCAGGACAGCTGCTCCATCATGCGGGCGAGCAGCGGATTGCCGGCCATCGCCACCACCCCGTCGTGGAACGCCGTGTGCGCGGCCACCTCACGGGCACTCTCGTCGGCCGCGGCCGCCGTCTCCGCCTGCCGGAGGGCCGCTTCCAGGGCGGCGAGTCCGGCGGCGTCGCCCGCCGCGGCCGCCCGCGCCGCGAGCCGGGACGCCTGGGCCGCGAGCGGTTCCCACACCTCGTACAGATGCTCCACATCGGCGCGCTCCAACCGCCGGACGCGGACGCCGCTGTGCGGCAGCAGTTCCAGCAGCCCCTCCGCGACCAGCGCCCGCAGCGCCTCGCGCACCGGCACGCGGGACATGCTCAGCTCCTCGGCGACCTCCCGCTCGACCAGTCGCGCGCCCTGCGCGTAGCGGCGGTCGACGATCCGCTGCAGCACCGCCTCGCGCGCCCGCGCGCTCAGGGAAGCCGTCCCGCCGCCCGCACCGCCGCCGCTGCCGTCCGCCACCCGGTCCGACCCCTTCACGTCCGCCACCGTCCCTCGCCGCCCCGCCGACGTGTCCCGCGCCGGGAAGCAGAGAATACGTCGACCGGGCACGGGAGCCCGGCAGCGGACCTCACCAGCCGAAACGGCGGTCCACCAGCGCGGTGAACTCCTCCAGGCTGAGGACCTGGTCACCGTTCGCGTCGGCCTCGTCGAACAGTGCCGAGGCCGCGTCGGCGTCCCCGACGCCCCACGCCGGGATCACTCCCTGCGCGACCAGCGTCGGGCCCTTGGCCCGCAGGGCCTCGATGACCTCGACGCGCGTCAGGGTGCCGTCGTGGTCGAGGTCGAGCGCGTCGAAGAGAATCCGGGCCTTGTCGCTCATCGCGTTTCCTGTTCGCCATCCGAGGGTGCCGTGCGTGTGCCGGCCGTGAGGAAGGACGCCGGAAGCGCCCGCCGAGTTGCCTCGCGGACCGATCCCGGCCCCGCCTCGCGGATCCGGACCGGACCCGGCTCTGGACCCGGACCCGGACCGGCATCCGTGCCCGTACGCCGCGGGGCGGCCGCCGGCTCCCTCCCGGGAACCGGCGCCCGCCCCTCCATGGTCCATCAGACCGCGGATCGACCCGGCCCGGCACCACGAGACGTCACGAGGCGTCCCGCACCGTACCCGTGAACTCCGGACCCGGTACGCGCTCCCAGTCACCGTCGTACGAGAACGGCCGCGCCCGCAGCGACTCGACGGGCTCGGCGACCCCGTCCTTGAGGGTGGGCACGCGCAGTTCCACGGCCGTCTCGCCGGCGGGAACGGCGAAGGGCGCGTACGCGTCCTCCTCCTCCGGCCGCGACAGCGGCCTGGCCGGCTCGGGAACGGAGCCGTAGGTGTCCCGCACCCACTCCGGATCGAGGTCCGCCGTCGACAGCTCCGCACCGCCGGTCACCGGCAGGAACGACACACCGCCCATGATGTCCGCGTCGGCGGCCTCGGACAGCGTCACCCGCCAGGTCAGCGCCCCGCCCTCGGCCACGTCGTCCGCGACGGGCGTCAGCCGCACCTTCGGCATCGGGTCGTCGTTCCGCGCCGTCACGCCGCCGTGGTGCGAGCCGACCACGGCGCCGCGCACCGCCTTGACGAACGCGTCGTGGGACACCTCCCAGCCGAAGCGCGTGTTGCCCCGCACGGTCACCGGGATGTCCACGGTCCGCTGCCCCGGACGCACGGTCACGAGGCGCGACTCGACGCCCTCACCGCCGGGCCGGGGCGTGAACACCCGGACCTGGCCACTGCCCTGGCCCGACACCCGCACCGGAACCCGATAGGTCCGCACGCCCGAGTCGCCCTCGTCGACCGTCAGCCGCCCGAAGTCGACCCGCGGCAGCGGCGCCGGCCGCACCGCGGGCGTGCCCGGGCGCCAGCCCCACGCGTCCACCAGCCAGGCACGCCCGGAGGCACTGCGCGGAGTGAGTTCGAGGACGGAGACCCGCTTCAGGTCGAGTCCGGCCCGGGCCGCGGCGGACAGCGGTACGCGCAGCTCGCGGCCCCAGTACGAGGCGGTGCGGTCACTGCCCGGCAGGCCGTCGACCCGCACCCGGCCGAGCTTCGCGCGGCGGCCCGAGCCGTCGGCCACGGCGACGTCGAGCTCGGTGCCCTTGCTGTTCGGCGGGACGATCACGCGCAGCGCCAGGGACTCGGCGCCCGCGAGGGACACCGGCCGCGCCGCCCGCACGGCGGTCGCGGCACCGGGCCTCGTCCACGTCATCGCGACGGAGTCCCGGCCCGGCTCGGGCGAGGTCTCCCACGACGCGAAGTGCGGGGACTGGCCGCCCTCGTCGGGCGAGAGGCAGGCGCGCGCGGCGTCGGGGTCGACCTGCGCGCAGAGCCGGCCGCCACCGGACACCGTCACCGACGGGCCGGGGAGGAAGGCGGGCGTACGGCCGGCGCCGACGGCGTGGGTGAGCACCCGGGCGGGACCGGCCGAGGCCGCCCGGCGCCCGGAGCCGTCGAGCAGCGGCCGCACCCGGTCGTCACCGCCGACGAACAGCCGGGCCGCCGCCGCGATGTAGGTGGCGCCCGCGGTCTGCTGCTGCGGGGCGGTCAGCCGGGTCCGCGTGCCGGGGGAGCAGACCGCGTCCGGGGTCTCCTCGTCCGTCCAGAAGTCGTCCACGGCGG
The DNA here is from genome assembly GCF_042722475.1 of Streptomyces sp. NPDC127092. Taxonomy (NCBI): domain Bacteria; kingdom Bacillati; phylum Actinomycetota; class Actinomycetes; order Kitasatosporales; family Streptomycetaceae; genus Streptomyces; species Streptomyces sp. NPDC127092. The sequence continues at coordinate 53,479 of NZ_JBHXFE010000051.1, forward strand.
GCGCCTTCGCCTGACCCGGCGTCCACTCGCTGTTGAAGAAGTTGTGGTTGGCGCCGACCATGTACACCGCGCTGTGCAGCGCCGCGCCACCGCCGACCCCCCGCGTGCCGTCGAGGTAGATCTGGCCCTGGAGGTCGGACACGTCGCCGTCGCAGCCCGGCAGGATCGTCATGGACGGCACGTCGGGCACCGGGTTCTGGCCGAAGATCGTGGGCCCGATGAGGACGTTGCCGCGGATCTTCCACCGTACGGGGCCGCGGTAGCCGTCCTGGTCGGCGGGCGGCGCGGACAGACTGTCGAGCGCGGCCCGGTTGACGCCCTCGCCGCCCCGCGAGTGACCCACGAGCAGCACCCGCGAGAGGTCGGCCGCGGCCGACTTCCGTACGACCGCCGGCGCGTCCTTGCCGTTCGCGGCCCACTCCGCCCACCGGGCCAGGTGCAGCCGGACGAGAGAGGAACGGGCCTGCGCGCCGCCGTCCTCGGCCCGGAAGTCCTGCCCGTTGATGCCGTTGGCCGATATGGACAGCGTCACGTACCCCTGCGAGGCCAGGAGCCGCTGCGCCTTCTCGTAGCCCTGGTGGCTCGGAACCGGCTTCATCCCCGGCGGGCACGGCCAGTCGCCGGTCTCCTCGTCGGTGCCCGGCTTGTAGCAGGTGCCGTGCCGGCCGTGCAGGAACAGCGCCACCGGGCGCCTGCCGGGCACGGAGGCCGGGTCCGGCGCCACGACCGCGGCGCGCATTTCGACCGGCTCGGGGAACCCGGGCAGGCGCACCGACTTCAGCGCGTACTCGCCCTTGACGGTGCGATGGCCGCCCGGCACGCCCGGGTCCACCGGGTTCGCGGGCAGCGGCGCCTCCGGCCGCACGGCCGGAGCGGACGGGCGTACGCGCGCCGAGAGCGCCGGCGTGTCGGCGTCGAGCCGCCGCCCGCCGGCCGTCACCCGGAGCTCGTCCCCGCCGGCGATCCGCTGCTCCGTCCGCCCGCCGAGGCGCGCGTCGCCGAGCGGCAGCCGGAAGGAGCGGCCGTCCGGCTGCGCCACCGGGAACCCGAGCAGTCGCCCGCCGAGCCGGAACTCGACCCGGGCGTCCCCCATGGGCACGGCCTCGTCGGCCGTCCACACCAACTGGCGTTCCGCACCGGCCCCGGTGATCCGCCACCCCTCGGGCAGCCGCGGACTTCCGTCCCGTTCCCCCGGGGACGTCGTCGGCGCTCCCGGCGACGGCTGCGCCGCCTGCGCGAGTCCCGGTGATGCGGCGGCGAGTGCCATGAGCGTCACGGCGGTGGTCACGCCGCGTGTGACACGTATCAAAGCGGTCTTCCTCACGATCGGTCTCGTCACGACACGGGCACCACGGCAAGCCGTCGTTTCGGATCCCCCGGACTGCCCTCCGGGTGCCCCTCTCGCCCCCGGAGGACGGGAAGGAAGGGACGCGGGTTGCCTGATGGGACGTCACGATCGCGTCAGAAGCCGACCGTTGCGGCCGCGGAGAAAAGGCACGCGCCGCTTCGGCCGTCGCCCGGCTCCCACCGTGCCGGGATACGGCATGATGCTCGCATGGTGACGGGGGACGAGGCCCAGGAGGCCGCGGCCGAGGGCCGGTTGGTCGGCGGCCGCTACCGGCTCGACGAACGGCTCGGTTCGGGCGGCATGGGCACGGTGTGGGCCGGACACGACCTCCTCGTCCGGCGCGAGGTCGCCGTCAAGCAGGCCCACACGGCGCATGATCCGGCGCGCGTCGAACGGGTCTTGCGCGAGGCGCGCGCCGCGGCCCGCGTGAACCACCCGGGCGTGGTGACGGTGCACGACATCGTCATCGAGGACGGGCACCCGTGGATCGTCATGGAGCGGGTACGCGGAGAATCCCTCGCCGACCGGCTGGACCGCGAAGGCGTTCTGCCCGAAAGGGAGGCGGCCCGCGTCGCCCTGCGCGTCGTCGAGGCGCTGACGGCGGCTCACGAACGGGACGTGCTGCACCGTGACGTGAAGCCGGCCAACGTCCTGCTGCGCGAGGACGGCGGCGTCGTGCTCACGGACTTCGGCATCGCGTACATCACGGGCGAGAAGCCGCTCACGCAGACCGGGGAGTTCGTCGGCTCCCTCGCCTACACGGCGCCGGAGCGCATGGGCGGCCGGCGCCCGGAGCCCGCCTCCGACCTGTGGTCGCTCGGCGTCCTGCTGTTCCAGATGGTGGAGGGCTGGTCGCCGTTCCATCGCGAGTCGATGGAGGAGACGGTCACGGCCGTCGTCGTCGACGAGACCCCGCCGACCCGGCGGGCCGACGCCCTGGCGCCCGTCGTACACGCGCTGCTCTCCAAGAGTCCGGACGACCGTCCCTCGTCCGCTGAAGTGGCGGAGTTGCTACGGGCGGCGGCGGAGCGGCCCGCGGAGGAGGCCGCGGGGCAGACCTCGGCGGGGGCCGCGGGGCAGAACTCCGTAGCGGAGAGGTCGGCGGCGGAGAACCCCGTAGCGGAGAGCCCGGTAGGGGAGAACCCCGTAGCGGAGAGCCGGAAAGCGGAGAAGCCGGTAGGGGAGGAGCCCGTAGCGCAGGAGGTCGCAGCGGACGAAGGAGGCCCGTCCGTCGGGGCGGACTCGGTCCGGCCCGTGCCGGCCACCGCAGGACCGAGTGCCGACGTCGTGCCGGTCACCGGTGGGGCCCGCCCCGAGGTGCCGGGCTCCGGGCGGCGGTCGCCCGGGCCGTCGCGGGGGACGGTGCGCCGGAGGCTCCTGGCCGCCGCCGCGGCCTGTGTCCTGCTCGGCTCGCTCGGAGCCTGGGCGCTCACGCAGTGGAACGACGGGACCGCCCGTTCCGGCGCCTCGGGCCCCGGTTCGCACGGCAAGGCCACCACCTCGTCGTCACCCGCGGCGAAGGCGGAGGCGAGGACGACGGCGACCCCGGGCACGAAGCCCCCTCGCCCGCAGCCGGTGCGCGGATACCGCCTGGTCGAGGAGAGCGGATTCCAGGCCGAGGTCCCGGCCGCCTGGTCGGCGGCCCACAGGAACGCCCAGGGCCAGTACCGCTACACCCAGGGCGACCTGGAACTCGTCATCGTCCCGGGCCGCGACACGACGGCGCGCTTCTCCGACAAGCCCATCGTCTATCAGGAGGACCTCGAGCCGGAGCTGGCCCCCTGGCGCGCCTCCAGCTGGTCCAGCGCCAGCGGAATGCGCGTGATCGAGGTCGGTGCGACGCAGTACGCCACCGGTGACTTCACCTGGGCGGACGACCGGGGGCGCGAGCTGTTCGTCCGCAACGCGGCCGTGCTCATCGCGGGCAGCTACCACCTCGTGATCGTCATCGGGCCCGAAAGCCGGCGCGACGAGGTCGGGAAGGTCCATGACCACGTCCTGGGGACGTACCGCAGGGCGACGTGAGCGCCCTGGCTCCCGGGACCGAGCCCCGTGCGTACCGCGTGGTGCAGGAGGCGCCGACCGACGTGATCACGCACGCCCTCGTCGTCCGGGCGGCCGGCGCGCTGACCGGCGAAAGGCCCGCCGTCGCGTTGAGGTACCGTCGACCCGCCCCAACAGCACGCCCTGACCACCCCGTTCGGTTCGTCGCGCGCCACGGGCCGAGCCCAGACACGTCGAGGAGACGCGACCATGACCCGTGCGGACGGACCGCGGCCGGCCCCCGAAGCGATACCGCTCGACCTCCCCGTGGACGGGACGACGCTCCGCGTGCTGCGCTTCGGCACGGGTCCGCGGACCGCGGTCGCCGCCCACGGCATCTCGGCCTCGGGGATGTCCTTCGCGGCCGTCGCCCGGCACCTGCCGGCGGACTGGTCGCTGTACGCGGTCGACCTGCGCGGCCGCGGCGGCAGCTCGACCGCCTCCGGTCCGTACGGCATCGACCGGCACGCCGCCGACCTCGTGACGGCGGCCCGGGCCTGGGGCGACGGCGGGCCCGTGGTCCTGACCGGCCAGTCCATGGGCGCGTACGTGGCGCTGCGCGCCGCCGCCCGGGCGCCCGGCCTCTTCGAGCGCCTCCTGCTGATCGACGGCGGCCTGCCGATCCCGCTGCCCGCCGACGCGGACCCCGACGCGGTGCTGGCGGCCAGCCTGGGACCGGCGCTCGCCCGGCTCTCGATGACGTACGACAGCGACCAGGCCTACGTCGACTTCTTCCGCGCCCACCCGGCGCTCGGGCCGCACTGGAACGCGGACATCGAGTCGTACGTCCGCTACGACCTCACCGGCCCCGAAGGCGCCCGCCGTTCCCGGGCCCAGGAGGCGGCCGTCCGACAGGACGGGCGCGAACTCCTCACCGGCGCCGCGTCGTTCGGCACCGACCTGGCGGGCCTGAAGGTGCCCGCCCTGCTGCTGCACGCGCCGCTCGGGCTGCTCGGCGAGGCCCCCGGCATGCTGCCGCCCGCGCTCGTCGACCACTGGACCGCGCAGGCGCCGAACCTGACCGCCGAGTTCGTGCCGGACTGCAACCACTACACGATCCTCATGGGCGAGCCGGCCCGCCTGGTCGCGGAACGGCTGGTGGCGCCGCACGGCCGCGCCTGACGCACTCCATTGCAGGGCAAAACGGACGATGTCCGGTTATTCCCCTGCAATGCCGGAATGCGGATCTGATTCCACAAGCGGGTATTTCGCTCTCCAGTAAAGGGCCCGGTCGGCGCGCGTGATCTGAATCACGCCGGACCGGGCCCTCCTGCTGCTGGCGGAGCGTCAGGTGCCGTATTGCGGAAAACGGTTGGTGCGGCGACGCGTACCGGGCGGAATGATCCTTTCGTAATTCCTGCTAGATCAATTTTCCGCAAGGAATTCCCGCCTTGTTTTCCGGATTTGTTTTCGCATAGCGTCGCCCCGCAACCGGACGGAAACGCCGAATCCTGCCGCCGTCCGGGCGACCGCACTCACCACACATCCGGCAGGAGCGGGGGACCCAGGTTTGCCGCCGGTCCCGGTCTCCGGGGACGGCTCGGGGTGAAGCCGCGCACGCCGCGGCCGGGCATCTCCTGCCCGAACCCGACAGCTCACCTCGCAGGCGGAGGAGAGGAACCCGCCATGCGTGGACACGGCAAGCACCGCCGCCCCAAGAACGTCCCGCTCACCCGCGGCATCGCCGCCGTGAGCCTCACCGGCAGCGCCGCCCTCGCGCTTCCGCTGGCCGGAGCCACCAGCGCGGCCGCGGCCGCTCCGCAGGGCACGCACTCCGTCGCAGTGGCAAAGCCCGCGGTTTCGGCGGCCCTCCAGTCGGTCACGGCGAACGCCTCGAAGGCGGCCTCCCGGGTCGCGCCGGTGAAGTATTCCGTAGTCGCCGGCGACTCGCTCTCGAAGATCGCCGGGAAGTACGGGGTGAAGGGCGGCTGGAAGAAGCTCTACCGCGACAACCGGAAGGTCGTCGGCAAGGACCCCGGTCTCATCCGGCCCGGCCAGAAGCTCTCCGTCGCCGCCACCCGGACCGCGCCCCGCCCGGCGGCCCCGGCCCCCGCCACCCGCGCCTCCGTCACCACGCGCTCCGCCGCCTCCGCCCCGGCCCCGGCCGTCAAGGCCGCCGCCACCGCCGCCACCAAGGCCGCGTCCGCGAGCACCGCCGGCTACACGTACGCCGACAACCTCGAGGGCTGGATCCGCGAGTCCCTCGACATCATGGCCCGCGAGGGCATCCCCGGCACGTTCGACGGCATCTACCGCAACATCATGCGCGAGTCGTCCGGCAACCCCCGCGCGATCAACAACTGGGACTCGAACGCCCTCGCCGGCACCCCGTCCAAGGGCCTGCTCCAGGTGATCGACCCCACCTTCCAGGCCTACCACGTCGCGGGCACCGCCAACGACCCCTACGACCCCGTGGCCAACATCACGGCCGCCTGCAACTACGCCGCCGCCCGCTACGGCTCGATCGACAACGTCTTCGGCGCGTACTGACCGACCGGTTCACCGCCACGGCACGGCCGGGCAGCCCTCAGGGGCCGCCCGGCCGTGCCGTTCCCCACCGTTCCCGCACGTCGATGAAACCTTCCGGCCGTCTCTTCCGTCCTCCCCTGCGGGAGCCGTTCGGGACGAAGACGCTGGGAGTGGGCACCGCATGGGGCTGAAGGGCAAGTACACCGCACACATAGCCGTGGTGGCTTCGGCGGTCGCGATCGGTCTGGCCTCGTGGGGGGCCGCCGCGCTGACGGACACCGAGGCCGAGGCCCGGGCGGGGGAGCGGCAGGAGCAGCGGGTGCCGGCCGGGGACGCCAAGGGCCCGGCGCAGGTGCCGCCGGTGAAGGTCCCTCAGAGCATCGCGCACGCCGCCGAGGCGGGCGGAACGTCGGTGAACATCACCATCGACGACGGTCCCGACCCGCGGTGGACGCCCCAGGTGCTCGACATCCTCAAGGAGAACGACGTCAAGGCCGTGTTCTGCATGGTCGGTCCGCGGGCGAAGGAGTTCCCCGAACTGGTCAAGCGGGTCGTGGCCGAGGGACACCGGCTCTGCGACCACACCGTGTCCCACGACACCACCATGGACAAGAAGCCCGTCGACTACCAGAAGCAGCAGATCCTCGACGCGAAGCGGATGATCGAGGAGGCGGCCGGCGGAGCGAAGGTGGAGTACTACCGCGCCCCCGGCGGCGCGTTCACCCCGAACAGCCGGCGCATCGCCGCCGAGGCCGGGATGCGGCCGCTCGGCTGGAACGTGGACACCAAGGACTTCGAGCTGCCGGGCACCGGCGCCATCGTCAACACGGTGAAGCAGGAGCTGTCCAACGGACCGACGATCCTCTTCCACGACGGCGGCGGCGACCGCGCCCAGACCGTCGCGGCGCTGAAGCAGGTGCTGCCGTGGCTGAAGGAACAGGGCCACCCGACCAGCTTCCCGGTGCGGACCACGCCCTGAACCGCCGGACACCGCCCGGGCGGGCAGGGTCCGGGCCGGACCCCGCCTGAGGACCGTCCGGCGGACCAGGGCCGGGGGACGCCTCCTAGTGACCTGGTTCGGAGATCCTGTCGCAGTAGCGGCAGATGCGGTCGAGGATCTGGTCGGCGGTCTTGGTCCATGTGAAGGGCCGGGCGTCG
>NZ_JBHXFE010000052.1:0-58859 GCF_042722475.1 Streptomyces sp. NPDC127092
TACCCCCCTCCCTTCTGAGTGCTCCGGCGACCACTCATATCTACGCTATGGATGTCGTCGGCAGCTTTAGATGTGTGTAAGAGACGGCCCGAGGCCGTGCGGGACCGGGTGGCCCGGACCGTCGCGCAGGCCCTCGGCACCCCGGTGGCCCGCTTCGACGCCCGGCAGTCGCTGCAGGCGCTCGGCCTGGACTCGCTGATCGCGATGAAGATCCGGACGACGCTGAACCGCGAGTTCGAGGTCCAGCTGCCGATGACGGCGTTCCTCAATGGCCGTTGCTCCGACGACATCGCCGAGGACATCCTCACGGCCCTCGGCGCCGGAGCCGAGGCCGAGGTGGAGGTGGAGACCGAGGCCGAGACCGACGCGGGGGCCGACGCCGACGCCGACGCCCGGGGCGAGGCCGGAGCGGCGGCGGTGGCTGCTGCGACCAGGACCGAAACCGGGACCCCGGCCGACGACGCCGACCGCTACGAGCCCTTCGGCCTGACCGACCTCCAGCAGGCCTACCTCGTGGGCCGCGGCGACGCCTTCGAACTCGGCAACACCTCCACGTACTTCCAGATCGAGATCGACGTGGAGAACGTGGACCTGGACCGGCTCGGCGCGTCCTTCCGGGCGATGATCGAGCGTCACGACCAGCTGCGGGCCGTCTTCACCGCCGAGGGCGAGCAGCGCGTGCTGCGCGAGGTCCCGGCCTACGTGATCCGCGAGACCGACGTCTCCGGCCTGGACGAGGCGGGGCGCGAGGCCGCGCTGACCGCCGTCCACGAGGAGATGCGCCACCAGGTCTTCGACACGGCACGCTGGCCGCTGTTCGACGTGCGCGTGACCCGGATCGACGACCGCGCGATCCGGCTGCACGCCGGCTTCGACGCCCTGATCATCGACGGTTTCAGCACGTCGATCCTGTTCAAGGAGTGGGCCGCGCACTACCGCGGCGAGACGCTGCCCGAACTGACGCTGCGCTACCGGGACTACGTGCGGCAGGCCCGCGCGCTGGAGACCGGACCCGAGTACGACCGGGCGCTCGCCTACTGGCGTGACCGCTTCGACACCCTGCCGGGCGCGCCCCAGCTGCCGCTGGCCGTGAGCCCGTCGAGCCTGGAGCGGCCGGTGTTCACCCACCGCGGCGCGACGCTGGCGAAGGAGGACTGGGACCGGTTCAAGGAGCACGCGGCGGCGGCGGGGATCAGCCCGTCGGCGGCCCTGTGCACCGCGTACTCGCAGGTGATCGCCGAGTGGAGCGCCACGCCCCACTTCTCGCTGAACCTGCTGTACTTCAACCGGCAGCCGCTGCACCCGCAGGTCGGCGACGTCATCGGCAACTTCTCCACGACCCTGATGCTGGAGATCCGCGACAGGGCGGACGACACCTTCGCCACCCGCGCCGCGGACGTGCAGAGCCAGCTGTGGAGCGACATGGAGCACAGCCAGGTCAGCGGTGTGCAGGTGCTGCGGGAGCTGAACCGGGCCCGTGGCGCCTCGATGCGGGCGGCCGCGCCGGTCGTCTTCACCAGCCTGGTGAACTTCGCCGGCCAGCAGGACACCGACCGGCGCGGAGTCGTGCAGTACCTGGGCGGGCTCGGCGAGAACGGCCGCCAGGTCAGCAGCTCGGTCCGTACCCCGCAGGTGTGGCTCGACCACCAGGCGGTCGAGGAGGCCGGTGAACTCGTCCTGAACTGGGACGTCATCGAGGAGCTGTTCCCCGAGGGCTGCGTCGACGCCATGTTCGCCGCCTACCAGGGTCTGCTGCGGGAGCTGTGCCGCGATGCGGCGGCCTGGCAGCGGCCGAGGCCCGTGCTGACGCCGGCGGCCGACATGGCCGTGCGGGCGGCCGCCAACGCGACCGACGGTCCGGTGCCGGACGGGCTGCTGCACGACGCGGTGCTCGCGCAGGCCGCGGCCACGCCCGACGCGCCCGCCGTGCTCACGGAGGCGCTGAGCCTCACGTACGCGGACCTGGACCGCCGGTCGAACGAGGTGGCGCACCGGCTGCGCGACCTGGGAGCCGGTCCCGGCGACCTGGTGGCGATCGTCATGGACAAGGGCTGGGAGCAGGTCGTGGCGGCCCTCGGCATCCTGCGGGCCGGGGCGGCGTACGTGCCGATCGACGCGCGGGTGCCGGCCGAGCGGCTGCACGTGCTGCTGGACAGCGCCGGGATCGGCCGTGTCGTCACCCAGCCGTGGGTGGACGGGTCGGCGGACTGGCCGCGGGACGTGGCCAGGATCGTGGTGCGGGCCGACGACGAGGGTGACGAGCGTCCGCTCGGCCCGTCCGGTGCCAAGCCGGGCGACCTCGCCTACGTGATCTTCACGTCGGGTTCGACCGGACTGCCCAAGGGCGTGATGATCGAGCACGGCGCCGCTCTGAACACGATCGTCGACCTCAACGAGCGGTACCACGTCACCGCGGCGGACCGGGCCCTCGGACTGTCCGCGATGAACTTCGACCTGTCGGTGTACGACGTCTTCGGACTGCTGTCGGTGGGCGGCGCCCTGGTGCTGCCCGAGCCCGCGGCGCACCGCGAGCCCGCCCGCTGGGCGGAGCTCGTCACCGAGCACGGGGTGACCATCTGGAACAGCGTGCCCGCGCTGATGGAGATGTTCACCGAGCACGCCCTCGCCAACGGGCTCACCGGGCTGCCGGTGCGGCTGGTCATGATGAGCGGGGACTGGATCCCGGTGACCCTGCCGGGCCGGATCCGGCTGCTGCTTCCCGAGGCCGAGCTGTGGAGCCTCGGCGGTGCCACCGAGGCGTCGATCTGGTCGATCCTGCACCCGATCGGCGAGGTCCAGGACGACTGGGTCAGCATCCCGTACGGCAGCCCGATGCGTAACCAGCGTTTCCACGTGCTCGACGGCGCGATGCGGCACTGCCCCGTGTGGGTGCCGGGCGACCTCTACATCGCCGGTGTCGGTCTGGCCCGCGGCTATCTGAACGACGAGGCCAAGACCAGCGCGGCCTTCCTGCACCACCCGGTGACCGGCGAGCGCCTCTACCGCACCGGTGACCTGGGGCGCTATCTGCCGGACGGCACCATCGAGTTCCTCGGCCGGCAGGACTCCCAGGTGAAGATCGGCGGCTACCGCATCGAGCTCGGCGAGGTCGAGGCCGCCCTCACCCAGTGCGAGGGCGTCCGGGCCGCGGCGGTCGTCGCGGCGGGCGAGCAGCACGGTCCGAAGCGCCTCATCGCCTACGTGGTCCTGGACGAGGGCCGCGAGGACACCGAGCAGCAGATCTCCGAGGCGCTGCGCCAGGTCGTCCCGCAGCATCTGGTGCCGCAGCGCATCCTCGTCCTGGACGAGCTGCCGCTCAGCGACAACGGGAAGGTCAACCGGGCGGCGCTGCCCGCGCCCGAGGAGGTCGCGGCCGAGGGCTCCGGCTTCGTCGCCCCGCGCGACGAGGTGGAGCGCCGGCTCGCGGAGATCTGGGCGGAGTTCTTCGGCGTGACCGAGATCGGGGTGACGGCGAGCTTCTTCGAGCTCGGCGGCGACTCGCTGCTCGCGGTGCGCCTGATGGCCCGGATCGCCCGCGGTCTGGGCCGCAGCCTGCCGCTGTCCAGCCTCTTCGCCCGGCCGACGATCGAACTGCTCGCGCAGGCGGTCCGGGAGGCCGGCGGCGAGGAGGGCCGCAGGGCGCTGGTGCCGGTGCGCACCAGCGGTTCGCGGACTCCGCTGGTGTTCGTCCACCCGGTCGGCGGTGACGTGCTCTGCTACGCGGAGCTCGCCGAACTCCTCGGTGAGGAGCAGCCGTTCTACGCGCTGCAGCTTCCGGACGCGGAGCTGGGCAGCGTCGAGGAGATGGCCGCGCACTACGTGGCCGCGGTCCGCGAGGCGCTGCCGGAGGGCCCGTACCGGCTCGGCGGCTGGTCGATGGGCGGCGTGATCGCCCTGGAGATGGCGGCCCAGCTCACCGCGGCCGGTGCCGAGGTGGATCTGCTGGCCGTGGTCGACCTGATGGTGGAGCCGGGTCCGGCGAAGGGCGAGCCGGTCTCCGACGAGGTGCTGCTGTCGTGGTTCGCCCGGGACCTCGCGGGTCTGGCCGGAGTGGAGTGGGAGCTGGCGCCGGAGGCGTTCGACGGACGTCCGCCGGTGGAGGTGCTGCACTCCGAGGCCCGTGCCGCGGGCGCGCTGTCCGAGGACATCGACCTCGGGACGCTGAGCGCGATCGTGGACCGGTTCCGGAGCAACTACCGGGCGCTGCTGCGCCACGCGCCGCGCGGCTTCGCCGGCCGGGTGCTGTCCCTGCGGGCGGCGGACGGCGGTGCGACGGTCGGGACGGCGGGCCGCTGGATGGAGTACTTCTCCGGCGACGCCACCCTGGTCGACGTGCCGGGCGACCACTACTCGGTGATGCGCGGCGAGCGGCTGCGCGTGCTCGCCGGTGAGCTGCGCCGGGCGCTCGACGCCCACTGACGTGACGCCGGCCGGCCCTCGGGCCGGCCGCGTGACGTCAATCGAACCGAACCGGCCGGGTCCGCCGCGTAGGCGGCCCGGCCGGTCCACCCCGGACCGGTCCTGCGGGTCCGGCGGGATCCAGGTCCACGAAGTGAGGACATGCGGTATGCGAATTGATCAGGCCGACCGGAACAGCACCGGAGCGGGCCGATGAGCGCGTTGCCGGCCGAGGTGCCGGTCGCGGTCATCGGAGCGGGCCAGTCGGGGCTCGCCGTCGGCTACTACCTGCGGCAGGCCGGCGTGCGGTGTGTGCTGCTCGACGCGGGCGGCGAGGTGGGCGAGAGCTGGGAGCGGCGCTGGGACTCGCTGAAGCTGTTCACGTCCGCGCAGTTCTCCGGACTGCCGGGCCTGCCCTTCCCCGGCGAGGGCGCGCACTACCCCGGCAAGGACGAGGTCGTGGCGTACCTGCGGGACTACGCCGAGCGGTTCGAGCTGCCGGTGCTGACCGGCCACCGGGTGCTGTCGCTGCGCCGGGACGGTGACGGTTACGTCCTGACCACCGCGCACAGCGAGTGCCGGGCCGGTCAGGTCGTGATCGCGACCGGCGCGTTCGGCGTCCCGCGGCTTCCGGAGTTCGCCGCCGGGCTGAGCCCGGACGTGCCCACCCTGCACACCAGCGACTACCGCGGCCCCGCGCAGGTGCCGCCGGGCACCGTGGTCGTGGTCGGCGACGGCAACTCCGGCCGGCAGATAGCCGTGGAGCTGGCCGGTACGCACGACGTGGTGCTCAGCTGCAGCGAGGCCGTCTCGCCGCCCCTGCCGCAGACGGTCGTCGGCCGGGACATGTTCTGGTGGATGAGCGTCCTCGGCGTGATGAGCCTGCCGGTGAACATGCAGGCGCCCGACCCGGTCGTCGGCGACCGGGTGCCCGAGCTCCTCGCGGCGGGCGCGCTGCGGACGGTGGGCCGGATCACCGGCGCCGAGGGTGCCGAGCTGCTGGTCGCGGACGGGGAGCGCGTCAAGCCGTCGGCGGTGGTGTGGGCGACCGGCTACCGCACCGACTGGGGCTGGCTCGACCCGGAGATGCTCGACGAGGAGGGGCAGCCCCGGCAGACCGAGGGCGTGGGTGCGGTGCCCGGCAGCTATTACCTGGGCCTGTACCGGATGCGTACGCGCGGTTCGGCGCTGATCGGCTTCGTCGGCCGGGACGCCGAACACGTCGCGGCGGCGATCCTCGCCGCCCAGGGCACCCCGACCGCTTCCCCCACGGCAGAAGGCGAGCCGTCATGACCGACACCACCACCAACGTCAGCGCTTCCGTCGCGGCCGAACTCGACGTCCTGGGCGCACTGTTGGCGTTCGACTTCATCGGCTTCGCGCAGAAGGGCGGCGCGCTCGACCCGGCCGACCCGCACTTCGGGCGGGCGGTCGGCGCCGGGTTCGGGATCGCCGCCCGCCGCCGCTTCCCGCAGGGCGCGTCACCGGAGGAGATCGGCGGTTACGTCGCCGGCTTCCTCGGTTCGCTGGAGGCGGGCGCGGAGGACTTCGACCCGGCCTTCCTCGCCGAGCTGATCGCCGCCGGCCTGCGCGGCGACACGACACCGCCCGGCGAGCCGGACCCGCAGACGACGGTCCAGGCCGGCCTGGTGCTGACGCTACGGATGGTACGGGAGCTGGGCCTCGGCCCGGACGAACAGCGGGACCTGCTCGCCGAGGCGGCGGACCAGCTGACGCAGGCCTGAGAGCGAGGGGCGAGGCGCCCCGGGAGCCCGGTGATCCGGGCGCTCCCGGGGCGCCTTGCGTGGAGCGGGGCGCGCGGGCAGATGCCGGTGGGCGACCGGGGCGCGCCGGACGGATGCGGCTGGGTGACCGGCGCGCGGACGGATGCCCATGGACGACCGGGGCGCGCGGGCAGATGCCGCCGGGCGACCGGGGCCCGCGGGCGAAGGCCGCTGGGCGACCGCGGCGCACGGGCGAATGCCGCCGGGCGACCGCGGCGCGCGGACGGATGCCGTTGGGTGACCGCGCCTTGGGGGCGGCCCCGCGCGGCCCTCGGCCCCGCGCCCCGGTTGGCCCGGCTCCGGGCCGCCCCGGGCGGCCCCGCCGGCCCGGGGCGTCGCGGCGTCGGTCAGGCCTCGGTCGGTCCCGGTGTCGGCGGGCTCTGCGGGTTCGCGCCGCCCGGGACCCAGACGTCCAGCGCGCCCTCCGCGTACAGGGTCCGCACCGCCTTCTTGTCGTACTTGCCGACGCTGGTCTTGGGCACCGCGTCCACGAAGGACCAGCGTTCCGGAACCCACCAGCGGGCGACCCGGCCGGCCAGGAACTCCCGCAGGCCGTCACCGTCGACCTCGGCGCCCGGCACCAACGACACGCACGCGAGCGGGCGTTCCTCCCAGCGCGGGTCGGGCACGCCGACGACGGTCACCTCGAGGACCGCGGGGTGCTCGATGATCGCGTTCTCCAGTTCGATGGTGGAGATCCACTCGCCGCCGCTCTTGATGCCGTCCTTGAGCCGGTCGCTGACCACCACCCAGCCGCCCGGCTCGATCACTCCCAGGTCGCCGGTGCGCAGCCAGCCGTCGTGGAACTTCTCCGGGGAGTCCTCGGTGCGGAAGTACGAGCCGGTGACCCACGGCCCGCGCAGCTCCAGTTCGCCCACGGAGGTCCCGTCCCAGGGCTGCTCGCTGCCGTCCTCCGCGATCAGCCGTGCCTCGACGAAGGGCATCAGCCGGCCGCTCTTGGCCAGCCAGTCGACCTCGTCCTCGTCCGGGGTGCCGTGCGGCGGAACCGCGAAGGTGGCGAGAGGGCTGGTCTCGGTCAGGCCCCAGCCCTGCTTCAGGCGGACGCCGTAGCGGTCCTTGAGCTGCTGGAGCAGGGCGCGCGGCGGGGTCGCGCCGCCGCAGCCCGCGAGCCGTACGCTGCTCAGGTCCAGCGGGTGCCGCTCTCCGTGGTGCACGAGGCTGTTCCAGATCGTGCAGATCGCGGCCACGGCGGTGGGCCGCTCCTCGTTGATGACGCGGGTCAGGTCCTCGGTGTGCAGCAGTCGGCCGTTCATGATCAGGTCGGAGCCCGCCATCCACGCGGCGTAGGGCCAGCCCCAGGCGTTGGCGTGGAACATGGGCACGATCGGCAGGACGCGGTCGCCGTCGTGCATCGCGAAGCCGGCGCTGGCGGAGACGCCGAGCGTGTGCAGGATGATCGAACGGTGGCTGTAGGCGACGCCCTTGGGGTTGCCGGTGGTGCCGGTCGTGTAGCAGAGCGCCGCCGCTTCCCGCTCGTCCAGGTCGGGCCAGACGAAGCCGGGGCGCTCGGCCGCGAGCAGTTCGTCCCAGCGGTGGACGGCGATGTGCCCGGGCAGGTCGAGGTGCCGGACGGGGTCCGTTCCCGGGTCCGCGTCCGGCGCGTCGCCGATGACGACCAGGTGGCGCACGCTGCCGAGCCGGTCCCGGATCGGGGCGAGCATGGGCAGCAGGGTCGCGTCGACCAGCAGGAAGGCGTCCTCGGCGTGCTCGACGATGTAGCCCAACTGGTCCTGGTGCAGTCGGAGGTTGAGGGTGTGCAGCACCGCGCCCATGCTGGGTACGGCGAGGTAGGCCACCAGGTGCTCGGGCGTGTTCCACGCGAGGGTGGCGACGCGCTCCCCGGGCCGTACGCCCAACCGGGAGAGGGCGGCGGCCAGTTGCTCGGCCTGGTGGGCGATCTCGGCGAAGGACTGTAAGGAGCGGGCGGTCGGCCCGTCGGCACATCGCACCACCCGGCTGTCCGCGTAGACGCGTTGCCCGTGCGTGAGGATGTCGCGGACGAGCAGCTCGCGGTCCTGCATCGTGCTCTTCATGGTGCGGCTCCCTTGGAGGTGCGGGGAAGGAGTGGAAGAAGGACGAAGCCGGCCCCGATGGCGGAGCCGGCTTCGGCGGCGGGTGACGGCAGCATGCCGTGACCCGCCCGTGTTCCCACAGGGTGCGTGATCAGCCCAGGTACTCGATGTCGCCCACCAGCCTGCTGCTGACGTGGTCGTGGTCCAGCATGTTGACGCGGGCGCTCATCTGGCCGCTGCCCCTCGCGAACGCGTAGTTCCCGGTGCTTCCGGTGATGGTGAACGTGCCCGTCGGGTAGACCATGGTGTCCGAGGTCACCGGCGCCGTGAGGCTGTAGCTGATGGTGAGCTTGTCGCCGTTGGGCTCCGTGATCGTCCCCGTCCCCTTGATGTCCCACTTGCCGGGGATGGTGGCCTTGCACGCCGTCTCGACCTGGGTCCAGGTGCCGCCGTTGCTGAGCGGCTTGCCGAGGGAGGTGCCCGAGCCGGTCACCTTGTAGCCGTTGCAGCCCACGGTGTCCGGGTGGGTGGTCGCGACCACCGCGAAGTTGTTGTCGATCTCGACCGTGGGCAGCCAGGTGGTCTCGGCGCGGACGTCCGTACCGGTGGTGTCGGCGGCGAAGGTGACGCCCGCCGTGCCGCCCGTGACCAGTACCGCTGCCGCCACCACGCCCGCGACGCGCGCCGACCATCTGTAGCCGGTTCGTGCCATCTCGAATCCCCCCGTACATCGACAGAAGATGTGCAACTGGGCCTGTTCTTCGGCCAGTTGGGGACAGTTTTGCCCACCGGGAGCGCTTCCGTCGAGCCATTCGGCCGATTGACGGGGTTCCGTTTCGCCGGGGCGCCCGGCCGTGGGCGTCAGGCGGTCGGGGTCCGGCTGAACCAGCCGCTGAACACCCGGTTCTCCGCGTCCGTGCGGCGGCCGTGCCGTTCGGCCCTCGCCAGCATCCGTTCGGCCTCCGCCCGCCAGGTCGCCGCGTCGGCGCGCGGCGGCGGCAGGAAGGGGCCCCGCAGCGGCGACTCGGCGGCGGCGCCGAAGAAGTCGCCGCCCTTGCGCCTGGCGTCGTCCGTGCCCCACGGACGGCCGGCGCCGCGCGCGGGGGCCTTCTGGAGGTGCGGAATGTGCTTGGCGCAGTGGACGTACGCCTCCTCGACGGTGATCTCCACCCACACCAGGGCCCGGCGGCCGGGTACGGGATCGGTCCCGAGCCCGTGCCGGGTGCGGCGCATCTCCTCGTCGGCCACGACCCGCGCCCGCCCGTTGACGTGCAGGCCGATCCGGTGCCGCAGGAAGTCCACCATGAGGATGCCGACGTGCGGGTTCTCCTCGATGTTGCCCAGACTCGCGTGGACGCCGTTGCCGCGGTACTCGGGGTAGGCGAGCGTCGTGTCGTCGAGGACGTGGAGGAAGCCCGCCGGTCCGGCGCGGAAGGTGTTGTCGCACTCGCCGTGCCGGTCGGCGGTGGCCAGGAAGAACATCTCCTGCTCCGCCACGAACTCCCGCATCCGGGCGTTGAGCCGGTCGAGGACCTGGTCGGCGTAGAACCGGTCGGCGCGTTCGGTGCTGTCCATGCGCCGCTGGACGAGGTGTTCGCCGTCACTGCCCGGACGGGTGGTGCGTACGGGCGGGTGGTCGTACCGGCGCCCGGTCTCTTCGAAGGTGCTCAATTCCTTGCCCCGGCCAGTTCTTCGAGGGAGTCGTGTCGGATGCGCCCGGCCGGGATGCCGATGCCGACGAGGGCGTCGACACCGCGCCGGATCAGACCGGGCGGGCCGGACAGGTAGGCGTCGTGCGCGTCCCAGGGGCCCGAGGTGCGCACCGCCTGCGGCAGACCGCCGGTGGGCAGCCCGGCCGCGTCGTCGTCGACGACGGGATGGACGGAGAGCCACGGGTGCGACTGCTGGAGGCGCAGCATGGTGTCGATGTCGTACAGGTCATGGCCCCGGCGGGCGCCGTAGAACACGTCGACGGTCCGCCGGCGGCCGTGCCGGGCCACGTCCTCGACCAGGGCCTTGATGGGGGCGATGCCGGTGCCGCCGCCGAGGCACAGCAGGGCGCTGTCCCGGCTGTGGTCCACGGTCATGGAGCCCGTGGGCGGGCCGAGGCGGAGCACGTCACCGGGACGGGCACGGTGGACGAGCGCGTTCGACACCCAGCCGGCCGGGACGGCCTTGACGTGGAAGGAGAGCAGTCCGTCCGGGCGGGGCGCGGAGGCGAAGGAGTAGTGCCGCCAGATCCGCGGCCACCAGGGCGTCTCGAGGGCAGTGTACTGGCCGGCGAGGAAGGGGTACGGCTGGTCGGGCCTGACCGTGACGACGGCGACGTCCGGTGTGCGCCGCTCGTGCGCGACGACCTCCGCGTGCCACCAGGCGGGGGCGCGCAGCTCGTCGGCGGCCGCCGCGTCGATCATGATCTGGGAGACGGTGGTGTACGCGCCCACCCAGGCCGCCTCCGTCCGCGGCCCCCAGGTGCGCGGGGCGTACCGGGCAAGTGCGCCGATGAGCGCCTCGCCGACGGCCGGGTAGTGCTCGGGCAGCGTCCCGTACTTCCGGTGTCCGCAGCCGAGCCGGGTCAGGTACGCGGTCAGGGTGGCGGGGTCGTCCGCGTGGGTCGCCGCCGCGAGCAGCGCCTTGAAGAGCCGGTCGCGCTGGGTGTCCATCGCCGCGGGGAAGAGCTCCCGCACCTCGGGGTGGCGGAGGAACAGCAGGGCGTAGAAGTACGAGATCGCCTTGTCGGCGACGGGCTCGATCTCGGCCATCGTGCGGCGCAGGAGCCCGCTGTTGGACGTGTCCTCGGCGGCGGCGTCGGGCCGCGTCGAGCCGTGGCCGAACCAGCCTCCTTCACGAGCGCCGCCGGCCGACGTGGTGTGCGGACCATCCATCCGTGTGCCTCGCCTCGAACGTCCTCGGTCGTCTTGCCGTGCGAAGTCCCCCGCTCGTTCACCGGGGTGAGTGAACCGGGCAGACCATACCCGGCCGATCTGAGCCCTTCGGCGAGCGCCCGACGGCCCTCCTCGGCGCCTTCGGGCAGGTCACAACGGGTTACCGACGAGTTCGATCAGAAGTGCGCGTTCCGGCCGCACGGCCGAGGACGGGGAATCCCCGTCAAAGACTCACGAGCGGGCACGATCTCCTTGGCCGAATCCCCGCGGAAGCTTCACAAGCGAGACCTCCGGACGGGACCGGGATCCGCGGGCGTGCCCGGCGGCGTGCACGGCGAGCGCGGCGACCACACAGCAGAGGCCGCCCGCGAACAGCACGGCCCGGACCCCGAGCTCCCGGGCGAGCACGCCGACGAGCAGTGCGCCGAGCGGGGTGGAGCCCTGCAGGATCACCGTGTAGAGGGCCAGGACCCGGCCCCGGAAGCCCGGGTCGCAGCCGAGCTGCACGCGGTGGTTCGCGGCCTGGGCGAAGACGATCGCGGCGAAGCCGGTGAGCGCGAGCAGCACCGCGGCGGCGGCGTGGTCCGGCGCCCGCCCGGTCGCGGCTTCGAGCACGCCGAGGCCGACGGCCGCCGCCGTGACGGTCCGGGCGGACGGCCGCTCACGGCGGGCCGTACCGGCGAGGGCACCGAGCAGCGCGCCGCCCGCGAAGGCGGTGGACAGCAGCCCGAAGGAGGTGGCATCGGCGTGAAAGACGGTCTTGGCGAGGAGCGGCACGGTGAGCTGGAAGTGGTAGCCGACGACGCCGAGCAGTCCGACCAGGACCAGGCAGTGCAGCACGTCCGGCCGGTCCCTGGCGTGCCGCAGCCCGTCCCGGATCCGGCCCCGCCCGGCGGGCGGCGCGGTCCGCAGCAGTTCGCCGGGGCGCATCGCGCGCAGCGCGACGACGGTCGCCAGATAGCTGACGGCGTTGAGGGCGATCACCGGGCCGGTGCCCCAGCCGGCGATCAGCAGTCCGGCGAGGGCCGGGCCGAGGACGCGGGCGAGGCTGAAGTAGGCGCCGCTCAGCGCCGAGGCGTTGGGCAGCAGTTCGGGGCCCACCATCTCGCCGACGAACGACATGCGGGTGGGCACCTCGACGGAGTTGACGACACCGAGGCAGAACGCGAGCAGTCCGATCTGCCACACGGTGACGGCGTCCCGGGCGACCAGGACGAGCAGGGCGAGGGCGCACAGCGCGGAGGCGAGGTTGCAGCCGACGAGCAGCCGCCGCTTGTCGTGGCGGTCGGCGAGCCGCCCGCCGTACAGCGTGAGCAGCAGCATCGGCGTGAACTGGAGGGCGGTGACCGTGCCCAGGGCGGTGGCCGAGTCGTCCGTCAGGGACAGCACCAGCCAGTCCTGGGCGACGACCGTCATCCAGGTGCCGGCGACGGAGACGAGCTGGCCGGCGACGAAGAGCCGGAAGTTGCGCACGGCGAGCGAGCGGAAGGCGTGCGTCGCGTTCATGGGTGCCGGTCCTCCTGGAGTCGGTCCGGGCACCTTGTACGCGGGCGCGCTCGAAGACCGCTCGGGCCCGCCGGCGGATCAGGGAGACGGCGGTCAGGGAGACGTCGTGGAGACCACGTACACGCGCGGGAAGGCCGGGTCCGTGAGGTCGACCGTGATGTCGCTCGTGGGGCGGGGCCGCTCGCGCTTCACCGTGGCGCCGGACCAGCCGCGGTCCGGGGTGAAGTTCCAGCCGACGATGTCGGCGTCGCGGTCGCTGACGGTCACCTCGCCGGGCTTCAGCGCGCTCCGGGCGGCGCCGCTGTCGTGGAGGAAGGTGTCGAGACCGCCCGCGGTCGTCGTGAACTGGACGTACAGCCGGCTGGTCTTCCAGTTGCTGGTCTCGTAGTAGGCGACGTTCCAGGCGTCGGACGGGACCGGGATCTCGAAGACGCGGCGCTTCATCTGGGAGGGCCGGTTGTCCTGGAGCCCGACGACCGAGGACTCGCGCTCCTTGTCGCGTCCGCTGTCGCGGCTCTGGCCGGCGGAGATCACCAGATAGCCCGCCGGGACGCCGATGAGCAGCACGATGGTGAGCAGGGTGAGCACCCGGCGGCGCAGCATGTGCCCACGGCCCTCGGGGAGCCGGCCGGCCGGCGGCTCCGGCGGGGGCGCGGACTGCTGGGGCGGCAGGGTCGGGTGGGGCAGGGTCATGACTGCGGGTCCTGGGCGGTTCGGGAGGCCCGGTCGGCGGTGGTGCCGCGCAGCACCTGCGCGTAGCGCCCGTACCGCTCGTAGCGCTCGACCCGGCGGCGGTTGGCCCGGCGGAAGCGGCGGGCGACGAGCCGGGCGAGGTCGGCGGCGCCGACCATGCCCGCCTCGGGGCCGAGCTGGGCGCGGGCGATCCGGGCCTCGGGGCGGTAGCCGCGGCCGGTGAGGTGGCGGCGGAAGGCGTCCCTGGCGGGGCCGATGAGCAGGTCGTCGGCGGCGGAGACGCCGCCGCCGATGACGAAGCAGGAGGGGTCGAGGGCGGCGGCGAGGTTGGCGATGCCGACGCCGAGCCACTGGCCGATGTCCTCCAGGAGCTCGACGCACATGGCGTCGCCCTCGCGGGCCAGCTCGGTGATGAGCGGGCCGGTGATGTCGGGAACGTTGCCCTTGACCCGCTCGATGATGTTGTACGCCACCGGGGAGTCGGCGGCGGCCAGCTCGCGGGCCTCGCGGACCAGGGCGTTGCCGGAGCTGTACTGCTCCCAGCAGCCGCGGTTGCCGCAGGGGCAGCGGTGGCCGCCGGGGACGACCTGCATGTGCCCGAACTCGCCTGCGACGCCGTACTTGCCGCGCTTGACCCGGCCGTCCTCGAGGATGGCGCCGCCGATGCCGGTGCCGAGGGTGATCATGACGAGGTGGTCCTCGCCGCGCCCGGCGCCGAAGCGCCACTCGGCCCAGGCGGCGGTGTTGGCGTCGTTGTCCACCATGACGGGGACGGCGAGCCGGTCCTGGAGGGCGTCGCGCAGCGGCTCGTTGCGCCAGGCGAGGTGCGGGGCGAAGAGGACCGTGGCCCGGTCGGCGTCGACCCAGCCGGCCGCGCCGATGCCGACGGCGTGCACGTCGTGGCGGTCGGAGAGGTCCAGGACCAGCTCGACGATGGTGTCCTCGACGACCTTGGGGCTCTTGGACTTGTCGGGCGTCTCGGTGCGGACCTTCTCCAGGATGTTCCCGTCCGCGTCGACGACACCGGCCATCACCTTCGTACCGCCGATGTCGATGCCGACGGTCGGCACCCTGGGCGCGGTCAGGTGCGAGCGCCGCTCCCGGGGGCCGACGGTCCGCAGGACCGTGCCGCGGGCGGAAGCGCGCTGGGTCAGGTCACGGTAGGTACTCATCGGCTCGATTCTGCCAGGTGGGGTGTGAGGGGCGCGTCACGAAGCGGACGACTGGCCGGTCGGCCGTTCCAGTTCGTGGCGCAGGTCCTCCAGCTCGCTGCCGCCGGCCATCTGGCGGGTCAACTCGTCCAGGCTGACGGAGTCCTTGGTGTGGCTGCCCGCCATGACACCGCGCTTCAGCAGCACGAAACGATCTCCGACGAGATAGGCGTGGTGCGGGTTGTGGGTGATGAGGACCACGCCGAGGCCCTGGTCACGTGCGGCCGCCACGTACTTCAGGACCACCCCGGACTGCTTGACGCCGAGCGCGGCGGTCGGCTCGTCGAGGACGAGGACCTTGGCGCCGAAGTGGACGGCGCGGGCGATGGCCACGCACTGCCGTTCGCCGCCGGAGAGGGTGCCGATGGGCTGGTCGACGTCGCGCAGGTCGATGCCCATGCGCAGCAGCGCCGTACGGGTGGTCCGCCGCATCAGCTCGACGTCGAGGCGCTTGAAGGGGCCCTTGCCGCGGGTGGGCTCGGAGCCGAGGAAGAAGTTGCGCCAGACGGGCATGAGCGGGACGACGGCGAGGTCCTGGTAGACGGTGGCGATGCCGCGGTCCAGGGCCTCGCGCGGGCTGGCGAGGGTCACCTCCTCGCCCTCGATCCGGAAGGTTCCGGCGTCGTGCCGGTGCAGCCCGGCGACGATCTTGATGAGGGTGGACTTGCCGGCGCCGTTGTCGCCGAGGACGCAGGAGATCCGGCCCGCGTGGACCTCCAGGGAGACGCCTTCGAGGGCGCGGATGTTGCCGTAGTACTTGCTGACGTCGTCGAGCTCGACGAGGGGCATGGCTTCCGTGGTCACTTGGTGGCCTCCACGCGCTTGCGGATCCAGGCGTTCAGGAGCGTGGCGAGCAGCAGCATCGCGCCGAGGAAGAACTTGAACCAGTCCGGGTTCCACTCGGCGTACACGATGCCCTTGCCGGTCATGCCGAAGATGAACGCGCCGACCGCGGAGCCGATGGCGGAGCCGTAGCCGCCGGTGATCAGACAGCCGCCGATGACCGCCGCGATGATGTAGATCAGCTCGTTGCCGACGCCCTCGCCGGACTGGACGACGTCGAAGGAGAAGAGCAGGTGCTGCCCCGAGATCCAGGCGCAGAAGGCCACGCCCAGGTAGAGGCCGATCTTGGTCCGGTGGACCGGTACGCCGACCGCGCGGGCGGCGTCGGCGCCGCCGCCGACGGCGAAGATCCAGTTGCCGAAGCGGGTGCGCAGCAGGATCCAGGTGGCGAGGGCGACGAGGGCGAACCACCAGAGGATCGTCACCTTGAGCTCGACGCCGCCGACCGTCCAGGTCGAGGCGAACAGCGTGCGGGCGGAGGGGAAGCCCTCCATGTCGGCGATCGACTTGGTGGAGACGGTGCCGCTGATCAGCTTGGTGAAGCCGAGGTTCAGGCCGGTCAGCATGAGGAAGGTGCCGAGCGTGATGATGAAGCTCGGCAGCTTGGTGCGGGTGAGCAGGAAACCGTTGAACGCGCCGACGGCGAGCGTCACGAGCAGCGAGACGCCGACGCCGACCCACACGTTCGCGGTCATCTGGTAGCTGAACATCGACGAGACGAGCGCCGAGGTGGTGACGAGCACGCCGGCGGACAGGTCGAACTCGCCGCCGATCATCAGGAGCGCGACCGGCACGGCCATGATCCCGATG
The DNA here is from genome assembly GCF_042722475.1 of Streptomyces sp. NPDC127092. Classification (NCBI taxonomy): domain Bacteria; kingdom Bacillati; phylum Actinomycetota; class Actinomycetes; order Kitasatosporales; family Streptomycetaceae; genus Streptomyces; species Streptomyces sp. NPDC127092. Next base: position 16,164 of record NZ_JBHXFE010000052.1, read on the forward strand.
GTGGAGGCCGCGTAGAGCACCGTGCCGAGGCTGGAGGCGCGCAGGAAGCCGTCGGCGACGACCGAGAAGAAGAGGAAGACGGCGGCGGCGCCGACGACGGAGCCGAGCTCGGGCCGGGCGAGGAGCTTCTTCAGCGGCGAGGTGCGGAGCAGCCGTTCGTCGACGTGGTCGAGGCCGTCCGAGGGCGGGGAGGCGGCGCTCATCGCGTACCCCGCTCGGTGTAGCCCTTCAGCGCCGCGGCCTGGTCCCTGGTGATGATCTGCGGGCCGGTGAGGACCGGCTTGCCGCCGCCGAGGACGTCGGCGTTGTACTTGTACAACCAGAGCAGGTCGACGGCCTGGTAGCCCTGGAGGTACGGCTGCTGGTCGACGGCGAAGCCGAGGGTGCCGGACTCCAGGCCGGAGGCGACCTTGGCGTTGAGGTCGAAGGTGTCGATCTCGGCCTTGCTGCCGGCGCTCTTCTTCGCCTGGGCGGCGGCGTCGGCGAAGGGAGCGCCGAGGGTCACGACGGCGTCGACGGACGGGTCGGACTGGAGCTTGGCGAGGATGGAGGCCTGGACGTCGGGCATGTTGGTGCCGTCGACGTAGAGGTTCTGCAGCTCGCCGCCGAAGGTCTTCTTCGCGCCGGCGCAGCGCTGCTCGTGGCCGACGTTGCCCTGCTCGTGCAGGACGCACAGGGCCTTCTTGCGGCCGCGCCTGTCGAGCTCGTCGCCGACGGCCTCGCCGGCGACGGTCTCGTCCTGGCCGATGTGGGTGAGGGCGCCGAAGGCCTTGGACTGCTCGGCGCCGGAGTTCACCGTGATCACCGGGATGCCGGCCTTCACGGCCTTCTCGACGGCCGCCTTCATCGCGTCGGGCTTGGCGAGGGTGACGATGATGCCGTCGACCTTCTTCGCCACGTACGAGTCGATGAGCTGGGCCTGCTGCTGCGCCTCGTCGCTGTGGGCGTAGAGGAAGTTGATGTTGTCCTTGACGGCGGCCTGCCTGGCGCCGTTCTGGACGATGTCCCAGAAGGTGTCGCCGTCGCCCGAGTGGGTGATCATGGCGAAGGTCCAGCGGGGGGTGTCGACGGCCGCCCGGCCCTGGGCCGCGGCCGCCTTGCGGGCGTCCTCCGCGCGCTTGCCGCCGGTGCTGCTGCATCCGGCGAGCGCGGCGGTCAGCGCCACCGCGAGCACGGCGCCGACCGCCGCGCGTACCCCTCCTGTGCGAACCCTGGTCACGAGGCCGTGCCCTCCTTTGTGTCCTTCTGCGTGCATTGCAGTATCGGTCATGGGGGTCGAGCCGATCTTCGGCGGGGCCGTGACCCGGCCCCGTCCGTCCTACCCATGGGCGGGCGGCTGGAACGCGAAGGGCCGTCCTTGACAGCCGGTGCGTTCCGAACGACCTTGGGGCCATGCGGATCGGACTGGTCGGGACGGGACGGATCGGGGCGTTTCACGCCGGGGTGCTCGCGCGGCATCCGGAGGTCGGGGCGCTGGTCCTCGCGGACGCCGACGCGGCACGGGCCGCGCGGGTGGCCGGAGCGCTCGGGGCGGAGGCGGCGCCGACGGTGGAGGACCTGTTCGCGCACCACGCCCTGGACGCGGTGGTGATCGCCTCGGCGACGGCCGCGCACGCGGAGCTGATCGGGCGGGCCGCGGCGGCCGGGCTTCCGGCGTTCTGCGAGAAGCCGATCGCGCTGGACGTCCCGGGCACGCTCGGGGCGCTGCGGGCCGTCGAGGCGGCCGGGACCGAGCTGCAGCTGGGCTTCATGCGGCGGTTCGACGCCGGGTACCGGGCGGCGCGGGAGGCCGTGGCGACCGGGCGGCTCGGCCGGCTGCACACCGTACGGGCGGCGAGCTCGGACCCGGCGCCGCCGCCCGTCGCGTACCTGCCGCTGTCGGGCGGCCTCTACCGGGACTGCATGGTGCACGACTTCGACGCCGTGCGCTGGGTGACCGGGCGGGAGGTCGTGGAGGTGTACGCGACGGGCTCGGACGCGGGCCCGGCGATGTTCCGGGAGGCGGGCGACGTGGACACGGCGGCGGCGCTGCTCACCCTGGACGACGGCACGCTGGTGACGGCGACCGCGACCCGCTGCAACGGCGCCGGGTACGACGTGCGGATGGAGCTGGCCGGGGAGCTGGCGCAGCTGGCCGTGGGCCTGGACGAGCGCACTCCGCTGGAGTCGGTCGAGCCGATGGGCCCGCCGCCGCCCGGCAAGCCGTGGCCGGGTTTCCTGGAGCGGTTCGCCCCGGCGTACGAGGCGGAGCTGGACGCCTTCGTGGGGCTGGTGCGCGGGGAGCGGGAGAACCCCTGCGACGGGACCGAGGCACTGGAAGCGCTGCGGGTCGCGGAGGCGTGCGTGCTGTCGCGGCGCGAGCGGCGGCCGGTGCGGCTCACGGAGATCCCCGCGACCTGAGAGGCACGCTCTCGCCAGGCCGCGGGGCGGGGTGTCACGGGGCGGCGGTCACCGGACGGCCGTCACCAGACGACGGGGAGCCGCCGGGTGCCGCGGATGAGCATGCCCGGGAGCCATTCGTACGGTCCGGCCTCGGGGTCGAGTTCCAGCCGGGGGAAGCGTTCGAGCAGGGACCGGATCGCGATCTTGCCTTCCAGGCGGGCGAGCGGGGCGCCCAGGCAGTAGTGGATGCCGTGGCCGAAGGCGAGGTGGCCGCGCGGGTCGCGGCGGATGTCGAAGCGGTCGGGCTCCGGGAAGCGGCCCGGGTCGCGCGCGCCGGAGGCGATGCCGACCACGACGACGGCGCCGGCGGGGATGACGGCCCCGCCGACAGGGACCGGCTCGGCGGCGAACCTGAGCGTCGCCGTCTCCACCGGACCGTCGTAGCGCAGGCCCTCCTCGACGGCACCGTCGAGGAGGTCGAAGTCGGCTCGCAGGGCAGCCAGTTGCTCCGGATGGGTGAGCAGGGCGCGGACGGTGTTGGCGATGAGGTTGACGGTGGTCTCGTGGCCCGCGATGAGCAGCAGGTAGGCCAGGGCCCGGAGTTCGGGCAGCGAGAGCCGGTCGCCGTCCTCGGCGCGGGTCCGGATGAGCGCGGACAGCAGGTCGTCGGCGGGGCCCGCGGCCCGCTTGTCCTCGATGAGTTCGTCGAGGTAGCCGCCGAAGCCCTCGACGGCCTCCCGGTCGGTCATGGCCCCGGTGGGGGCGACGAGTTCGTTGGACCAGGCCCGGAAGGAGTCCCGGTCGGCGGCGGGGACGCCGAGCAGTTCGCAGATGACGGTGATCGGCAGCGGGAAGGCGAAGGAGTCGACGAGGTCGGCGCGACCGGCCGGGGCCATGGCGTCCAGGAGTTCGTCGGTGAGCTGCTGGATCCGCGGGCGCAGCGCCTCGACGCGGCGTCCGGTGAACTCGCCGGCGACGAGCTTGCGCAGCCGGGTGTGGTCGGGCGGGTCGACGATGAGCAGGTTCGGGCCGACGACCTCCTCCTCGGGCAGCGGTATGCCCATGGACGAGAAGGACTTGGAGAACCGCTGGTCGGCGAGGGCGGCGCGGGCCTCCTCGTAACCGACGATCAGCCAGGCGGGCATGCCGTCCGGAGTGATGACCTCGTGGACCGGACCGGCCTCGCGGAGCTTCGCGTAGTACGGGTACGGGTTCGCGGTGAAGTCCGCGCCGTATTCCCCCAGATCGATGACGGACATCGGCCCAGCCTATGCCCCGTTCTCGCCGTCGGGGAGGTCGAGGAGTCCGGCGTCGTGGACGAGGAGGGCGATCTGGACACGGTTGTTGAGGTCGAGCTTGGCCAGAATCCGCGAGACGTGGGTCTTGACGGTGGGGACGCTCATGTAGAGGGCGGCGGCGATCTCGGCGTTGGAGCGGCCCTGGCCGACGGCGACGGCGACCTCGCGCTCGCGCCCGGCGAGCGGCGCGAGGCGTTCGAGGGCGGTGGCGCGGCGGGGCGCCCGCCGCGAGGTGTCGTCGCGCCCGGCGACGTGGCTCATCAGCTGGCGGGTCACGGCGGGCGAGAGCACGGGATCGCCGGCGGCGACCCGGCGGACGGCGGCGACGATCTCGGCGGGCGGGGTGTCCTTGAGGACGAAGCCGGCGGCGCCGGCCCGCAGGGCGCGCAGCACCTGCTCGTCGGCGTGGAAGGTGGTGAGCACGACGACCTCGGGCGCGCCGGGCCGGGAGCGGAGCTCCTCGGTGGCGGTGAGGCCGTCGACCGCGGGCATGCGGATGTCCATGAGGACGACGTCGGGGGCGAGCCGGTCGACGAGGGCGGGGACCTCGGCGCCGTCGGTTCCCTCGCCGACGATCGTGATGTCGTCGGCTCCGCCGAGCATGAGGGAGAGGCCCGCGCGGACCAGGGGGTCGTCGTCGACGATCAGCAGCCGGATGGTCATGCGGGCCACGGTAGCCAGGCGTGGAGGGCGAAGCCGCCGTCGGGGGCCGGTCCGTGCCGGAGCCGGCCGCCGGCGAGGGTGGCGCGCTCGGCGAGGCCGATGAGGCCCTGCCCGGAGCCGGGCACGTGCGGGACGGGTCCGACGGGCGCGGGATTGCGGACGTCGACGGTGAGGCCGTCGCCGGGGCGGCCGCGCACGGTGAGGGTGACCTCGGCGCCGGGGGCGTGCTTGCGGGCGTTGGTCAGGGCTTCCTGGGCGATCCGGTAGACGGTGCGGCCGGTGGCGGCGGGCACCGTGTCGGGGTCGGTGACGGTGGAGTCGAGGACGACCTTCATGCCGGCCTCGCGGACCTCGGCGACCAGGGTGTCGAGGGTGGCGAGGGTGGGCTGCGGCCGGTCCTCGGCCCCCTCGCCGGGGGACCGCAGCACGCCGATGATCTCCCGCAGGTCCTGGAGTGCCTCGTGGGCGCTGTCCCGGATGACTCCGGCGGCCCGGGCGATCTGCTCGGGCGGGGCGTCGGGCCGGAACTCCAGGGCGCCGGCGTGCACGCTGAGCAGGGTCAGCCGGTGCGCGAGGACGTCGTGCATCTCGCGGGCGATGGCCTCGCGGGCCGCCCGCTGCGCCTGCTGGGCGCGCAGCTCGGCCTCGGCCTCGGCGCGCAGGGCCCGGTCGCGCAGCGCCTCGACGAGCCGGCGGCGGGAGCGTACGAGCATGCCCCAGGCGGTGACGAGGAGGATGAGCACGGCGCCGAGGCCGATGCCGAGGGGGACGCCGGTGTCGGGGTCGGGGCGGACGAAGACCTGGACGGTGGAGCCGGCGATGGCGAGCAGGACGATCCAGGCGACCTGCCGGAAGGGGCGGCGCACGGCGACGCTGAAGAGGCTCGCGAGGAGGGCGCCTCCGGCGGTGGGCGCGACGACGCTGACGACGGACAGGGTGACGGCGAGCCCGACGGGCCATCGGCGGCGCAGCCAGAGCGCGACGCAGGCGAGGCCGCCGGCGATCTGGTCGGCGAGGGCGACGGCCTCGCCGTTGTAGCGGGCGCTGGTCTCGGCGGCGAGCAGCCCGACGAACGCGGCGAGCAGGAACAGGGTGGTGTCCACCACCCAGTCCCGCGCGGTCCGCCGTGGCCGCCGCCCCTCCGCCCCGTCGAGGGCGCCGGTCCGGGCGGCCTCGACCAGGTGGGAGGGCAGCAGCCAGGTGCGCGTCATACCGGAAATGTACGCAGGTGAGGGCCCCGCCCGCGGCATGAGGACGGCCGCCCGATACCAAAGTCGCGAAGCCCGCGACTTCGGTCGTACGGGTCCCCCGCGGTCCGATACCGGCGGCCGACGCGGCGCCGCCCGCCCGGGGACCAGGCTCGGAGGCATGAAGAGACTTCTTGAGGTGACGGGCTTCCTGCTGACGGTCTTCGGCGTCTTCGGCGTGATCCGCGAACTGACCGGCGGCTGGTTCCGCCTGATGGGCGTGACCCGCTTCCTGACCGAGAACGTCTGGTTCCTGGAGCACCACGCCCTGTTCGCGAACATCGTGATCGCGGCCCTGGGCTTCGCCCTGATGGTGATGTCGGACCGGGTGAAGGGCTGAGCGACGCCTAGCGCGCGTCCTGGGCGGCGTGGTCGGCGGCCCTGCGGCCCCATGCCGTGCCCGCGAGGACGAGCGCGGCGCCCGCGAGGCCCACGAGGCCCGGGCGGTCGCCGGCCAGGGCGATGCCCGCGGCGGCGGCCCACAGGGGCTCGGTGCCGAGCAGGAGGCTGACCCGGGACGGGGAGGTGCGGCGTACCGCCCACATCTGCACGAAGAAGGCGAAGAGCGTGCAGAGGACGGAGAGGAAGAGCAGGCCCGCCCACTCGCCGGGACCGAAGTCCGCTGCCGCCGCCCACGGCGGGGCTCCGGTGCCGGGGAGGGCGGCCAGGACGGCGAAGACGGCGACGGCGGAGCCCAGTTGGACGGTGGTGAGCGACAGGGAGTCCGCGCTCCGGACGGCCTTGATGCGTGCCATCGCGAGCACGTGGACGGTACGGGCGAGGGCCGCGAGCAGCATCAGCAGGTCGCCGAGGGAGGGCGCGGTGAACCCGCCGCCCTGGGTCAGCAGGACCACGCCCGCCACCGACAGGCCGGCGGCGGCGAGGAAGGCGCGGGGCGGCCTGGTCCGGTTGACGGCCGCCTCCGCGAGCGGCGTGAAGATCATGGTGAGGCTGATGATGAGGCCCGCGTTGGTGGCGGAGGTGTGGACGACGCCGTACGTCTCCAGGAGGAAGATCCCGGCGAGGATCAGGCCGAGGACGGCCGCCCCGCGCCACTGGGCGGAGTCCAGCGCCCGCAGTCTGCGCCATCCGGCGGCGACCAGGACGGGCAGCACCACGGCGAAGCGCAGGACCAGGACGGCGAGCACGGTGTTCGCGGTGGTGATGCCCTTCGCCGCGAGGTAGCTGGCGCCCCAGACGACCGCGACGAGCAGGACGGGCAGATCGGTGAGCCAGGCGCGGCGCGGGGCGCCGAGGGGCACGGGTACGGCGGCGGTGGTCATCGGCGAGCGGTCTCCGACTCGTGGGGCGGGGTGGAGACTTCGGCGGCTCTCACACGGGGGAGATCACCGTATCCGCCGGGGAGGGTGGTGGCTACACCTTTCCCGGATCCCTACTCGCCGATGGTGCCGAACGTGGGCCGGCCCGCCAGTTCGTACGTCTGGATGGTGACGCCGGTGCTCGTGAAGCGGGACTCGGCGAGCCGGAAGGCGCTGGGCGTGGCGCCCTCGGCGAAGAGGCGACGGCCCTTGCCGAGCACGACCGGGAAGACGAGCAGGTGCAGTCGGTCGATCAGGTCGTGCTCCAGGAGGGTGCGTGCCAGGCCGCCGCTGCCGTGCATCTGGACCTCGCCGTCGAGCCGCTGCTTGAGCGCCGCGACCGCGTCGGCGGCGTCGCCGCGCAGGACGGTGGTGGTGGGCCAGTCGGCGCGGTCGAGGGTGGTGGAGACGACGTACTTGGGCAGGGCGTTCAGCCTGCCCGCGATCGGGTCGTCCGGGTCGGTCTGCTTCGGCCAGTAGCTCGCGAAGATGTCGTACGTGCGGCGGCCCAGGAGGAAGGCGGTGGGCCGCTCGAAGACCTCGTTGACGAAGCGGCCGAAGTCCTCGTCGACGTACGGGAAGACCCAGCCGCCGAGGTCGAAGCCGCCGGTGGTGTCCTCCTCGGGGCCGCCGGGGGCCTGGTAGACGCCGTCGAGGGTGAGGAACTGGGTGAGGCTCAGGGTGGCCATGAGGGGTGCCCTTTCTCTTCCGGACCATGCTGTCCCACTCCTTCCGACCCCGCCGCTCGACGGAACTCATCGGTGCGGGTCGGCGTCCGATTCCCGCCGGTGCCGGCGCCGCCGACCGTGTTTGATTGAACACGCAACGACAACCGACGCAAGGGGAGTTACGGGATGTCCACCATGAGCGGCAAGGCGGTTCTGGTCACCGGCGGCAGCCGGGGCGTGGGCGCGGCGACGGCCGTCCGCCTCGCCCAGGAGGGCGCGGACGTGGCCTTCACCTACGTCCGGGGAGAGGAGCGGGCCCGCGAGGTCGCGGCCCGGATCGGGGCGGCCGGCGGCAAGGCGCTCGCGCTGCGGGCGGACGCCGGGGACGCGGGCGACGCGGCCGGTGCCGTGGACTGGGCGGCCGACGCCCTCGGCCGGCTGGACGTGCTGGTCAACAACGTCGGCGTCGGCGTCATCGCTCCGCTGGAGTCCCTCTCCCTCGCCGACGTGGACCGGGTGCTCGCGGTGAACGTCCGCTCGGCCTTCCTCGCCTCCCAGGCGGCGGCCGCGCGCATGGACGCGGGCGGCCGGATCATCACCATCGGCACCTGCATGACCCAGCGGGTGCCGGGTCCGGGCGGCACGCTGTACGCGACCAGCAAGGCCGCGCTGATCGGCCTGACGAAGGCGCTGGCCCGCGAGCTCGGCGGCCGGGGCATCACGGCGAACATCGTCCACCCGGGGCCGACGGACACCGACATGAACCCGGCCGACGGCCCGTACGCGGAGGGCCAGGCGCAGATGACGGCACTCGGCCGCTACGGGACCGCCGAGGAGGTCGCGGCGATGGTCGCGTTCCTGGCGGGGCCGGGCGCGGCGTACGTGACGGGCGCCGAGTTCTCGGTGGACGGCGGCCACGCCGCATGAGCACGAGGGCGCACCGGTGCTGTCATGCCGGTGCGCCCTCGCGGGCCGAGCGGGGTGTCGTACCCGCTCAGTTCGGGGTGGAGCGGGGCTGCGTCAGCCGCCGAGCTCCTGGTGGCGGGCGGTCAGCCGGGCCGCGCCCGCCTCGGTGAGCGAGCCGAAGAGACGGAGGCGGGAGATGCCGCCGTCGGGGTAGATGTCGATCCGGACCCGGGAGCCGACCGCCGGCGTGTCGAGCACGAAGCGGTGGTTGGTGTCGGGCTGGAGCCGGGTGCGGGGCAGGATCTCGGTCCAGTCCTCGGAGCCCTCGGCGGCCACGGACAGCGCGGCCCAGCCTGCGCTGTTGCCCTTGAGGTACGCGGTGTCGATCTCGACGGCGCGGATCTCGGACTCGGCGGCGAGGCTGTAGCGGATCCAGTCGTTGCCCTTGTCGCGGCGGCGGCGGGTCTCCCAGCCGTCGTCCATCTTGCGCGAGCGGCCGGGCTGGATGGTGTTGGTGGCCGGGGAGTAGAAGCGGTCGGAGGCGTCCTCGACCCGGCCGCCGTTCTCCAGGGCCGCGAGGTCGAAGGTGCCGAGCACGCCGAGCCACCGCGGGTCCGGGGCGACCTCGCCGTACACCCGGAGGCGGGCGATGCCGCCGTCGGGGTGCTGGTTGACCCGGAGGTGGGTGAAGCGCTGTTCGACGTCGACGGCGAAGCCGTTGGCGGCGTGGCCGCCGATGGCGGTGCGCGGGACGAGGGTCGTCCACTTCACGTCGTCGGCGAGCAGCTGCTCGGGCGAGGGCGAGCCGGCGACCGAGGTGGCCTCGACGGAGACGGCCTGCGGGTAGTTGCCGCGGAAGTGGGCGGTGTCCACGACGATGCCGCGGATGACGCCGGGCGCGCCGAGGCGTACCAGGGCCCAGTCGTGGTCGTCCTCGGTGGGGTGCGGCTGCTCGGCGGAGACGCCGCGGCGGCGGCGGGTCTCCCAGCCGTCCATGATCTTGCCCTTGTGGCCGAAGTGCTCGGGGTCGAACTCGGCGGCCTCGGGCTTGAGCAGGTTCTCGCGCTCGGCGAAGAACTCGTCGTTGGCGGCGATCACGCCCGCGCCCAGGCGGCGGTCGGCGAGGTCGGCGTACTGCGTGAAGGGGAAGTCGGCCGTGCGGTAGTCGGCGTACGGGTCGCCGCCTCCGTAGGGGCTGGCGTCGCCGGTGAAGGAGGCCAGAGAAGAATCAGAAGAATACAGCCCGGTCACGGTCAGTTGTTCCTTTCGAGAAGGCGGCCGGAGGGCTCGGCCAGGGTGCCGCGGTCGTTGATGCGTTCGCCGCGCAGCCAGGTGGAGGTGACGACGCCGTAGAGGGTCTTGCCCGCGTAGGCGGTGATCCGGTTGCGGTGCTGGAGCTCCGCCGGGTCGACGGTGAAGGTGGCGTCCGGGTCGAGCACGGCGAAGTCGGCGTCGCGGCCGGCCTCGATGGCGCCCTTGCGGGACAGGCCGGCGAGCTCGGCCGGGGCCTGCGACATCCAGCGGGCGACGTCCGTCAGGTCGTGGCCGCGGCGGCGGGCCTCGGTCCAGATGGCGGGCAGGCCGAGCTGGAGGGAGGAGATGCCGCCCCAGGCGGAGGCGAAGTCGCCGGTCTTGAGGTCGACGGTGGACGGCGAGTGGTCGGAGACGATGCAGTCGATGGTGCCGTCGGCGAGGCCCTGCCAGAGCAGGTCCTGGTTGGCCGCCTCGCGGATGGGCGGGCAGCACTTGAACTCGGTGGCGCCGTCGGGGACCTCCTCGGCCGTGAGGGTGAGGAAGTGCGGGCAGGACTCGACGGTGATCTTCACGCCCTCGGCCTTGGCGGCGGCGATCAGCGGCAGCGCGTCGGAGGACGACAGGTGCAGGACGTGGACGCGGGCGCTCAGCCGGCGGGCCTGGTTGATCAGGTTCTCGATGGCCGTGTTCTCGGCGACGCGGGGCCGGGACGCGAGGAAGGCCGCGTATTCGACGGCCTTTCCACCGCCCATCTGCGGGGCGGCGTCGAGCTCGTGCGGGTCCTCGGCGTGGACGATCATCAGCCCGTCGAAGCCGGCGATCTCGGCGAGGGAGGCGGCCAGCTGCTCCTGGTCGAGCTGCGGGAACTCGTCGACGCCGGAGGGCGAGAGGAAGCACTTGAAGCCGAAGACGCCCGCGTCGTGCAGGGGTCGCAGGTCCTTGACGTTGTCCGGGAGCGCGCCGCCCCAGAAGCCCGTGTCGATGTGGGCCTTCGGGCGGGCCACGTCCTGCTTGATCCGCAGGTGCTCGACCGTGGTGGTGGGCGGCAGCGAGTTGAGCGGCATGTCGAGCAGGGTGGTGATGCCGCCGGCGGCCGCGGCGCGGGTGGCCGTCCAGAAGCCCTCCCACTCGGTGCGGCCGGGGTCGTTGACGTGGACGTGGGTGTCGACGAGGCCGGGCAGGACGACGTGGTCGCCGACGTCCTCCAGCCGGGCGCCGGCCGGCACCTCGGCGTCGTAGGGCAGCACGGCGGCGATCGTCCCGCCGGCGACGGCGATCGACGCCGCACGCGTCCCCTCGGGAGTGATGACACGCGTCGAACGCAGGACCAGGTTGACGTCCACCCGTACCCCTTCTTCCTCGACTGCTTCCACGAAGCAGAAATTCAACGAACTGTTGAAGGAGTGTGCGTCCGAGACGACGGGTCGTCAAGGGCACACTTCCAGCATGAGACGCGGACGAACCGCGCTTGGACGTTTCCATGAAGTGGAATGAGAATTTCGTACAGTAGAACGTAGCTCCGTACATGCGGGGTGGACCAGGAGCCCTCCGGGCAGTCGCCGACAACGGACAAACACCCCCTGACCGGCCCGGACGCCCACACCTGGGCCGTGTGCCCGGCGCGACGGCCCGGTAGGCTGCTGACTTGCCCGCCTGCCCCGAAAGGACCGTTGCCGTGCCGACGTCCAGCGCCAGCACCACCGACGCCGCCAAACCCGCCGCGAGCGGGGGCGTCCAGTCCCTCGAGCGTGCCTTCGACCTCCTCGAGCGGATGGCCGACGCCGGTGGCGAGGTCGGGCTCAGCGAGCTCTCCGCCAGCAGCGGCCTGCCGCTGCCCACCATCCACCGCCTGATGCGCACCCTGGTCGCCTGCGGCTACGTACGCCAGCAGCCCAACCGGCGCTACGCCCTCGGCCCCCGCCTGATCCGCCTCGGCGAGTCCGCCTCCCGGCTGCTCGGCACCTGGGCCCGCCCGTACCTCGCGCGGCTCGTCGAGGAGACCGGCGAGACCGCGAACATGGCGCTGCTCGACGGCGACGAGATCGTGTACGTCGCCCAGGTGCCGTCCAAGCACTCCATGCGCATGTTCACCGAGGTCGGCCGCCGGGTGCTGCCGCACTCCACCGGCGTCGGCAAGGCGCTCCTCGCCCACACCCCGGCCGACGAGGTCCGCGCGCTGCTCGCCCGTACCGGCATGCCGGCCGCGACCGAGAAGACGATCACCACGCCCGAGGGCTTCCTGGACGCGCTGGCGGCCGTCCGCGAGACGGGTTACGCGGTCGACGACAACGAGCAGGAGATAGGCGTCCGCTGCCTCGCGGTGCCGGTGCCGAACTCTCCCACCGCGGCCGCCATCTCCATCTCGGGCCCGGCGGGCCGGGTGACGGAGGCGGCGACCGAGAAGATCGTCCCGATCCTCCACCAGGTCGCCGAGGAGCTCTCGACGGCGCTCGCGAACACGGCGGGCAACGGCCAGGGCTGAGAACCGCGCACCCACGCGAAGGCGCCCGGAACCGTGTGGTTCCGGGCGCCTTCGCGTACGTCAGACCGCCACCGCCTCCTCGGTGAGCCGCCCGTCCCGCACCGCCACCACCCGGTCCGCCCTCCCCAGGTGCGTCCGGTCGTGCGTGACGAGGACCGTCGCCGTCCCGCGCTCCGCCGTCAGCCCCGCGAGGAGCTCCATGACCGCCGCGCCGCGCTCGTGGTCCAGGGCGCTGGTCGGCTCGTCCACCAGGAGCACGGAGGGCTCGTTCATGAGCGCCCGGGCGATGTTGACGCGCTGGCGCTGGCCGCCGGAGAGCTGGTGCGGGCGGCGGTGGGCCTGCTCGGCCAGGCCCACCGCAGCCAGCAGCCCGGCGGCCCGCTCGCGCGCGGCGCGGCTCGGCCGGCCGGACAGGTGGGCCATCACCTGGAGCTGTTCGAGCGCGGTGAGCGAGGGCAGGAGGTTGGGCTGCTGGAAGACGATGCCGATCCGCTCGCGCCGCAGCGCGGCCTTCTGCGCCGGGCTCAGCGGCCCGGTGTCGGTACCGGCCACCTCCACGCGTCCGCTGTCCGGCGTGACCAGGGTCGCGGCCACCGCCAGCAGGCTGGACTTGCCGGAGCCCGAGGGCCCGACGACCGCGGCGAGCGATCCCGCGGGCACCTCCAGGGAGACGGAGTCGAGAGCGGTGAGCCGGCCGTCGCCGTCCGGGTAGGTCAGGGTCACGTCTTCGAGCAGCAGGCTCATCGGGCACTCCCGAGGGCGGTCAGGGGATCGACGGCGGTGATCCGCCGGATGGACAGGGCCGCGCCGAGCACACCGAGCACGACGATCACGGCCGCCGGGCCGAGCACGGTCAGCGGCTGGAGCACGAAGGGCACGTCGCCGCCGCTGATCAGCGCGCCGATGCCGACGGCGAGCCCGGTGCCGAGGAGCGTGCCCGCGGTCAGCATCACCACGGCCTGGCCGAGGGCGTCCTTCAGCAGGTACGGCGTCGAGGCGCCCAGCGCCTTGAGGACCGCCACGTCGGCGCTGCGCTGGATGGTCCAGACGGTGAAGAAGGCTCCTATGACGAGCGCGGAGATCACGAAGAGGAAGCCCCGCATCAGTTGCAGCGAGCCGTTCTCGGCCTGGTAGGACCCTATGGCGCCGAGCGCCTCGTCGATCGTCTTCGCCGAGGTCTTCAGGGCCGCGTCCCCGGCCGCCCAGTCGACGTCCGAACCGCTGAGCGCGATGACGGTGGCCTGCTCCTCGGGCGTGGTGCCGCCGTGCCCGAGCTTCTGCCAGTCGTCGAGCGAGGTCCACACGACGGGCGTGTGGCTGTACGAGGCGTCCCCGGCGACCGCGGCGACCGTGGCCTCCAGGGCGCCGAGGCGCACACGGTCCCCGGCGGTGGCGTCCAGCTCCTCGGCCGCCGACTCGGAGAGGATCACCCGGCCGGGGCCGACGGCACCGGGCGCGAGCCCGGATCCGGACTCGGTGCCGAAGGCGGAGACCGCGGCGGTGCGCCCGCCGGCCGCCGCGTCGAGGATACGGATGCCGAGCGGCTCGGCGCCGCGTACGCCGGGCCGGGCGGCCCAGTCCCGCCACTGCGACTCGGTGACGGTCGAGCTGGTGAAGGAAACCGACCGGCCGCCGGGCGGGGCGGCGAAGGCCAGCCGGTCGGCCGGCAGGCCGGTGACCGCCGAGACGTTCTCCCGCGCGAGCCCGGCGGTCAGCCCCGACAGCAGTCCGACGAGCAGGGTGATCAGGACGATCACCGTGCCCATCAAGGTGAATCGCCCCTTGGCGAATCCGAGGTCTCTCCATGCCACGAACATGGGGCCAAGCCTGCTGGGCGGGAGCCGCCGCGGGCATCGCGCCACGGATGGCTCCGTAATCAAACTTTCGGTTGAGTCCGGATCGCCCGGTCCGCCCGCGGCGCCCGCCTACCCTGGACTGGTCATGGATCCCCGCTCGCTCACCCCCGCCCTGCGCGCCCTTCGCCTGTGCCTCCATCTCCTGGTCGCGGGCCTGCTGGTGCTCGCCGCGCTCCGCTCGCACACGAGCTCGGGGGTCGCGGCCGCCGCGGTCACCGGCGCGGTGTACGCGGCCGGGTCGCTGCTGCCGGCGGTGCGGGCCTCGCAGCGGGCCGCCGCGGTCTGGCTCGGGCTGCTGTGCCTGAGCTGGCTGGTGCTGCTGTGGCTGACGCCCGAAGGGCTGTGGATCGCCTTCCCGCTGTACTTCCTCCAGCTGCACCTGCTGCCGGCGCGCTGCTCGCTGCCCGCGGTGGCGGTCACCGCGTGCGCCGCCATCCTGTCGTACGTGCGGCACGGCGCCGCCCTCAACCCGGGCGTCTTCATCGGGCCGCTGCTCGGCGCGGCGGTCGCCGTCGCGACCGTGCTCGGCTACCAGGCGCTGTACCGGGAGAGCGAGCGGCGGCGGCACATGGTCGAGGAGCTGATCGCCACGCGGGCCGAGCTGGCGGCGGCCGAGCGGCACGCGGGGACGCTCGCCGAACGGGAGCGGCTCGCCCGGGAGATCCACGACACCCTGGCCCAGGGACTCTCCTCGATCCAGCTGCTGCTGCGGGCCGCCGAGCGCGCGCTGCCGACGGGCTCGCCGGCCGCGGGCCACATCGACGAGGCCCGGCGGGCCGCCCAGGACAACCTCGCCGAGGCGCGCCGCTTCGTGCGGGCGCTCACCCCGCCCGACCTGGAGCACGGTTCGCTGGCCGGGGCCCTGGAGCGGCTGTGCGGGACGGCCGGTCCGGACGGGCCGCGGGTGCGCTGCTCGGTCAGCGGGACGCCGGTCGAGCTGCCCACCCCGTACGAGGTGGCGCTGCTGCGGATCGCCCAGTCGGCGCTCGCGAACACCGTCCGGCACGCCTCCGCCTCGCGGGCGGAGATCACGCTGTCGTTCATGGGCGGTTCGGTGACGCTGGACGTGGTGGACGACGGCAAGGGCTTCGACCCGCTCTCCGTGCTGCCGTCCTCGGAGGGCGGCTTCGGCCTCCCGGCGATGCGCTCGCGCGCGGAGTCGCTGGGCGGCACCTTCACCGTCGAGTCCGCGCCCGGCCAGGGCACCGCCGTGGCCGTTTCCCTCCCCCTGCCCGGAGCCTGAAGATGACCGTCCGACTGCTGCTCGCCGACGACCACCCGGTGGTACGGGCCGGGCTGCGCGCCGTCCTCGACACCGAGCCGGACTTCGCGGTGGTGGGCGAGGCGGCGACGGCGGAGAAGGCGGTCGAGCTGGCCGCCGCCGGTGGCGTGGACGTGGTCCTGATGGACCTCCAGTTCGGTGCCGGGATGCACGGCTCGGAGGCGACCGCGGCGATCACGGCCGTACCGGACGGGCCGCGGGTGCTCGTCCTGACCACGTACGACTCGGACGCGGACATCCTCGCGGCCGTGGAGGCCGGCGCCTCGGGCTATCTGCTGAAGGACGCCCCGCCGGAGGAGCTGGCGGCGGCGGTGCGGACCGCGGCGGCGGGCCAGTCGGCGCTCGCCCCGGCCGTGGCGCACCGGCTGATGGACCGGATGCGGACCCCGGCGGAGGCGCTGACCCGGCGGGAGCTGGAGGTGCTCCAGCTGGTCGGGGAGGGCCTGTCGAACCAGCAGATCAGCAAGGCGCTGTTCCTGAGCCAGGCGACGGTGAAGTCGCATCTGGTGCACATCTTCGCCAAGCTCGGCGTGGACTCCCGTACGGCGGCGGTGGCGGCGGCCACGGCACGACGACTGATCCGGCGCTGATCAGGCCCTGAGGCGGTGTCCTCAGGCGTCGCCGGGAGGCTGCGGCGGGCCGAAGAGTTCGACGGCGCGCCAGACCGCCGCGAGTCCCTCGGCGAGGGCGCTGACCGAACCGATCGCGCCCGCGATCAGGAGCAGCGAGCGGCGCAGCCGCCACACCTCCGGGGCTCCGCTGACGGCCATCGCGTCGAGCGCGGCGAGCTCGTCCTCGGCGATCGCGCGGTCGGCGAACTCCCGGCGGTGCCCGGCCAGTTCGCGCCGTAACCGGGACACGGCGGCGCGCAGCTCGGCCACCCTCGGGTCCACGCCGTCAGCGGTCACTCGCCTCTGCCCCACGCTTCGCAACATGGTCTTCCCCCCTTGCGCACGTCACTGTGCCGACCGTCGGGCGATGGTCGGGCGCCCTGGGCCGCGGGTCAGTTAACCCCTCCGCGCGCCCGGCGCGCCAGCGGGCGGACGCAAGTTCAGACATACGTGTGATCCGGGCGCCGCGACGACGATTGCGGTATGCAGTCCCCTTGGCTTCTCCTCCTCGTGAACGGGGAGGAATCTCACGGCTCGCGCTGTGAGGCTTTCTGCTTCGTCGCCGACTGCCCGCCCGGAGTTCTCCGTTGAGGTCTTACACCGGCTCCACAGACTGTCACCGCCAGCCCGGCGGCCAGAAGGTTGCGTGCCGCGTTCACGTCCCGGTCGTGGGTCGTGCCGCAGTCCTCGCACGTCCAGGTACGGACGTCAAGCGGCATCCTCTCTGAGACGATGCCGCAGTGGGAGCACAGCCTGGAGGAGGGGAAGAAGCGGTCGACCGCGACCACCTTCCGCCCGTACCACCGGGCTTTGTACTCCAGCAAGCTCCGGAACTCGGCCCATGCCGCGTCTGAGATGGCGCGGGCCAGGCTCCGGTTCTTGACCATGTTGCGCACGGTCAGGTCCTCGATCACGATCGTTTGGTTCTCACGAACGAGTCGAGTGGTCAGCTTGTGCAGGCCGTCACGCCTGCGGTCGGCGATCCGGGCGTGGATCTTCGCGACCTTCCTCCGGGCCTTGACCCGGTTGGCGCCGTCTCCCTTGGCCTTGCGCGCCAGACTGCGCTGGGCCCTGGCAAGGTGGGCACGGTCGCGGCGCTCGTGCCTCGGGTTGGCGATCTTCTCGCCGGTGGACAGAGTCAGCAGGTGGTCCAAGCCGACATCCACGCCAACCGCCTGGCCGGCCGCCGGGAGCGGCTGCACGGACACGTCCTCGCACAGCAGCGACACGAACCAGCGGCCCGCACTGTCCTGGGAGACGGTCACCGTGGACGGTGACGCCCCCTCGGGAAGCGGCCTGGACCACACGATGTCCAGCGGCTCCGTCATCTTCGCCAGGGTCAGACGGCCGTCACGGAAGCGGAAGCCGCTGGTGGTGTACTCGGCGGACTTCCGGGACCTCTTTCGTGACTTGAAACGCGGGTACTTCGCCCGCTTGCCGAAGAAGTTCGTGAACGCCGTCTGCAGGTGCCGGAGGCACTGCTGCAACGGCACCGACGACACGTCGTTGAGGAACGCCAGTTCCTCAGTCCTCTTCCACGCCGTCAGCAGGGCGGAGGTCCGGTTGTAATTGACTCGCTCCTGACGCGCCCACGCTTCGGTGCGGGCCGCCAGGGCGAGGTTGTAGACCTTGCGCACACAGCCGAACGTGCGCGACAGCTCGGCCGCCTGCGCATCGCTCGGATAGAAGCGGTACTTGAACGCCCGCTTCACACACGCCACAGTCATGCGCACAAACTAGGAAGACTGCGACTTACGATCAAACCTGCGGGTCAGGGCACTGCGATCCGCCCGGCGGCGAATCACAGCGCCTCGCCCTGCTCCACCGCAGTCCGTTTCCTCTCCGCCCTGAAGCGCGGAATGTCTACGGAGGAATCAGATGACTCGTGAGACAGAAGAGCCCCTCGTGGCGGGCCTGCTGCTGGCCGCCGGTGGGGGCCGGCGGCTCGGCGGGCGGCCCAAGGCGCTGCTTCCGCACCGCGGCCGGCCGCTCGTCGAGCACGCGGTGCGGGTGCTGCGCGAGGGCGGCTGTGAGGTGGTGCACGTGGTGCTCGGCGCGGCGGCCGACCGGGTGCGTGAGGCGGCCCGGCTGCCGGGGTGCGTCCTGGTGGACAACCCGGAGTGGGCCGAGGGCATGGGCTCCTCGTTGCGCGTCGGGCTCGCGTCCCTGAAGGCGGAGGCCCTGCCGGTGGACGCGGCCCTGGTGTCGCTTGTGGACCAGCCGGGGATCGGACCCGCGGCGGTGGCCCGGGTGCTCGCCGCGTACGGCTCGCGCGACGCGCTCGCGGCGGCGTCGTACGACGGGAAGCGGGGCCATCCGGTGCTGTTCGGGGCGGACCGCTGGGCGGCGATCGCGGGGGACGCGGTCGGGGACCAGGGGGCGCGGGACTACCTGAAGGCGCACCGGGATGCGATCACGCTCGTGGACTGTTCGGATGTGGCCGAGCCGTACGACATCGACACGGAGGCGGACCTGGTGCACCTGGAGTGAAGGGTGTGGCACCGAGCGCCACGTTGTGTCGACCCAAAGAATCTCGACATCAACAAACCATTGAACTTCCACCATGAGGAAACTAGTATCCACTGTTCAGAAGCGCCTGATCCCCCGTGACGGCGCTCCCGGCCGTATCCCGGCATGTGTGGCACTGCGTGCCGCATGACGACGCCCGGCGGCCGGAGTGGCACCGCCCGTGAAGTCCGCTGAAGGAAGTGACAGTTCATGTCCGCACCAGCGCCGTCCTCCCTGGTCGTCGTCGAAGCCGAGCCCCTGCCGCGCCAGGAGGAGGTGCTCACCGACGCGGCCCTCGCCTTCGTGGCCGAGCTGCACCGCCGGTTCACTCCGCGCCGGGACGAGCTGCTCGCCCGACGCGCCGAGCGCCGCGCCGAGATCGCCCGTACGTCGTCGCTGGGCTTCCTGCCCGAGACCGCGGCGATCCGCGCCGACGAGTCCTGGAAGGTCGCGCCCGCCCCGGCGGCGCTGAACGACCGGCGCGTGGAGATCACGGGTCCGACCGACCGGAAGATGACGATCAACGCGCTGAACTCGGGCGCGAAGGTCTGGCTCGCCGACTTCGAGGACGCCTCCGCGCCCACCTGGGAGAACGTGGTCCTCGGCCAGGTCAACCTGATCGACGCGTACACGCGGAACATCGACTTCACCGACCCGAGGTCCGGCAAGAGCTACGCCCTCAAGCCGGCCGCGGAGCTCGCCACGGTCGTCATGCGGCCGCGCGGCTGGCACCTGGAGGAGCGTCACCTGACCGTCGAGGGCCGCCCGGTGCCCGGCGCGCTCGTCGACTTCGGCCTCTACTTCTTCCACAACGCCCAGCGCCTGATCGACCTCGGCAAGGGCCCGTACTTCTACCTGCCGAAGACCGAGTCGCACCTGGAGGCCCGCCTCTGGAACGACATCTTCGTCTTCGCCCAGGACTACGTCGGCATCCCGCAGGGCACCGTCCGCGCCACGGTCCTCATCGAGACCATCACGGCCGCGTACGAGATGGAGGAGATCCTCTACGAACTCCGCGACCACGCCGCCGGGTTGAACGCGGGCCGCTGGGACTACCTGTTCTCCATCGTCAAGAACTTCCGTGACGGCGGCGCCAAGTTCGTCCTCCCGGACCGCAACGCGGTCACGATGACGGCCCCGTTCATGCGCGCGTACACCGAACTCCTCGTCCGCACCTGCCACAAGCGCGGCGCGCACGCGATCGGCGGCATGGCGGCCTTCATCCCGTCCCGCAAGGACGCCGAGGTCAACAAGGTCGCCTTCGAGAAGGTCAAGGCCGACAAGGACCGCGAGGCCGGCGACGGCTTCGACGGCTCCTGGGTCGCGCACCCCGACCTCGTCCCGATCGCCATGGCCTCCTTCGACGCGGTGCTCGGCGACAAGCCGAACCAGAAGGACCGGCTGCGCGAGGACGTGCACGTCGAGGGCCCGGAGCTCATCGACATCGCGTCCCTGGACGCCCACCCGACGTACGACGGTCTGCGCAACGCCGTCCAGGTCGGCATCCGCTACATCGAGGCCTGGCTGCGCGGTCTGGGCGCCGTCGCCATCTTCAACCTGATGGAGGACGCGGCCACCGCCGAGATCTCGCGCTCGCAGATCTGGCAGTGGATCAACGCGGAGGTCGTCTTCGAGAACGGCCGCAAGGCCACTCCCGAACTCGCCCGCGAGGTCGCCGCCGAGGAGCTGGCCGCGATCCGCGCCGAGATCGGCGACGAGGCCTTCGCGGCCGGGAAGTGGCAGCAGGCCCACGACCTCCTGCTGCACGTCTCGCTCGACGCCGACTACGCGGACTTCCTCACCCTCCCCGCGTACGACCAGCTGGTCGGCTGACCGCACAGCAGCCGTCCGGCCCGTCCGACCCGTAGACCGACCCCGCCCCCGGTGCTCGCACAGCACCGGGGGCGGGGTCTTTCGCATTGCGTACGGGACCGGTTCGCGCCGTTTTCGATCCATGGTGTTTCACAAGTCACGTGACGTAACCGAAACACGCAGCTACCTAGCGGTAACAAGCCGGGGCGTGCGAGATTCCGCCATGCCACCGGCCGGCGGCTGTCCCCCACTCACTGCGCACCGCTCACCGCAGGAGCACAGCCATGTCTTCGTCCCCGCACCGCCGCGCCCTGCGCGGACTGCTCGCCCTGTGCGTCGCCGCCGGACTCGTCTCCCTGGCCCCGGCCCCCGCCGCCGCCTCCCCCGGCTCCGGGCCCACCGCCGTCGTCTCCATGGGCGACAGCTACATCTCCGGCGAGGCCGGCCGCTGGATGGGCAACAGCCTGACCACCAGCGGCAGCCGCAACGGCACCGACCGCGCCTGGACCGGCAGCGCGTACGACCCGAGCCGGGTCTACGGCACGTCGGAGGCCAACGGCTGCCACCGCTCGGACTCGGCGGAGGTCAGGAGCGCGGGCGCCCTCGCGAGCGAGCTGATCAACCTCGCCTGCTCCGGCGCCACCACCCACAACGTGTTCCGCGCGGCCGCCGGCGGCGTCTCGTACAAGGGCGAGGCCCCGCAGGCCGACCAGCTCGCGGCCGTCGCCGCCACCCGCGACGTGAAGCTGATCGCGCTGTCCATCGGCGGCAACGACCTCGGTTTCGCCGACATCATCACGACCTGCGCGACGGACTACATCGTCTGGTACTCGTACTGCCACGACGACCAGCAGGCCGAGGTCGACGCCAAGATCGACGGGGTGATGGCGGACGTTGGCAAGGCCGTCGACGAGATCAGAGCCGTCATGACCGGCGCCGGGTACGCGAACTCCGACTACCGGATCGTGCTCCAGTCCTACCCCTCCCCCATCCCCCGGGCCGCCGAGAACCGCTACGGCGAGAGCGGCTGGAGCCGCACGAACACCGGCGGCTGCCCGTTCTGGAACCTGGACTCCGACTGGGCCCGCGACTCCCTCGTCCCGCAGATCGCCAACCGGCTCAAGGCGGTCGCCGCGGCCAAGGGCGCGCAGTTCCTGGACCTGCGCGACATGCTCCAGGGACGCGAGGTGTGCGCGAAGGCCAGCAAGCAGGTGTCGTCGACCGTGCCCGCCTCGGCGACGACGAGCGAATGGGCGCGCTGGATCGACCAGAACCAGACCCAGGGGCCGCTCCAGGAGAACATGCACCCGAACTACTACGGGCAGCAGGCGCAGGGCCGGTGCCTCGCGCTGATCCACGCCAGGACGACCGGCAACTACAGCTGCCGCAACACGGCGGGCACCGGGGCCTCCGGGATGTACCTCACGGCAGGCTGACGCCCAGGGGGCCGAGGACCCGCGCGGTCTCGTGCGGGTCTGCGGCCGCCATCGCGGCGACCAGCGCCGCCGAACCGCCGGGCCAGCGCGCCGCCGCCGCGTCGAAGGCGGCGCGCCGCGTCTCCAGCGGTCCCTTCTTGCCGGGCAGCCCGTCCAGGACCCGAAGGGCGCGGGCGGAGTCCGGCACCACGCCCGGTCCCACCCGGTCGCCGCGCGCGAGCAGCGCTTCCTCGGCGCGGGCGCCGGCCACCGGGTCCGACAGGGCGTCGCGCAACGCCTCGGCGGGCGCGGCGGACCAGTCGAGGAGGCCGAGCAGGGCACGGGTGGCGGCGGCTTCGGAGGTGCCGGCGTCGACCGTGCCGAGCGCGTCCAGCAGCTCGCCCCAGGCCCCGGCGCCCTCGCTCCGGGCGCGCAGCCAGTCGGCGAGGACCCGGCCCGCGACGGCCGGGGGCCAGCCCGCGGCGGCCTCCACCAGGCGGGCGGCGTCCCAGCCGGCCGTCTCCGCGGCGTCGGGCACGGCGACCCGGCGCACGGCGAGCAGGTAGCGGACCACGGCGCGGCCGCGCGGGGTGAGCCCGAAGGCGTCGCCGTGGCGGAAGACGAGGCCGGTCGCCGCCAGCCGGTCGACGACGGCGGCGAGTTCGTGCGCGGGCTTGTCGAGCCGGGCCCGGTCGGTGTCGTTGATCCCGGGCGAGCCGAGCAGCCGGGCGAGCTCGCCGGCGGTGGGTGTGGTGTACGCGGGCGAGGCGGGCGGCGGTACGCGGACGGGCGCGTCCTCCAGGGCCGGGTCGACGGTCCAGTCCTCGAACTCGGCGGCGCGGCGGGCGACGGACTCGGCGGAGCAGCCGCGCTGGTAGAGCGTGTAGAGCAGGTGGGCGGCCTCGCCGCCGTAGGGCCCGGCCCCGCCCCCACGGGGGCCGGCCCCGCCGCCGTCCGGCTCGGTGGCGGCGACTCGGGCGACTCGGGCGGATCCGGCGGATCCGGCGGATCCGGCGGCTCCGGCGGCCTTGCCCGTTGCCGCCCCTCCGGCCGTCCCGGCCACTCCGGCCCCTTCGGCCGTCCCGGCCCCTTCGACCGATCCGGCTCCTACGGCCGCTCTGGCTCCTCCGGCCACTCCGGCCGCTCCGGCCCCTCCGGCCGTCCCGGCTCCTCCGGCCGCTCCGGCTCCTCCGGCCCCTCCGGCCGTCCCGACCCTCTCGTACGGCTCCGCGGCGGTCGCGTACGGTTCCGCCTCGGCGAGTTCGTCGACGACGGCGGCCAGCAGGTCGGCGTCCCGCTCCACGTCGTCCCCGGCCGCCTCCGTCTCGGGCGGCGGCAGCGGTACGGACGGGTCGCCGTAGTAGTCGAGGTGCTCGTCGAGCAGGGCGTCGGCGAGGGCGAGATGGGGGAAGTCGTCCGGGCCGGGCGCGAGGTGCGCGTACTCGCCGGCGAGCCCTTCGGCGAGCCCGGCCGCGGTCCAGCGGTCGAGCAGGGCGGCGGCGACGGTCCCGATGCCCTGCGCCACGTCGTGGTCGCCGAGCAGCGGCCCGGCGGCCGGCGGCCGCTCGGCGTCCCGGACGTACGCCCTGGTCAGGACCTCGGCGAGGAGGAGGTCCGCGACGGCGGTGCGGCCCATGAGGTCGGCCCGCCGCACGCCGTCGGGGAGCGGCGGCCCGTCGAGGCCGGCGAGCCAGGCCCGTACGGCCTCGGGGTCTTCGTGATCGGTGCCGTCGGCGCGCAGCAGCTGGGCGTACCAGCGGGGCCAGGTCAGGTTCCCCGGGTCGGCCATGGCGCGCTCGAAGTCGGCGACGGCCTCGCCGACCGCCCCTTCCACCCGGCTGCGCCGCTCCCCGTCGAACCGCGCGGCGAGCGCGCGCAGCACCGCCGGGTAGGTCCCGAGCTCGTCGGGTGGGGCGCACACGAAGGCGGGCAGGTCTTCGAGGAGGAGCTCCTTGGCGAGCGCGGGCGTCGGCTCCGGCACCCCGGTCCCCCGGTCCGCACCGCGCAGCGCGAGCAGACTCAGCACGGCATCCGCGGCCCTGACGGCTCCTGGCGCCCGGAACTCGGGGCTCGCTTCCAGGAAGGCGTCAAGACCGGTGTTGGTGAGGGCGATCTCGGCCACGCTTCCCAGCGTAGTTCGGGGCGGGGCGGTGTGGCGGGTCGGCGACGCCCGTCAGACCGTCACGACCGTGCGCGGGGCCGAGAAGTCGCCCCAGGTGCCGTCGGGGAGCCTGGCGCGCAGGGTGAGGGCGTAGCGGACGCCGGGGGTGGCGGGAACGGCGAGGGTGTAGCTGACGGGGCCGAGGCCCGGGTCGGCGCCCCAGACGATGGTGGTGGCGAAGCGGCCGTTCAGGTGGAGCTGGTGCTCCTTGACGGGGCCGGCGGTGCGGGGCGGGGTCCAGGTGAGGGTGATGGCGCCCTTGGTGACGGTGGCGGTGACGCCGGTGGGCGCGGTGGCGGGGCGCCCACCGGGGGCGGCGGGGGTGGTGAGGTCGGCGGTGTCGCTGTCCGGGGAGGAGTTCTCGGCGGCGTCGCGCGCGCGGACGGTGAAGGTGTAGGCGGTGGCGGGGCGCAGGGCGGTGAGACGGGCCTCGGTGGCGGTGCCGGGGACGGTGTGGACGCGGGATCCCGACTGGTAGACGTCGTAGGCGGTGACGCGGGTGTCGTCGCGGGCGGGCCGCCAGGTGAGCCTGGCGGCGCCGGGGCCCGCCGGGGTGACGCGCAGGGCGGTGGGGCGGGTCGGGGGCGTGCGGTCCTCGGCGGTGGCGGCGGGTGTGGCGGCGGTGACGGCGGCGCTGTCCGCGGAGACGTTTCCGGCGGCGTCGCGGGCGCGGACGGTGAAGGTGTGGCGGGTGGCGGGGGCGAGGCCGGTGACGTCGGTCATGAGGGTGGCGGCGGGCAGGTCCTTCACCGGACGGCCCTGGCGGTAGACGGTGTAGCCGGTGACGGCCGTGTCGTCGGTGGCGGCGCTCCACATGACGTGGACGGTGGTCGCGCTTCCCGCGGTGGCCGTGACGCCGGTGGGGGCGGCAGGCGCGTGGGTGTCCCTGGCGGCCTCGGCGGTGGCGGAGCAGGCGGTGAGCGCGGCGAGGGCGAGGACGGTGAGGGTCGACTGGGCGGCGGTGAGGGGGCGTTGCATGGGGGTTGCCTCCATCCCGTAAAGGTCTGGACCTATATGGCACGGGCGGCGGGGCGGGGGCAAGAGGGCGATGGGAGACGCCCGGGTGGGAGTACCGACCGCCGGCCGTCCGGAGGCGTTGTCAGTGGGGTGCGCTTCACTAGTCTCATCACTCTCCGTAACAGAATCAGGGGGAATCGTGACGGACCGTACGACGTATGTGTCGCTGGCCGGGCTGCGCGCACGCGGCTGGAGCAACGCCATGGTCGACGACATGCTGGGCCAGGCCGATGTACAGGGACGCGACCCGCGGCGCTGGTCGCTCGCGCCGGTGCGGCTCTATCTGCTCGCGCGGGTGGAAGCGGTGGAGCGCACCCCGGAGTTCGCCGAATCCGCCACGTCCGCCTCGCGGGGCGCGGCGGCCGAGCGCCGGCGACGGGCCGTCCTCGCGGCGATCCGCGCCGAGCCCGTCGAGGTGCCCCGGCTGCCGGCCGCCGAGCTGGAGCGCCGGGCGGTCCGCCACCGCCATCTGCTCGGCGCACGCGGGCCGGGCGGCGTGGCGGCCGGTGCGATGGTCCGCTGGCAGGTCGGCTACCTCCGCCATGCCCTCTCCCGCTACGACTGCCTCCTCGACGGCCTGTACGGCGCCACGGGCCGCGCCGAGGCGGAGCGCCTGCTGCGCCGACGGCTGTACGAGGCGATCGCGGCGGCCTACCCGCACCTGGCGCACGAGTGCCGGCGCCGGATGGAGGTGGAACGGTGAAGGGCCGAGCGGTGCGGGGAGGAGCAGCGCAGGGCCGAGCGGTGAGGGCGCGTCAGGAGCCGTGGCCGAGCAGTCCGGCGACGCGGCGGCAGGCGGCGGGGATCGGGGCGACGACGGGGACGGGAAGCCGGGTGCGGAGGGCCTCCGCGGCCTCGCCGAGCGGGCCGCCGCCGATGACGACGGCCTCGGCCCCGTCGCGTACGACGCAGGCGCGGGCGGCGGCCGTCAGCGCGGCGAGGAGCGACTCGGGGCGGGCGGTGAGCTGCTGCGGGTCACCGGCGGTGAAACGGGCGCCGGTGTACGCGGAGGTCAGACCAAGGCGGGTCACGTGCGCGGCGATGGCGTCGGCGAGTCGCGGGGTCGTGGTGGCGATGCCGAAGCGGCGGCCGTCGGCGGCGGCCTCGGCGAGCGCGGCCTCGCCGATGCCCACCACGGGCACCGGGAGCGAGCGGACGGAGGCGAGCCCGGGATCGCCGAACGCGGCGACGATGACGGCCGCGCAGTCTCCCGTGGCGACGGCCGCGCGGGCGGCTGCGACGACGTGCGGGGCGGCGGCGCGCAGGGCGGCCGGGTCGGTGAGCATCGGCGGGCCCTCGGCGACCGTGACGCCCCGGACCCGGAGTCCCGTTCCCGCGAGGGCGCGGCGGGCGATCGCGGTCATCGTCCGGGTCGTGGACGCCGAGGTGTTGGGGTTGACGAGCACCACGGCGGGCCGGGCCGTGACGGCCGGCGCCCCGGGCCCCGCGGCGTGCGCGGGGACCGGGGCGGACGGGAGCGGGGTCGGGCGGTTCAGTGGACGTGCGCCGCCTTGGCCGCCGCGGTCTCGGAGATCTCGTCGCCCGGCTCCATGGGCGCGGTCACCGTGTCGTCGTCCCGGTTCCTGCCCAGGTGGTTGAAGACCAGGTTGAGCAGGACGGCGGCGACACAGCCGGTGGAGATGCCGGAGTCCAGGATGATCTTCGCGGTCTCCGGGAAGGCGTGGTAGAACTCCGGCGCCGTGATCGGGATGATGCCGACGGCCAGCGAGACGGCCACGATCAGCACGTTGTTGTCCTTCTCCAGGCCGGCCTTGACCAGCGTCTGGATGCCGCTGGCGGCGACCGAGCCGAAGAGGACGACACCCGCGCCGCCGAGCACCGGCCGCGGCACGACCGAGATCAGCGAGGCGGCCACCGGCGACAGGCCCATGAGGACCAGGAAGCCACCGCCGCAGGCGACCACGAAGCGGCTGCGGATCCGGGTCATGGCGACCAGGCCGATGTTCTGGGCGAAGGCGCTGCACATGAAGCCGTTGAACAGCGGGCTGATCGCGGAGCCGAGGGTGTCGGCGCGCAATCCGGCCGCGATCGTCTTCTCGTCGGCGGGCCGCTCGACGATCTCGCCGAGCGCCAGCATGTCCGCGGTCGACTCGGTCATGGAGACGAGCATGACCACGCACATGGAGATGATCGCGGCGAGGGCGAACTGCGGGGCACCGAAGTGGAAGGGCGTCGGGAAGCCGACGATGTCGGCCTCCGTCACCGGGCTGAAGTCGGTGACGCCGAAGGGGATGGCGATCAGCGTGCCGAGGACGAGACCGACCAGGACGGCGATCTGCTTCAGGAAGCCGCGGGTGAAGCGGCGCAGCAGCAGCACGACGGCCAGCGTGATGGCGGCCAGCGTGAGGTAGGTCGTCGAACCGTAGTCGTCGGCCTTGGGGTTGGGCCCCTGGGCCCAGCCGAAGGCGACCGGCAGCAGCGAGACGCCTATGAGGGTGATGACGGTGCCGGTGACGACCGGCGGGAAGAACCGCACGAGGCGGGAGAACCAGGGGGCGGCGATGAAGCCGAGGAGTCCGGCGACGATGATCGCGCCGAAGATGACGGGGAGGGCGTCGGCCTTGTCCTTCGTCGTGTCGACGATCGCGAGCATCGGGGCGACACCGGCGAAGGTGACACCGTTGACGAACGGCAGCCGGGCGCCGATCTTCCAGACACCGAGGGTCTGGAGGAAGGTGGCGAGGCCGGCCGTGAAGAGGCTGGCGCCGGTGAGGAAGGTGAGTTCGGTTCCGGAGAGGCCCACGGCCGCTCCGACGATCAGCGGCGGGGCGACGACGCCCGCGTACATGGCGGCCACGTGCTGCAGACCGCTGGTGAGCATTTTGAGTGGTGGCAGGGTCTCGTCGACCGGATGTCTGGTCCGGTCGTCATCGAGGCCGGAGCCTGCTTCTGGTGCATTGCGAACCTGGGGCTTGGCGGCCACGGCGGTCCTCCGGTCGGTTACACGTCGGCGGCGACGAGGATGTCAGGGAGGTGGTGCGATGCGGTGCGGGTGCAGGAGGTGCGGCTCGTTGCGCGGGTGGAGCGGTGCGCCGCCGAAGGGGGAGCGGCACGGGGACGGGGCGTCCGGTGGGGGTGCGGACACGGGTTCACCGATCCGGAGGGTGCCGTACGACTCGGCGTACGCACACCCTCCGGTCCGGCTGCCGCGGACCCCGCTCGGGTCCACGGCGACCGACCGAGGGCCGTCCCCCTCGGTCGGACTCCTTGGGGAGGGATCAGCTCCCGGCCGTGATGCGGGCCAGGCGCTGGGCCTCCGCGCGCGCGTCGCGCGCGATCTGGTCCTCGTCGGCGGTGAGCAGTCGGTTGTTCTCGACGATCTGCCTGCCGTTGACGAAGGACGCGGTGACCGGGGCCGCCGCGCCGAAGACGATGGCGGTGACCGGGTCGGCGATGGACGAGTGGCCGAGGCCGTCGATCTTCCACAGGACGAAGTCGGCGAGCTTGCCCGGCTCGAGGGAGCCGATGCTGTCGGCGCGGCCGAGGACCTGCGCACCGCCGAAGGTGCCGAGGCGCAGGGCCTGGCGGGCGTTGAGCGCGGCCTCGCGGTGGGCACCGAGACGGTTGATGAGGAGCGCGTTGCGCAGCTCGGTGTGCAGCTCGCCCGACTCGTTGGAGGCGGTGCCGTCGACGCCGAGGCCGACCGGCACGCCCGCCTTGAGCATGTCCGGTACGCGGGCGATGCCGGCGGCGAGACGCGCGTTGGACGACGGGCAGTGCGCGACACCGGTCTTGGTGCGGGCGAAGGCCGCGATGTCGGAGTCGTTCATGTGGACGCAGTGCGCCATCCACACGTCCTCGCCGAGGAAGCCGGTGGACTCGAAGTAGTCCGTCGGGCCCATGCCGAACAGCTCGTGGCAGAACTTCTCCTCCTCCACGGTCTCCGAGCCGTGGGTGTGCATCCGCACGCCGAGCCGGCGGCCGAGGGCCGCGCCCTCGCGCAGCAGCTCGGTGGAGATGGAGAAGGGCGAACAGGGGGCGACGGCGACCTGGGTCATCGCGTCGAAGGAGGCGTCGTGGTACCGCTTCACCGTCTCCTCGGTCGCGGTGAGCGCGCCCTCGGTGGTCTCGACGGCGAAGTCCGGCGGCAGGCCGCCGTCCTTCTCGCTGCGGTCCATGGAGCCGCGGGCGAGGGTGAAGCGGACGCCCATGTCGGCGGCGGCGCCGATGATGGCGCCGGAGAGGTCTCCGGAACCCTGCGGGAACACGTAGTGGTGGTCCATCGCGGTGGTGACACCACCGCGGGCCATCATCGCGAGCGAGCCCTGGGCCGCGACGCGCACCATCGACTCGTCGATCCGCGCCCACGTCGGGTAGAGCGCGACCAGCCAGTTGAAGAGGTTGTGGTCGGTCGCGAGACCCCGGGTGATCCACTGGTAGAAGTGGTGGTGGGTGTTGATCAGACCCGGCGTGATCAGGTGACCGGTGGCGTCGATCCGCCGGACCACGTTCTCCAGGCCTTCGGGGGCCTTGCCGGCACCGAGGGACTCGATCTTGTTGTCGGCGACGACGAGGTAGCCGGTGGCGTACTCGGTGTCGTTCGCGTCGACGGTCGCGATCGCCGCGTTCTCGATGACGATGCGCTGGGTGGCTGCCGAAGGTGCTGCCATGGCGGTGCTTCCTTCATTCCAGAGGGGATCGGTGGGCACGGCAGGACCCTAGGAGGATTTGAGTGCCGGAGCCGTCTGACGGCTCCGGGTGCCGAGATGATGGAAGAACAGGTTCAGCAGGACGGCCACGAGCGCGCCCGCGCTGATGCCGGAGCCGAGCACGGTCTGTGCCCAGGCGGGGAATCCGGCGTAGAAGGTGGGAGCGGCGAGCGGGATGATGCCCGCTCCGAGCGCGACGGCCACCAGGATGATGTTGGAGCTGTCGTCGAGGCCGGCTTCCGACAGGGTACGGATGCCGCTGACGGCGATCGAGCCGAAGAGGACGATGCCCGCGCCGCCGAGGACCGGCATCGGCACCAGCGAGACGACCGCGCCGAGGACCGGGAAGGCGCCGAGGACCAGCAGGGCGCCGCCGGCGACGGCGACGACGTAGCGGCTGCGCACCCGGGTGAGGGAGACGACGCCGACGTTCTGGGCGAAGGCCGAGGTGGGGAAGCCGCCGAAGACGGGTCCGAGCAGGGTGGCGATGCCGTCGGTGCGCAGGCCCCGGGTGATGGTCCGGCCGTCGCTGCGCCGCTCGCAGATCTCGCCGAGGGCGAGCATGCCGGCGCTGGACTCCGTCATCAGGACCAGCATGACGATGCACAGGGAGAGGATCGCCGCGGGCTGGAACTCGGGAGTGCCGAAGGCGAAGGGTGCGGGCAGCGCGGCGACCGGCGCCTCGCGCAGGGCGGTGAAGTCCGCCATGCCGAAGGGGATCGCGGCGAGCGTGCCGATGAAGAGGCCGAGGAGCAGGGCGATCTGCCTGACGAAGCCCTTGCCGAAGCGCTGGAAGAGCAGGACGACGACGAGGGTGAAGGCGGCGAGCGCCAGGTACTTCATGGCCCCGAAGTCGGCGGCGTTCCTGTCCCCGCCCTGGGCCCAGCCCACCGGTACGGGCATCAGGGTGACGCCGATGAGGGTGATCACGACACCGGTGACGAGCGGCGGGAAGAAGCGGAGCAGCCGGCCGAAGAAGGGGCCGACGGCGAGGCAGAACACTCCGGCGACCATCACCGCGCCGTAGATGGCGGGCAGCTGGTGTCCCTTGGCGCTGGTCTCGGCGATGGCGAGCATCGGCGCGATGCCGGCGGAGGAGGCCGCGTTGACGAACGGCAGCCGGTTTCCGGCGAAGCGTCCGAGGCCGATGGTCTGCAGGATGGTGGCGCAGCCGGCGATCAGCAGGCCGGCGGCGATGAGCCGGGTCATCCCGGCGGCGTCCAGGCCGACGGCCTGGCCGATGATGAGCGGAGGGGTGACGACGCCCGCGTACATCGCGGCGATGTGCTGGAGTGCCGCGGGCACGAGCCGCGAGGCGGGGAGCTTCTCGTCCACCGGGTGGCAGGCGGCCGGGGCCGGGGCGGTGGTGGACGTGGGGGTGGGACACGGGCCTTCGGCAGATGCCGGCCCCTTTGCGGGCAGTGCCATGGAACTTCCCTCCGGTCAGTGGGCCCCCGCCCGACTGCGGGGCGGGCGGGGGCGGCCACTCGGTGCCGCTTAGAGGTTGGTCATGTCGACCGGGATCTGCGCCGTGGCGCCGTCCCGCAGGACGGTGGCCTCGATGAGGCCGTACATGCGGTCGGCGGCGTAGTAGACCTCGTTGTCGTTCTTCAGGCCGAAGGGCTCGAGGTCGACGAGGAAGTGGTGCTTGTTCGGGAGCGAGAAGCGGACCTCGTCGATCTCCGAACGGTGGTTGATGATCCGCGTGGCCATCTGGTACAGCGTCTGCTGCAGCGAGTACGAGTACGTCTCCGCGAAGGCCTCGAGCATGTGCTTCTTGGTCTGCTCGTAGGACCGCTCCCAGTTGGGCATGCGCTGGTCGTCCTCGGTCCAGTTGAACCGCCAGCGGCCCGACACCTGGGTGGCGAGGATCCGGTCGTACGCCTCCTGGAGGGTGGTGTACTTGTCCTTGATGTAGCCCCAGAACTCCGAGTTGGTGGAGTTCATGACGACGAGGTCCTTGAGGCCGGAGATGACCTCCCACTTCTCGCCGTCGAAGGTGATCTGGCTGACGCGGGTCTCCTGGCCCTTGCGGACGAAGGAGTGGTTGACCTCGTCGGCGCCGATGAACTTGGAGTTGGCGTCGGAGCTGGCGATCCGCTCCCAGGCGTACTCCTCGATCCGGATCCGGGCCCGCTTGATGGGCTCCTGGCTCGTCACGAAGTGGCGGGCGAGGTGGATGCCGAACTGCTCGGCGGACTCGATGCCGTACTCCTTGGCGAACGCGAAGACGGTGTTCTTCGTCGTGTCCGTGGGGAGGCAGTTGGCGTTCGAGCCGGTGAGGTGGACGTCGTCGAGGTCACCGGAGAGGGCGACGGAGACGTTCAGGTCCTTGATGTGGTGCGTGCCGCCGTCGCGCGTGATCTTGACGACGCGGTTCTCTGCTTTGCCGTACTGGTTCTGGCCGAGAATCGTGGGCATGTCTGCTAGCTCCCTCGGTAAACGGAGTAGCCGAACGGGTTGAGCAGCAGCGGTACGTGGTAGTGCTCGCCCGGTACGACGGCGAACGTGATCGCCACCTCCGGGAAGAACGCTCCGGTCGCACCGCTGTCCCGATTCGCGGGGGCGTCCTGCTGCGCCTCGGCTTGCTTCTTCTGCTTGCTCAGGAAGTACGCCTCGGTCTCGAAGTCGAGGCGCACGTGGGTCGTGCCCTCCGGCAGGGCCGGGAGGTCCTTGCAGCGCCCGTCCGCGTCGGTGGCGGAGCCGCCCAGGGCGACCCACTCGGCGTCGGAGCCGGCGCGGGCCGCGAGGGTGATGGCCACGCCCTCGGCCGGGCGGCCGATGCTGGTGTCCAGGATGTGGGTGGACACCGAGGCCGTGGTGTCGGTGCTCATCGGTTCTCTTCCTCGGTGGTCTCGACGAGACGGGTCAGACGGATGCGGTTGATCTTGCCCAGTTCGGTGCGGACGATCTCCCGCTCCTGCTCGGGCGAGTTCTCGATCCGTTCCCGGATGGCGTCGCGCATCTGCTCGCCGGTCTTGCCGGTGGCGCAGATGAGGAAGACATGGCCGAACTTGTCCTGGTAGGCCAGGTTGAGTTCGAGCATCTCGGCCTTGAGTTCCGCGGAGGCGCCGGCCATCCCGCTCTGCTCGCGGGAGGAGGTCGGGTCCCCTTCCTTCGGACGACCGATCGGCGGGTGCCCCGCCATCGCGTCGGCCAGGTCCTCGGCGGTCAGCTCGGCCATGGCGGCGTCGCTGGCGAGGAAGAGGGCTTCGGCGGTGGCGTACGGGCGCTGGGCGAGGATCTTGCTCCCCCACGCCGAACTGGAGCACACCTCGTGGAGCGCGGTGACGGCGTCACCCTCCGGCGAGGTGTTGAACCGGGCGAGGCCCGGTGTCGTACCTGAAGTCACGGGAAGCCTCCGTGGCTGTTTTTCGCTGTGCGTCGGACGGGCTGCGGATAGCTAACGCCCTCCGCAACACCACGTCAACACTTTGTTGAAAAGTCGGCTACGCAAAAGCCGCCGTCCCGACATGTGGACGACGGCTTTCGGCACCGGATGATCAACTAGCCGCTCTTGGGAGACTTTTCCCTGTTCAGGGCGGTCTCACGGTTCAGGTAGTTGTACACGGTGAAGCGGCTGACCCCAAGGGCCCCGGCCACCGTCTCCACTCCGTGGCGCACCGAGAAGGCACCGCGTGCCTCCAGGATCCGCACGACCTCCTGCTTGTTCTTGCGGTCGAGCTCCGAGAGCGGCATCCCGTGCCGCCGTTCCATGGCGGCCAGGATGTGGTCCAGGGATTCGGACAGCTGCGGCAGGCGCACGGCGAGGACGTCCTCGCCCTCCCAGGCGAGGACCACGTCGTCCGGCTCGGCCTGCTCGGGCACGAGCAGCTCGGCGCCCATCGCGTCGACCAGCGGCTTCACCGCCGCGACCAAGGGATGCTCGGTCATCTGTCCCCCTCACCGTCCTCGCCGGCCCCGTCACCGAGGACGTTCACCTGGAGCGAGACCCGGGTGGCCCCGGCCGCCAGGGACTTGCGCAGCAGCTCGTCGACCGCGGTGAGCACCGCGTCCGCGCCGCCCTCGGCCGTGTTGCCGAAGGGACCGACGTCCACCGCGTCCAGCTCCGCCGACTGGATGACCTCACGGGCCACGACCGCGTGCGCCGGGGCCTCGTCGAGGTCGAACGGCTCGGTCGTGAACTCCACTCTCAAACGCACCATGCCCCCACGCTACGGCCCGTCCGCGGCCCGCGGGAGCCCCGGACCTGCGGGGTCCTCTTGACAAGTCGGCCGCCCTGATAGCAACCTTCCACCAGACAGAAACTTACTTCCGCAATACGGAAGGAGCGCCACCCCTCATGGGATACTCTGACCAGCGCTTCGATGTGAACCTGTCGATCCTCTTCACGGAACTCCCGCTCCTGGAGCGCCCCGCGGCCGCCGCCGCGGCGGGCTTCACCGCGGTCGAGCTGTGGTGGCCCTGGATCGACACCGCCACCCCCGACCGGAGCGAGCTCGACGCCCTCAAAAAGGCTCTGGAGGACGCCGGCACCCAGCTGGTGGGTCTGAACTTCTACGCGGGCCAGCTCCCAGGCCCGGACCGCGGCGCGGTCTCCGTGCCCGGTGAGGAGTCGGACCGCTTCCGCGCCAACATCGACGTCGCCGCGGACTTCGCCGCCTCGGTCGGCTGCAAGGCGCTCAACGCGCTGTACGGCAACCGCGTCGAGGGCGTGGACCCGGCCGTCCAGGACGAACTCGCCCTGGAGAACCTGGTGCTCGCCGCCCGCGCGGCCGACCGGGTCGGCGCGATCCTGCTGATCGAGACCCTCAACAAGCCGGAGTCGCCGCTCTACCCGCTGGTGAGCGCGCCCTCCGCGATCGAGATCGTCGACAAGGTCAACGCGGCCACCGGACTCGGCAACGCCAAGTTCCTGCTCGACATCTACCACCTGGCCATGAACGGCGAGGACGTCAGCGCGGTCATCGCGCAGTACGCCGGCAAGACCGGCCACGTCCAGATCGCCGACATGCCGGGCCGTGGTGCCCCGGGCACCGGCGAGCTCCCGCTCGAGCAGCTGCTCGACGAGCTGAAGAAGGCCGGTTACGACGGCTTCGTGGGCCTCGAGTACAAGGCCGCCGACGCCGCCGCGTCCTTCGCATGGTTGCCCGCCGAGGCGCGCGCCGCCAAGTAAGTCCGGGCGTTCCGCCAGGCGACCCCCGACCTTTTCGTACGAAGCTTCAGAGAAGGACCCTCCCCAATGAGCAACCCCACTGGTTCCTCCCAGCCCACCCGCCCGGCGATCGCGTGGATCGGTCTCGGCATCATGGGCTCCCCCATGTCCGAGAACCTCATCAAGGCCGGCTACTCCGTCACCGGCTACACCCTCGAGCAGGACAAGCTGGACCGCCTGGCCGCCGCCGGCGGCACCGCGGCCGGCTCGATCGCCGAGGCCGTCAAGGACGCCGACGTGATCATCACGATGGTGCCCGCCTCCCCGCAGGTCGAGGCGATCGCCTACGGCCCCGAGGGCATCCTGGAGAACGCCAAGGCCGGCGCGCTGATCATCGACATGTCGTCGATCACGCCGCAGACCTCCGTGGATCTGGCGAAGAACGCCAAGGAGAAGGGCATCCGCGTCATCGACGCGCCCGTCTCCGGCGGCGAGGCCGGCGCCATCGAGGCCGTCCTGTCGATCATGGTGGGCGGCGAGCAGGCCGACTTCGACGCGGCCCTGCCGATCCTCGAGGCCCTCGGCAAGACCATCGTCCTCTGCGGCCCGCACGGCTCCGGCCAGACGGTGAAGGCCGCCAACCAGCTCATCGTCGCGGTGAACATCCAGGCGTGCGCCGAGGCCGTGGTCTTCCTGGAGAAGTCGGGCGTGGACCTCAACGCCGCCCTCGACGTCCTCAACGGCGGTCTGGCCGGTTCCACCGTCCTGACCCGCAAGAAGGACAACTTCCTGAACCGGGACTTCAAGCCCGGCTTCCGGATCGACCTGCACCACAAGGACATGGGCATCGTCACCGACGCCGCCCGCAACGTCGGTGCGGCCCTCCCGGTCGGCGCCGTGGTCGCCCAGCTCGTCGCCTCGCTGCGCGCGCAGGGTGACGGCGGCCTGGACCACTCGGCCCTGCTGCGCGCCGTCGAGCGCCTCTCCGGCCAGCAGGTCTGACCCGCGCCCGTCGCTGACGGGCCC
Source organism: Streptomyces sp. NPDC127092 (assembly GCF_042722475.1). NCBI lineage: Bacteria > Bacillati > Actinomycetota > Actinomycetes > Kitasatosporales > Streptomycetaceae > Streptomyces > Streptomyces sp. NPDC127092. The sequence goes on from NZ_JBHXFE010000052.1 coordinate 51,857, forward strand.
TTGATTTCCGGACGGCGGCGGCGCTGACAACTGTCCTGTCGCGCCCAGGCGCCGCCGCCGTCCGGAACACCAGACTTCATTTTCAACAAACTGTTGACGTTGTTCGCGGAGCGTCCTTACGCTCCAGAGCACTCCACCACTCAGCAGTGCAGCTCACCGCACGGAAGGTCGACCCGACAAGATGCCTCAGCGTGTGCTTACGACCGAGTCCGGCGCCCCGGTCGCCGACAACCAGAACTCCGCCACCGCCGGCGTCGGCGGCCCCATCCTGCTCCAGGACCAGCACCTGCTGGAGAAGCTCGCGCGCTTCAACCGCGAGCGCATCCCGGAGCGCGTGGTCCACGCCCGCGGCTCCGGCGCGTACGGCTACTTCGAGGTGACCGACGACGTCACGGCGTACACCAAGGCCGCGTTCCTCTCCGAGGTCGGCAAGAAGACCGAGCTGTTCCTGCGCTTCTCCACCGTGGCCGACTCGCTCGGCGGCGCGGACGCGGTCCGCGACCCGCGCGGCTTCGCGGTGAAGTTCTACACCGAGGAGGGCAACTACGACCTCGTCGGCAACAACACCCCGGTGTTCTTCATCAAGGACCCGATCAAGTTCCCCGACTTCATCCACTCCCAGAAGCGCGACCCGTTCACGGGCAAGCAGGAGCCGGACAACGTCTGGGACTTCTGGGCGCACGCCCCCGAGGCGACCCACCAGGTGACCTGGCTCATGGGCGACCGCGGCATCCCGGCCTCCTACCGGCACATGAACGGCTACGGTTCGCACACCTACCAGTGGACCAACGAGGCGGGCGAGGCCTTCTTCGTGAAGTACCACTTCAAGACGAACCAGGGCATCCGCTCGCTCTCCGCCGAGCAGGCCGCCGAGCTCGTCGGCAAGGACGCCAACTCGCACCAGACCGACCTGCTGCAGTCCATCGAGCGCGGCGTGAACCCGTCCTGGACCCTCTACGTCCAGGTGATGCCGGCCGCCGAGGCCGCGGACTACCGCTTCAACCCGTTCGACCTCACCAAGGTGTGGCCGCACGCGGACTACCCGCTGCAGCGCGTGGGCCGTCTGGTCCTCGACCGCAACCCGGACAACGTCTTCGCCGAGGTCGAGCAGGCCGCCTTCTCGCCGAACAACTTCGTCCCGGGCATCGGCCCGTCGCCGGACAAGATGCTCCAGGGCCGTCTCTTCGCCTACGCGGACGCCCACCGCTACCGCCTCGGCGTCAACCACACCCAGCTGCCGGTCAACGCCCCCAAGGCGACCACCGCGGACAACTACGGCCGCGACGGCTTCATGGCCACCCGCAACGGCTCGCGCCACGACAAGAACTACGAGCCCAACTCGTACTCCGGCCCGCGCCAGACCGACGTCCCGCTCTCCGCGCCGCTCGCCATCCACGGCTGGACCGGCACCCACGCGGCCCCGGAGCACGCCAAGGACGACGACTTCTTCCAGGCCGGTGAGCTCTACCGCCTGATGTCCGAGGACGAGAAGGCCCGCCTGGTCGCCAACATCGCCGGCGGCCTGTCCCAGGTCTCCCGCGAGGACATCATCGAGAAGAACATCGCCCACTTCGCCGCCGCCGACCCCGAGTACGGCCGGCGCGTCGAGGAGGCCGTCCGCGCCCTGCGCGAGGACTGATCCTCGACACCCCGACTGCGTACGGCACCTGACGGGAGGTCAGTGACCGTACGCAGTCCGGATCGCCGGCCCGGATGAGGGGTGGCCGGTGACCCGGACAGCGTGAGGACCGCGGTGGCGCCGAGCCAGTGCGGTGGTAAGGGCCTGTGGCTCCCCTTCTTGACCTGAAGGAAGGGACCGGCCGCAGCGCCCGTCGGCACCACCGCGGTCCCAACGCCCCCCTTCTCGCACGGAAGGGGGACAGACTCCGCCCGGCGGCGCGAACGTCCTGTCGCGCCAGCCTCGTGCCGTCGGGCGGTCATCAAGCGAGAGCGCGGAACCAGGTTTACGGTCCCTGGTTCCGCGCTCTTCCTTCATGTACGGGTCGCTTCCCTGCGGCCCGTAGGCGGGGACGTTCGCGGTACGCCCGGACGCGGCGCGCCGACGGCCAGCGCCAGGGTCACCGCGAGCGAGAACAGCGCGAGCAGCGTCATCGCGGTGGCCGTCGACGTCAGCTGGGCGAGGCCCCCGGCCAGGGCGGCGCTCAGCCCCTGGAGGGCCAGCATCCCCGAGGTGTGCAGCCCCAGCGCGTGACCGCTCAGCTCGTCCGGCACCAGCGCCATGAGCCGTTCCTGGTACAGCAGGCTCGCCGCGTAGCCGACGGCGGAGACCGCCACGGCGAGCAGGGCGAGCGGCAGCCAGGGCCGCAGGAAGAACAGCAGGTACGGGGCCGCGAGCAGCACCTGCAGCGGCGCGGCGAGGCGGTTCCGCCACCGTGCCGGTACGAAGCGGCCGACGGCGGTGTCCCCGGCCAGCATCCCCGCCGCGGCGCAGACGAAGAGCGGCCCGGCGTGCTCCGGGTCGTACGGCACGAAGAGCGACTCGCAGCCGACGATCAGCCCGTTCGGCACCCAGAGCGCGAGGTAGGTGCGGCGGCGCGCGGGCGAGGACCACAGCTTGGCGTTGGTCCGCCAGGTCTCGGCCGGCGAGGGCCGTCCGGTGGCGCGCGGGGCCCGCCGGGTCAGGCCGCCGCGGGCGAGCAGCGCGGCGGCCAGGTAGAGCGCGGCTCCGGTGAGCAGGGTGCCGCGGGGCGAGAGCAGCGCGAGCAGCAGACCGCCGGCCGCGAAACCGGCGATCTGGCAGACGCCGACGGACATGTTGAACACGGAGCGGCCGAGCAGGTACTCGTCACGGGGCAGGATCTCGTTGAGCAGTCCGCCGCGCACCCCGCCGCCGACCGAGCCGGCCAGCCCCTGGAGGAAGAGGATCCCGAAGGCGGCGGCGACGGGCAGCCCGGGAAGCGTCTGGGCGGCGGTGCCGGCCGCGAAGACCAGGGCGACGGCGGTCAGCGCCGCCCGCGGCGGCAGCCGGTCGGCCGCCGCGAGCAGCGTCGTGGCGCCGACGAGCTGGGCGAGGGCCGGGCCGAACATCGCGAGCGCGGAGAGCAGCGGCGAACCCGTGGCGCGGAAGACGAGCGTGGCGAGGCCGAGGCCGGCCACGGTCTGGGCGGCGGCGAGTGCCGCGCCGCTGAGGAAGAGCGGGGTGAACTCGGGAACGCGGAAGACATCGCGGTAGCGGGGCATGCCGCGGAGTCTCGGGGAGCGCGGTGCGGCGCCGTTATTGTTTCGCGGGGCGGCGAAAGGTCGGCGGGCGACGGGTCGGGGGGGCGGGCGCCATGGGCTGGTGGCAGATCGGTACGGACGCGCTCGCGAGCGGCCGGTTCGTGGTGTCGCCGCTGGCGGAGACCGTGGCGGCCCTGAAGACCCTGCACGCGGCCGGGGCCGCCCACCCGGGCGAGCGGGCCTGGCTGGCCGCCCGTCTGCCCGCGTACCGGGAGCGTCTCGCCGCCGAGCCGGTCGACGCGCTGCTGGTCCGGGCCGCCATCGGCCCCACCTGGAACGCGGACTTCCTCACGCCCACTCCCCTGGGCGAGGGCGAGCAGTCCTTCGAGGACGAGGTGGCGGCGGTACGGGAAGCCGAACCGGACGACGCCGTCCCGCAGTTGGAGGTGGCGGTCGGCGGGCCCGTGCCCGAGCCGCTGCGGTCGCGGCGGGACCTGCCGCGGCGGATGGCGGAGGTCCTGGAGTGGGTGTGGCGGGAGACGGTGCTGCCGGAGTGGCCGCGCCGGCGGCGGATCCTCGAGGCCGACGTGGTGGCGCGCACGGCCCTGTTGAGCCGGGGCGGCTGGGCCGCGGCGCTCGACGAGCTGTGCCCGGGGAAGATGCGGTGGCTGGGCGACGGACGGCTGCAGATCAACACCCGTGACTATCCGCCGCGTTCGGTGGGCGGAGGCCGGCTGCTCTTCGTCCCGGTGACCCCGCACACCGGCTGGGCCTCGTGGGAGGGTTCGGAGCGGTACGCCGTCGTGTACGCGTGCTCCGGCGCCCTGGCGGACGTCACGGGACCCGTCGTGCCGCAGGCACTCGGCGCGCTCCTGGGCCGGGCTCGCGCCGGGGTCCTCGTACGGCTCGAAACGCCCAAGTCCACCAGCCAGTTGGTCGCCCTGACCGGGCAGGGGCTCGGGTCGGTGGGCCGGCATCTGAAGGTGCTGCTCGACGCCGGTCTGGTACGGCGGAGCCGGGCGGGCCGCTCGGTCCTGTACGCGTGGACGGAGGCGGGCGCGACGCTCGTGGCGGCACAAGGAGGCCCCCGCCCCGGTGCTCCTCGGGGCGGGGGCCGTCTCACGGCTCCCCGATCGGATCCCTGATCAGGTCTCCGCTCCGGTCCCTGATGCGTCCTTGATCAGATGCGATCGGACGCGATCTGACTCGGTCAGACCTTCAGGGCCTTGATCGCGGTGGGCGCGTGGCCGGGCTCGGTGGCCAGCTCCTCGAACTCGGTGACGTCGCTCATGTCGACCGTCTTGCTCATCGCGATGTTGGTGATGCGCTCCAGGATCGCCTCGACGACGACCGGGACCTGGAACTCGACGGCCATCTTCTTGGCCTGCTCCAGGGCCTCGCCCAGCTTGTTCGGGTCCTCGACGCGGATCGCCTTGACGCCCAGGCCCTCGGCGACCTTGACGTGGTCGACGCCGTAGACGCCGATCTCCGGCGTGTTGATGTTCTCGAACTCGAGGTTGACCTCGAAGTTGATGCCGAGGTTGCCCTGCGCCTGCCGGATCAGACCGAGGTAGGCGTTGTTCACGAGGACGTGGACGTAGGGGACCTTGTGCTGGGCGGCGACCGCCAGCTCCTCGATCATGAACTGGAAGTCGTAGTCGCCGGAGAGGGCGACGACCGGGGTCTCCGGGTCGGCGGTGGCGGCACCGATGGCGGCCGGGATCGTCCAGCCGAGCGGGCCGGCCTGGCCGCAGTTGATCCAGTGGCGCGGCTTGTAGACGTGCAGGAACTGCGCGGCCGCGATCTGGGAGAGACCGATGGTGGTGACGTAGCGGGTCTCCGGGCCGAAGGCCTTGTTCATCTCCTCGTAGACGCGCTGCGGCTTCATGGGGATGTCGTCGAAGTGCGTACGGCGCTGGAGGGTGGCCTTGCGCTCCTGCGCGGAGGCGGCCCAGGCGGAGAAGTCCGGCAGCCTGCCCGCGGCCTTCCACTCCTTGGCGATCTCGACGAAGAGCTCCAGGGCGACCTTGGCGTCGGAGGCGATGCCGTAGTCGGGCGCGAAGATCTTGCCGATCTGGGTGGGCTCGATGTCGACGTGGACGAACTTGCGGCCCTTGGTGTAGGCGTCCATGTTGTAGCCGGTGTGGCGGTTGGCCCAGCGGTTGCCGATGCCGAGGACGAAGTCCGACTCCAGGAAGGTCGCGTTGCCGTAGCGGTGCGCGGTCTGGACGCCGACCATGCCGGCGGCCAGCTCGTGGTCGTCGGGGATGGTGCCCCAGCCCATGAGGGTGGAGATGACCGGGACGTTGGTCAGCTCGGCGAACTCGACCAGCAGGTCGGAGGCGTCGGCGTTGATGATGCCGCCACCGGCGACGATCAGCGGGCGCTCGGACTCCAGGAGGAAGGTCAGGGCCTTCTCGGCCTGGGCGCGGGTCGCGGACGGCTTGTAGACCGGCAGCGGCTCGTACGTCTCCGGGTCGAACTCGATCTCGGTCAGCTGGACGTCGATCGGCAGGTCGATGAGGACCGGGCCCGGGCGGCCGGAGCGCATCAGGTGGAAGGCCTGCTGGAAGACACCGGGGACCTGCGCGGCCTCCAGGACGGTCGTCGCGGCCTTGGTGACCGGCTTGGCGATCGCGGCGATGTCGACGGCCTGGAAGTCCTCCTTGTGGAGCTTCGAGACCGGGGCCTGGCCGGTGATGCAGAGGATCGGGATCGAGTCGGCGATCGCCGAGTACAGGCCGGTGATCATGTCGGTGCCGGCGGGGCCGGACGTACCGATGCAGACGCCGATGTTGCCGGCCTTGGCCCGGGTGTAGCCCTCGGCCATGTGGGAGGCGCCTTCGACGTGGCGGGCGAGGGTGTGGCTGATCCCGCCGACGTTCTTGAGCTCTCGGTAGAAGGGGTTGATCGCCGCGCCGGGCACACCGAACGCGTTGGTGACGCCTTCGCGCTTGAGGATCTCAACGGCCGCTGCGGCGGCGGTCATACGAGGCATGGGAGTGCTCCTGCTTCGGGGCCTTGACGGCTTGTTTCCATAATGCGGAAGTACTGTTCTGCTATACGGAAGCAATGTAGGTGGGCCGGTGGAGAGGCGTCAAGAGACGTCCATAAGCGAGGCCCGTGCGCGCGATGGCCGAAGTTCCTCCCCTTGACGACCGAATTGGTGGAGCATGGGGACCGCACGACGCAGGAGGGGGTTCGAAGTGGCTGAGTCGGTCCAGGTGCGCTGTCCGGAGTGCCTCCGCACCCTGCGGTACGCGGCACCCGCCTTCCCCTGCTCCTGCGGCATCCCGGTCGCGCCCCCGGTGATCCCCGGCGCCGCCGCCGTGCCCGTCACCCACCGGAACTGGTCCGACGAGTGGGTCACCGTCCAGTGCCAGGCCTGCGCCCGCGCCTCCGACTGGCCCCACCCGGAGGTCGGCTGCCCGTGCGGGGCGGTGCTGCGGGTCGCGGTGAGCCCGGCGGGATCCGCCCCGGGCCTGCCGACGACGGGCGGCGCGGCCGGGAAGGGCGGCCCGGGCGCTGTGGCCGGGAGTGCGGCCGGCAGGGGCGGCGACGGCGGAGGCCCCGGCGGCATGGCGGGCATGAGCGGCGACGGCACCGGCTTCGGCGGCACGACCGGGAAGGGCGGCGAGGGCACCGGCTTCGGCGGTACGACCGCGAGGGGCGGCGTCGCCGGCTCCGGCGGTACGACCGCGCAGGGCGGCGGCGCCGACTCCGGCGCGTCCGCTCCCGAGGCGTCCGTGCCCGCCCCGCGGACTCCGGCGGCGCCGGGCGCCGCGGGCGCCGCGGGCGCCGCGGGCGTCCCGGGCGTCCCGGG
>NZ_JBHXFE010000053.1:0-58073 GCF_042722475.1 Streptomyces sp. NPDC127092
GGCCCCGACCGCCCTCGGCCCCGGCCGGCCCTCGGCCCCGGCCGCCCCCGCCCCCGCGACGACCACCCCCGGTCCCGACCGCCCCCGGCCCCGGCCGGCCCCCGGCCCCAGCCGCCCCCGCGACGACCGCGCCTCCCCGCCCCCGCTCTTTCTCAGCGAATTCACAGAAAAGCCCAAGCCGGGTCTCACGCTCCCCCGCGACCGTATCCGCATGACTGCGACCACCTCCCGTTCGCGTACCGATCTGCTCCGGCCCGACGGCAGTGCCGTCCGCGTCCTCGTCGTCGACGACGAGGCCTCGCTCGCCGAGCTGCTGTCGATGGCCCTGCGCTACGAGGGCTGGCAGGTGCACAGTGCGGGCGACGGGGCCGGGGCCCTGAAGCGGGCGCGGGAGTTCCGGCCCGATGCCGTCGTGCTCGACATGATGCTGCCCGACATGGACGGGCTCGCCGTCCTCGGGCGGCTGCGGCGCGAGCTGCCCGAGGTGCCGGTGCTGTTCCTGACCGCGAAGGACGCGGTCGAGGACCGGATCGCCGGGCTCACCGCGGGCGGCGACGACTACGTCACCAAACCGTTCAGCCTGGAGGAGGTGGTGGCCCGGCTGCGCGGGCTGATCCGCCGGTCCGGGGCCGCGCAGGCGCGCGCCGAGTCGCTGCTCACCGTCGGGGACCTCACCCTGGACGAGGACAGCCACGAGGTGACCCGGGGCGGCGAGTCGATCCATCTCACCGCCACCGAGTTCGAGCTGCTGCGCTTCCTCATGCGCAACCCGCGCCGGGTGCTCAGCAAGGCGCAGATCCTGGACCGGGTGTGGTCGTACGACTTCGGCGGCCAGGCCAACGTCGTCGAGCTCTACATCTCCTACCTGCGCCGGAAGATCGACGCCGGGCGCAGCCCGATGATCCACACCCGGCGCGGGGCGGGCTATCTGATCAAGCCGGGGGAGTAGCCGGCGTGCGCGTCCGCCCACGGGCGCCCTGGTCGCTGCGGACCCGGCTCGTCGTCTCCGCCGTCGCGCTGATCGCCGTCGTCTGCGCGGTCATCGGCACGGTGACGACGATCGCGTTCCGGTCGTATCTGTACGACCAGGCGGACACCCGCCTGCAGGAGGTCGCCAACCGGGCCGCGGGGCCGCCGCCCGACTCGGTCGAGCCCTCGCCGGGCGGCTTCGACACGCCCCTGGGCTTCGTCATCGGGCCCGGCGCGCCGCTGGGGACGGTCGGCGCGCGGCTGGTGGACGGGGAGGTGACGGCGGCGGACCGCTCCGTGCCGCCGGAGGACGGCGTGTACGGGCCGCGGTACCGGTCGATCAAGCTCGACGACGCCCAGAGCGCCGCCCTCGCCGCCGTCCCGCGCGACGGTGATCCGTACACCGTGTCGCTGCCCGGCGGCCTCGGTGACTACCGGGTGCAGTACGCGTCCGGCAAGAACGGCGACTACCTCATCGGCATTCCGCTGACCGAGGTCCAGGACGCCCTCTCCACCCTCGTCGTCGTCGAGCTGAGCGTCACCGGCGCCGGGCTCGTCGCCGCCTCGCTCGCAGGGACCGTGCTCGTACGGGTCGCCCTGCGGCCCCTGCGCAGGGTCGCCGTGACCGCGGCCCAGGTGGCCCGACTGCCCCTGCACAGCGGCGAGGTGGCGCTCGACCACCGGGTGCCGGAGGCGCAGGCCGATCCGCGCACCGAGGTGGGGCAGGTCGGCGCGGCCATCAACCGGATGCTGGACCACGTCCATTCGGCACTGGACGCACGCCAGCGCAGCGAGACGCGCGTGCGGCAGTTCGTCGCCGACGCGAGCCACGAGCTGCGCACGCCGCTCGCCTCGATCCGCGGGTACGCGGAGCTGACCCGGCGCGGCCGGGAGGAGTGCGGGCCCGACACCCGGCACGCCCTCGGGCGCATCGAGTCCGAGGCGACCCGGATGACGGGCCTGGTGGAGGACCTGCTGCTGCTCGCCCGGCTCGACACCGGACGGCCGCTCTCGTACGAGAGCACCGATCTCTCACTGCTCGTCGTGGACGCGGTCTCCGACGCCCGTGCCGCCGGGCCCGAGCACCGCTGGCGCCTCGAACTCCCCGACGGCGAGGCGGCGGTGAAGGTGCCGGCCGACGGCGCCCGGCTGCACCAGGTGCTGGTCAACCTGCTCGGCAACGCCCGCACGCACACCCCGCCCGGCACGACCGTCACCGCCCGCGTCCGTACGGAGCCGGGTCACGCGGTCGTCGAGGTCGAGGACGACGGGCCCGGCATTCCGGGCGAGTTGCTGCCCTCGGTCTTCGAGCGGTTCGCGCGCGGCGACGCCTCCAGGTCCCGGCAGGCCGGCAGCACCGGCCTCGGGCTCGCCATCGTCCGCGCCGTCACCCTCGCCCACGGCGGCGAGGTGACCGTCGACAGCCGCCCCGGGCGGACGCTGTTCGCCGTGCGTCTGCCACGCCGGCGCTGACGGCCGGTCGGCGCTGACGTCCTGGCGGTGCTGTCGCCCTGTCGGCGCCGACGGCCGGTCGGTGCTGCCGCCCTGGCGGCCCTGTCGCCCTGTCGGCGCTGACGTTCTGTCGGTGCCGTCATCCTGCTGGTGCTGTCGCCCTGCCGGTGCTGTCGCCCTGCCGGCGCTGACGTCCTGCCGGTGCTGTCGCCCTGCCGGCGCCGTCATCCTGCCGGTGCTGTCGCCCCGTCCGTGCTGACTCACAGGCCGGCCACAGGCTCACCACACGGCCGTGACAGCGGGCCCGGCGAGTGTCGGGGACATGCGAACGTCACCGAGCGCCGAAACGCTTCCCTCCCGGGAGCACCTGCCCGTGGGCGCGGCCGGCCGGCCCGTCCTCGACGTGGTGATCCCCGTCCACAACGAGGAGAAGGACCTGGAGCCGTGCGTGCTGCGGCTCCACGAGCACCTTCACCGCACCTTCCCGTACGCCTTCCGCATCACCGTCGCGGACAACGCCTCCACCGACGCCACCCCGCACGTGGCCCGCGCGCTCGCCGCCCGTCTGCCAGACACCGTCCGCAGCGTGCGGCTCGAGCAGAAGGGCCGGGGCCGGGCGCTGCGGACGGTGTGGTCGGCGTCGGACGCGCCGGTCCTCGCGTACATGGACGTGGACCTGTCCACCGACCTCAACGCGCTGCTGCCGCTCGTCGCGCCGCTCATCTCGGGTCACTCCGACCTGGCGATCGGCTCGCGGCTCGCCCGCTCCTCGCGCGTGGTGCGCGGCCCCAAGCGGGAGTTCATATCCCGCGCCTACAACCTGATCCTGCGCGGCTCGCTCGCCGCCCGGTTCTCGGACGCCCAGTGCGGGTTCAAGGCGATCCGGCGGGAGGTCGCGGAGCGGCTGCTGCCGATGGTCGAGGACTCGGGCTGGTTCTTCGACACCGAGATGCTGGTGCTCGCGGAGCGGGCCGGGCTGCGGATCCACGAGGTGCCGGTCGACTGGGTCGACGACCCCGACTCGACGGTGCACATCGTCCGTACCGCCACCGAGGACCTGAAGGGCGTGTGGCGGGTGGGGCGGGCGCTCGCGACCGGCTCGCTGCCGCTCGACCGGCTCGCCCGGCCGTTCGGCGACGACCCGCGCGACCGCGAACTGCCGGGCGTGCCGGGCGGGCTGGCGCGTCAGCTGGTCGGCTTCTGCGTGGTCGGCGCCCTGTCCACCCTCTTCTACCTCGCGCTGTACTCGCTCTTCCGGCTCGGCGTCGGTGCCCAGCTCGCCAACGCCGCCGCCCTCCTGGTCTCCGCCGTCGCCAACACGGCCGCCAACCGCCGGCTCACCTTCGGCGTACGGGGCCGGGAGCGGGCCGCCCGCCACCAGGCGCAGGGCCTCGTCGTCTTCGGCATCGGCCTGGCCCTGACCAGCGGTTCGCTCGCCGCGCTCGAGGCCGCGAGCGGCGATCCGGCGCACTCCACCGAGCTCGCCGTGCTGATCGTCGCCAATCTCGCCGCGACCGTCGTGCGCTTCCTCCTCTTCCGGCTCTGGGTCTTCCCGGACCGTTCCCCGAACCCGACCAGGACGTGGACCCGATGACCACCGACCACCGTTCACCCACCCCGCTCCACCGCCTGTGGCGCGGGCGGCCCGAGGACGCGCCGTGGGTGCGGCCCGCGTTCCACGGCCTGCTGCTCGCCACCGCCGCCCTCTACCTCTGGAACCTGAGCGCGAGCGGCTACGCCAACTCCTTCTACTCCGCGGCCGTCCAGGCCGGCAGCCAGAGCTGGAAGGCCTTCTTCTTCGGTTCGCTCGACGCGGCGAACGCCATCACGGTCGACAAGCCGCCGGCCGCGCTGTGGCCGATGGCCCTGTCGGTGCGGCTCTTCGGTCTCGGCTCGTGGCAGATCCTCGTGCCCGAGGTGCTGATGGGCGTGGCGACGGTCGCCGTCCTGTACGCGGCCGTCCGCCGCCGCTTCGGTGCGGGCGCCGGCCTGATCGCGGGCGCGGTCCTGGCGCTGACTCCGGTGGCCGCGCTGATGTTCCGCTTCAACAACCCGGACGCGCTGCTCGCGCTGCTCATGACGGTGGCCGTGTACTGCGTGCTGCGTGCCCTGGAGCTGGACCGGGGCGCGGCGAAGTGGCTGGTGTGGGCGGGCGTGGCGCTCGGTTTCGCGTTCCTCGCCAAGACGCTGCAGGCCTTCCTGATCCTGCCGGTACTGGCGCTGGTGTACGTGGTGTGCGCGCCGGGCGGGTTCGGGCGCCGGCTCGGCCGGCTAAGCCTGGGCGGGCTCGCGCTGCTGGTGTCGGCGGGCTGGTGGGTGGCCCTGGTCGAGCTGTGGCCGAAGTCCTCCCGCCCGTACGTCGGAGGCTCGCAGAACAACAGCTTCCTGGAGCTGACCTTCGGCTACAACGGTCTGGGCAGGCTCAACGGCAACGAGGTCGGCAGCGTCGGCGGCGGTGGCCGCGGCGGGTCGGGCGGCGCCGGCGGCAGGATCACCGAGAACCTGCCGGCCGGCATGGAGCTGCCCACCCGGGCCGGCGGCGGACCCGGCGGCGGGGCCGGCGGCGGTGGCGGCTGGGGCGAGACGGGCCTCGGGCGGATGTTCAACGAGCAGGTCGGCGGCCAGATCTCCTGGCTGCTGCCCGCCGCGCTGATCCTCCTCGTCGCCGGTCTCGTGGTGACCTGGCGGGCCGCGCGCACCGACACGGCGCGCTCGGCGTTCCTGGTGTGGGGCGGTTCGCTGCTCCTGACGACGGCCGTCTTCAGCTTCATGGCCGGCATCTTCCACGAGTACTACACGGTGGCGATGGCCCCGTACGTCGCCGCTCTGATCGGCATGGGCGCGGCGGTGCTGTGGGAGGAGCGGGGCCGGTTCACGGCCTCGGCGGCGCTCGCGGTGACGGTCGCGGTGACGGCGGTGTGGGGCTGGATGCTGCTCGGCCGTACGCCGGACTGGCTGCCGTGGCTGCGCTGGACGGTGCTCGTGGCCGGCGGCGCGGCGGCGCTCGGGCTGCTGCTCGCGGGCCGTACCGACCGCCGCCTGGGCCTCGCGGCGGCGGGCCTGGGCCTCGCGGCGGGACTCGCGGGCCCCTTCGCGTACACCCTGGCGACGCTGGCCGACGGCCACCAGGGCTCGATCGTGACGGCCGGCCCGGCGGGCATGGCGGGGCCGGGCGGCATGCGCGGCGGCCCGGGCAACGGCCGGATGTTCTTCGTGTACGGGCCGGACGGCCAGGGTCAGGGTCAGGGCCAGGGTCAGGCTCCGGGCGGCCAGGGCCAGTTCCCGGGTGGTCCGGGCGGGCCGGGTGGTCAGGCGCCGGGCGGACCGGCTCCGGACGGCCAGGGTGGCCAGGCCGGCCAGGCCGGCCAGGCTCCCGGTGCGGCCCGTGAGGGCCAGGCCAACGGACCCGGCGGCATGGGCGGGCTCCTCAACGGCGCGGACGTCGGTACCGAGGCCAGGGAGAAGCTGCTCGCCGACGCCGACGACTACACCTGGGTCGCCGCCGCGATCGGCTCGCAGAACGCCGCCAGCTACCAGCTCGCCACCGAGAAGCCCGTGATGGCCATCGGCGGCTTCAACGGCAGCGACCCGTCGCCGACCCTCGCGCAGTTCAAGCAGTACGTCGCCGAAGGGAAGATCCACTACTTCATCGCCTCCGGCGGAGGCTTCGGCGCGGGCGGCCACGGCGCGGACATCTCGTCCTGGGTCGAGGAGACCTTCCAGAAGGTCACCGTCGGCAACGCCACCTTCTACGACCTGACCCGCCCCCTGACCAGCACGAAGTAAGGAGCTGGAGCAGTCGGGAGCGACCTGGAGCAGTCGGGAGCGCAGTCGGGAGCAGCTGGAAACAGTCGGCCGGAAAATATCGCTATACAGCGTACAAGAGAGTCTTATACGGTGTACGAGTCCAAGCCTCGTACACCGTATAAGGAGTTCCCATGACGGCGTCGACCGCCGCGAACGAACCGGCCGCGACCGGCGGCCACCCGCAGCGCTGGCTGATCCTCGGCGTCATCTGCCTCGCTCAGCTCACCGTGCTGCTCGACAACACCGTGCTCAGCGTCGCGATCCCCTCGCTGACCACCGAGCTCCACGCCTCCACCAGCGACATCCAGTGGATGATCAACGCCTACTCGCTCGTGCAGTCCGGTCTGCTGCTCACCGCGGGCAACGCCGCCGACCGCTACGGCCGCAAGAAGATGCTGGCCATCGGTCTCGCGCTGTTCGGCCTCGGCTCGCTCACCGCCGGACTCGCCGACTCCACCGGGCAGCTGATCGCCGCCCGCGCGGGCATGGGCATCGGCGGCGCGCTCCTGATGACCACGACCCTCGCCGTCGTCATGCAGATCTTCGACGACTCGGAGCGGGTCAAGGCGATCGCCCTGTGGGCCACCGTCGGCTCGCTCGGCTTCGCCGCCGGACCGCTGATCGGCGGCGCCATCCTCAACCACTTCTGGTGGGGAATGATCTTCCTCATCAACATCCCGGTGGCCGTGATCGGCCTCGTCGCGGTCCTCAAGCTGGTCCCCGAGTCCAAGAACCCGCTGGGCGAACGCCCCGACCTGGTCGGCGCGCTGCTCTCCACCATCGGCATGACCTCCGCCGTGTACGCGATCATCACCGGTCCCGAGCACGGCTGGACCTCCGTCGAGGTGCTCGTCCCGGCCGCGATCGGCGTGGCCGTCCTGGCCGCGTTCGCGCTCTGGGAGCTGCGCGTCCCGTACCCGATGCTCGACATGCACTTCTTCCGCAACCAGAAGTTCGTCGGCGCCGTCGCCGGCGCCATCCTGGTGATGTTCGGCATGGGCGGCTCGCTCTTCCTGCTCACCCAGCACCTGCAGTTCGTCCTCGGTTACGAGCCGCTGGAGGCCGGTCTGCGGATGGCGCCGCTCGCCCTGACCGTCGTCGCCCTCAACCTCACCGGCGTGGGCCCGCGCATCGTCATGAAGCTCGGCACCCCCGTCACGGTGGCCGTCGGCATGACCCTGGTCGCGGGTGGTCTCACGTCCATCGCCGTGATCGGTGGCGGCGCGGACGGCACGTACTGGGGCATGCTCCTGGGCCTGGTCCTGATGGGCGTCGGCCTCGCCGTCTCCAACCCGGCCATGGCCAACGCGATCATGAGCGCCATCCCGCCGGAGAAGGCCGGTGTCGGCGCGGGCGTCAACGGCACCCTCGCCGAGTTCGGCAACGGCCTCGGCGTCGCCGTCCTCGGCGCCGTCCTCAACGCCCGCTTCGCCGCCCTCGTCACCGTCACCGCCACCTCGCTCCCGGCCGCCCTGGCCGCGGCCGGCAGCGACGCCGAGCGCGGACAGATCGCCGACGCCTACGCCACCGGCCTCCAGACCAGCCAGCTGGTCGGCGCGATCGCCGTCTTCGCCGGCGGTCTGCTCGCCGCGGCCCTGCTGAAGCGGGCCGAGCGGGCCGAGACCAAGGGCGCGGGCGCTGCCGAACAGCACGCCGTGGCTGCCTAGCATGGTCACGGATCACTGACGGCGGGGACCAGGATGGAGCGCGCGATGGTCAAGGCAGCCGACCGGGCCAAGAACCCGGCGGGTTCCAGCGTCTGGCTCGAGCACCGGGCCGCCCGCAGCGGCGGCGGCCCGGCCGGACTCGACCGGGAGCGGATCGTCGCCGCCTCCATCCGGATGCTGGACGAGGAGGGCCTGGCCAAGCTCTCCATGCGCAAGCTCGCCACCGAGCTGAACGTCACCGCGATGTCCCTGTACTGGTACGTGGACACCAAGGACGACATCATCGAGTACGCCATCGACACCTGCTACGGGGAGATCGACCTCGCCGAGATCGACTCCGCCGACGACTGGCAGGGCCGGATCAAGCTGCTCGCCCTGGCCTATCGCCTGATGCTGGTGCGCCACCCGTGGATGTCGCCCTGCGCCGGCCAGTACCTCAACATCGGGCCGAACGCGATCGCCGTCGGCGCCAAGATCCAGGAGGCGGTCCGGGACAGCGGGCTGCCGATCGACCGCCAGCCGAGCGCGATGTCGGCCGTCTTCCAGTTCGTCTACGGCTACGGGACGATCGAGTCCCAGTTCCAGCGCCGTGCGGACGAGGCCGGGATGTCGCAGGACGACTTCTACGGCGAGTCGGTGAAGGCCTTCCGCGACGATCCGCAGTTCGTGGAGGTGCTCGAACCGATGGCGGAGATCCTCGACGAGCGCGCCTCCCACGGCAGCGTCAGCGCCATCTGGGACCGCGACTTCGCGTACGCCCTGGAGGTCCTGATCGCCGGCATCGAGGTCATGGTCGAGCGGAGCCGCACGGCCGGGTAGGCGGGGCCGGACGGCCGGGTAGGCGGAGCCCACGGTCGGGCAGGCGGGGCCCACGGTCGGGCAGGCGGGGCCGGACGTGACGGAGCGGCGGGCCGTCCCCTGCCCGCCGCTCCGTACCCGACCCGGCCGCGCCTCCGCTCGAAGCGCGGCCGGGAGTCTTCTCACTTCTCGTCGGTGACCACCGTGCTGCTCTTCAGCGCGACCTCCTTGATGAACAGCGTCACCAGGAAGGCGAGCAGCGCGAACGGCGCCGAGTAGAGGAACACGTCGCCGACGCCGTGCCCGTACGCGCTCTCCATCACCGTGCGGATCGGAGCGGGCAGCTTGTCCATGTCCGGGATGCCGCCACCGCCGCCGCCCTGGCCCATGGCCGCCGCGGCCTTCGGGCCGAGCTCGGCCATGCCGTCCTTGACGTAGTCGGTGACCCGGTGGGCCATGACCGCGCCGAGCGCCGAGACACCGATCGCACCGCCGAGGGAGCGGAAGAAGGTGACGACGGAGGAGGCGGCGCCGAGGTCCGAGGGCGCGACCTGGTTCTGGGTGCACAGGACCAGGTTCTGCATCATCATGCCGAGGCCGAGGCCGAGGACCGCCATGAACAGGGCGATGTGCCAGTACTCGGTGTCGTAGCGGAGGGTGCCGAGCAGGCCGAGGCCCGCCGTGGCGAGCGCGCCGCCGCTGATCAGCCAGGCCTTCCAGCGGCCGGTCTTGGTGATGATCATGCCGGAGACGGTCGAGGAGACGAACAGTCCGCCGATCATCGGGATCGTGAGGACGCCGGACATGGTCGGCGACTCGTTGCGGGCCAGCTGGAAGTACTGGCTGAAGAACACCGTGCCGGCGAACATCGCGACACCCACGAAGAGCGAGGCCGTCGAGGCGAGCGTGATCGTGCGGTTGCGGAAGAGGCGCAGCGGGATGATCGGCTCGGAGGCCCTGGACTCGACGAGGACGAAGACCGCGCCGAGCACGACCGAACCACCGACCATGACGGCGGTCTGCCAGGACATCCAGTCGTACTTGTCGCCGGCGAAGGTGACCCAGATGAGGAGCAGCGAGACGGCGGCGCTGATGAAGAAGGCGCCGGCCCAGTCGACCTTGACCTCGCGCTTCACGACCGGGAGCTTGAGGGTCTTCTGGAGGACGAGCAGCGCGATGACCGCGAAGGGCACGCCGACGTAGAAGCACCAGCGCCAGCCGAGCCACTCGGTGTCGGTGATGACGCCGCCGAGCAGCGGGCCGCCGACGGTGGCGACGGCGAAGACGGCGCCGAGGTAGCCGCTGTACCGGCCGCGCTCACGCGGGGCGATCATGGCGGCCAGGATGATCTGGGAGAGGGCGGTCAGACCGCCGACGCCGATGCCCTGGACGACGCGGCAGGCGATGAGCATGCCGGTGTTCTGGGAGAGACCGGCGACGACCGAGCCGGCGACGTAGATGACCAGGGCTATCTGGACGAGCAGCTTCTTGGAGAAGAGGTCGGCGAGCTTGCCCCAGAGCGGCGTGGTCGCCGTCATCGACAGGAGGGCGGCGGTGACGACCCAGGTGTAGGCGGACTGGCCGCCGCCGAGGTCGGTGATGATCTGCGGGAGCGCGTTGGAGACGATCGTCGAGGACAGGATGGCGACGAACATGCCGAGCAGGAGCCCGGACAGCGCCTCCATGATCTGCCGGTGCGTCATCGGGGCGGCGCCGGAGGTGTCGGTCCGGGCTTCCCGTGCACCCGTGGCAGGTGCGGTCGTAGCCATGAGTTTCCTTTGCGTGGCGGCTGGGGCGGCTGGGGGAGGGGCGTCGTCCGGCGTGGTCCGAGCGGCGCCGTGGTGGCGTCTGAGCGACGTCGGTCAGGCGTGGTGGGCCCGGCAGTCCCCGAAGGAGTCGCGGAGACGGGAGAGCAGGCCGGTGAGCAGAGCGACGTCTTCGTCGGACCACTCCGCGAGGTGGCGGGTGAAGGCCTCGGTGACCCGGCGGTCGAGCTCGCCGAGCATCGCGTAGCCCTCGTCGGTGAGGCGCAGGATCCGGGAGCGCTTGTCGTCCGGGTCGGGCAGTCGCTCGATCCAGCCGCGCTCCACGGTGTGCGCCACATGGCGGCTGCACACGGACATGTCGACCGCCATCAGTTCCGCCAGCCGGCTCATCCGCATGTCGCCGTGGTGCTTGACGAGGGCGAGGACCGCCGCCGCGCCGCCCTGGCAGTGGGCGGGCAGGGCGCGGGCGAGGCCGCGCTTCACGGCGCCGATGGCGCTCACCGCCCGGGCGAGCTCCTCGTACCGGCTCAGCGTCTCCATCGCCCTCTCCATCGCGTCTCCATCGAGCTTCGAGCTTCCGCACATCTTGTTGCTTAGAGCAACCATAGAGATGGATGGTTGCTTCAGGCAAACTAAATCGGTCAAAGCGCGCTAAAGAATCGGCAAAGGGGCTCGGGAAGCGCCGGAGACGGCGCTGAGCCGGCGCTGAGACGGCGCTGAGACGGCGCCGGAGGAGGGGGTGATGGTGGGTTCGTGCAGGTCCCGGGCAGGGGAGATGACCAGGGCTTGGGGCGGCAACCCCGTCTTCGCTAGGGTCCGGGCCATGGCACACAATCCCCAAGCACCGTACGGCCAGGGCGCCCAGGGCCCCGAGGGCTCCTACGACCCCGCCGGCAGCACCCAGATGTTCCGCGCCTTCGTCGACGAGGGCACCCCGCAGCGACAGCCGCAACAGGCCGTCGCCGCGTCCTCCGGCCCCCGCGTCGGCCTGATCGTGGGCATCGTCGTCGCGATCGCCGTCCTCGCGGGTGTCGCCTGGCTCGCGCTGGGCTGACCGGGGTTACGTCACGCAGATTCGTCCCGTAAGTACGTCACGCAGGCAGGGCGCGTAGTACGGCGCGCAGGCACGGCGCGTGGGTACGGCACGTGAGTACGTCGTGGGCCGCCCTCTCGTAGGAGGGTGGCCCGCGACGTGCCGGGTCACGGCCCTACCCGCTCGACCTCGTTCGGGTCGATGCGCAGCGCGGATCCGCTTTCGAAGGGCGTCTCCGATGTCAGGAGGCCGGCCACGACCTCCGCCACCCTGTCGGGCGAGGTGACTTGCCGGCTCGGGCAGACGCCCTCGGCGAGGGCCGACTTGGGGGCGCCCGCCATCTGGGAGATGCGGTCCATCATGGGGGTGTCGACGACTGCCGGGCAGGTGGCGAAGACCGAGATGCCCCGCTCGGCGAGTTCGGCGGCCGCCGAACGGGTCAGGCTCAGCAGGGCGGCCTTGCTGGCCGCGTAGGGTGCGGCGGCGGGCATGGGGATCATCCCGAGCCAGGAGCTGCCGTTGACGATCACCGACCCGGCGACCATGCGGGGCGCGGCGTGTTTCATGCACAGGAACGCGCCTTTGACGTTCACGTCCAGCACCGCCGCGACGACGTCGGCGGACCACGCGGCCATCGGCCCCGCAGTGCCCTCGATCCCGGCGTTGTTGAAGAGGTAGTCCAGACGGCCGAAGCGACGGACAGTGGCTTCCACGGACGACTCGACCGATGACTCGTCGGTCACGTCCAGCCGGTGGAACGCGACCCTCGCGCTGTCGAGATCGGCCACGACGTTCTCGCCCCGCTCCCGGTTCCTGGACGCCATCATGACGCTGCAGCCCTCGGCCAGCAGCCGACGTGCCGTGGCGAGCCCGATTCCCGTGGTGCCTCCGGTCACCAGGGCGACCTTCGGCTGGAGCCTGTCGTCCATCTCATCCCTCACAGTCGGGTGCCGGCAGGAAGGACGCGTCCGGACGCGCCGCTCGTCGGCTCAGGTCACGGGCCGCGCCCTTTCCGGCCTCGTGTCTCACGGAGCGGCGCGGCTCTCAGGGAGTGGCGCGGCCCTCGCGGAGTTGCGCGGCTCTCAGGGAGTTGCGCGGCGCGGCACCGTGCGGTGCTGAGCGCATGCCTGGCCTGCTCACACATCACTATTGAGCCGCCGCCCTCCTCCTTCAAGCCGGGAGCGGGTGCCCGGCGGCCATCCGGCGTAGACAGGCCTGACGAGTCCTAGTGGACGGGTCTTAGCGGACGAGTCCTAGTGGACGAGTCCTAGCGGACGACGTCGAAGACCTGCTTCTGCAGACCGTTCGCGTAGACCTCGTGCTCGACCAGCTTCAGCTTCTGGACGTCCTTGTCCGTGGTGCTGAAGAGCCGCTTGCCCGCGCCGAGCAGGAGCGGGAAGACCAGCAGGTGGTAGCGGTCGATCAGGCCGGCGTCCGACAGGGCCTGGTTCAGGGACGCGCTGCCGTGGACGATGATCGGGCCGCCCTCGGTCTCCTTCAGCGCGGCGACCTCGTCGAGCGAGCGCAGGATCGTGGTCTCGCCCCAGTTCGACACCAGGTCGTCCTCGGCGAGGGTCGTGGAGACGACGTACTTCGGCATCACCTTGTAGTCGGCGAAGTCCTCCATGTCCGGCCACACGGGGCTGAAGGCCTCGTAGCTGACCCGGCCCAGCAGCATGGCCGCGGCCTCCTTCTGCTCGCGCCCCTTGATCTCGAAGGACTCGGGCAGGAACTCGGTGTGCTTGAAGGTCCAGCCGGAGTTGCGGTAGCCGGGCTCGCCGCCGGGGGCCTCCACGACGCCGTCGAGCGAGATGAAGGCGGAGGTGATCAGGGTGCGCATCTTGGATCCTCGGTGTCGTGTGTTGTGTGTCGTGTGAGGTGTGTCGTTGTTAGTCATAGGTACTGACTGGAGGCCACGTGGGAACTCATCGGTCTTGGGTGGCGGGTTTCTGAGGCCGTACGGGTGGGCGTTTCGGGTGGGCTTCTGGTGCGGCCGCCCTTGTTCCGAGTGTGGCCCCCTCCACCACCGCCTCAAGGGCGCTCCCTTCGGTCGCGTCGCTTCGCGATTCCGCTTCGCTCCACCCTTGACCCGGCGGCTCCGGGAGCCTGTTCACACTCGGAGGGCGGCCGGGGGGCCCGGCCACGCGAGCCGCTTCGGGTAGCCATTCCCGCCGTAGGCGGATGGCGGCTGCGTGGGTGGGGGGCCGGGTATCGCTTCGGTCGGGGGGGCATGTGCTCCCCGGTGGGGTGGGGCTCGGTTCGTGGCGGGGGCGGGTGGGGCCGTTTCGCTCGGTTCGGGGTGCGCGGGCGTGGAATGGGGTGCTCAATCCACGGCTTAGCGGCTGTCGGCCGTCGTCCGGCCGGGGTTCATGCCCCGCTGGTCACTCCCGGTGGGTGGATGGTGGGTGGTCGGGGACGGGCGCGAGCAAACCTGGAGGTCGAGGGCCGCCTTGTGACGGAGGAGGACTGATGTGACGTCTGAGGTGTCCTAGGGTCCTCGCGGACCGGGTTTGCTCGGCCCGTGCCCGGCAGGTGTCTCAGGCCTGTTCGCCGAAGCCGTCGAGGAGCAGCTTCGCGGTCTTCTCCGCCCCGTCCGTGCGGATCGCGGCCGCCAACTCGCGGGCAGCGGCCACGGTTTGCGGGGCGAGGGCGGTTGTCAGGGCGGTCGAGAGGGAGTCGAAGGTCGGGACCGGGCCGTCGTGGGCGGCGCCGATGCCGAGGGCGGCGACCCTGCTCGCCCAGTACGGCTGGTCCACCATCTGGGGGATCAGCACCTGGGGGACACCGGCCCGGGCGGCCGTCGTGGTCGTGCCCGCCCCGCCGTGGTGGACGACGGCGGCCACGCGCGGGAAGAGGGCCTGGTGGTTGGCCTCGCCCACGGCCATGCAGTCGTCCTGGTCGTCGATCAGGTCCAGGTCCGCCCATCCCCGGGAGACGAGCACGCGGCGGCCCTGCGCCCGGACCGCCTCGATGGCGACCCTGGCGGTGTCGGGGGAGCTGTGCATGGACATGCTCCCGAACCCCACGTAGACCGGTGCTTCCCCGGTCTGCAGGAAGGCCTCGATGTCGGCGGGGAGCGGGCGGTCGTCCGGCTGGGTCCAGACGCCGGTCTGTACGACGTCGAGGTCGGCGGGTTCCTGCCACGGGCCGAGCACCGGGTCGGCGGCCAGCAGTGGCCGGCCGGTGATCGCGTAGTCGCGCACGCTCGCCAGGGGCGGCAGCCCGATCGTCTCCCGGAAGGCGGTGAGTCCCGGGCCGTAGACCGCGTTCTGGCCCTCGACGTCCAGGTCCCACAGCGTGCGGTTGTCGGTCACGCCCTCGGGGAGCGGGCGGCCGGGCAGCGGGTACGGCGGGTGGTGCGGCGACGGCAGCATGCCGGGGAAGTACGAGACGTACGCGAACCGCAGCCCCAGCTTCTCGGCCGCCGAGCGGGCCCCGGCCACGGCCGGGAACAGTCCGGTCGCCAGCACCGTGTCCGCGCCGTCGGCAGCCATGGTCACCGCCTCGTACTTTGCGGCGGCGACCATGGTCACGCGCTCCGTCATGGAGATCGGCACACCGGCCTGCGTCTCCGCCACCAGGGCGCGGATCGAGAGGCGTACGGGCACGAACTCCACGCCGACCCCGGCCAGTCGCTCGGCGAACTCCGCGTCCTCGGGCGCACACACCCGCACCTCGGCCCCGAGCCCGCGCAGCGCGATGGCCAGCGCCGCCATCGGTTCGACGTCCCCGCGTGATCCGTAGGACGACAGCACCACTCGCATGACGGTTTCCCCCTTCGTTCTTTCCAGCAACAGTTGTTGATTTTGCGTCAGAACCGGTCTCTTGTGGCAAGGCCCCCCAAGCGCTGTACGTTGAAGAGGGCGGGAGGCGGTCAGAGGCTGCGGGCGGTGATGTCGCCGTAGGTCGTGGTGGCGTGGATGGTCAGGCCCGGGGTGCCGTCGGTGTTCTTCAGTGCGTTGTGGATGCGGCCGTAGCCGGTGCCGGCGTCGAGGGAGGCGGAGACGCCCTGGGCGGCGACGACCGTGATCCCGCCGTGTTCGGTGCGCAGGGTGACGGTGCCGCCCATGGCCTCGTCGATGCGGAGGTCGCCCTTCTGGGTGGTGATCTCGGCGGACCCGCCGAGGCGTCCGACGACGATGTCGCCGGCCTGGAGGGTGAGCCGGGCACTCGCGGTCTCGTCGAGCCTGACGGTGCCGGCGGCCCCTTCGAAGGTGACGTCGCCGAGGCGTCCAACGCCGTGGAACTCGCCGGCGGCGGTCTTCGCGTCGACGCGGGAGCCGGCGGGCAGCTGGACGACGACCTCGATCGAACCGGAGTTGCCGAGCATCCGGTTCTTCGAGGCGGGCAGCTCGATGCGCAGGACCTCGCCGTCGTAGCTGACCTCGGTCTGCCCGGCCGCCTTCACGTCGCGACTGTCGGAGGCGTTCGCGGGCCGGACCTCCACGGTGGTGTCGACCCGGTCGCCCGCGATGAACCGAACGCGCCCGGCGGGGACGTTGACGAGCGCCGAGACGGGGGCGGGGGTGTCGAACTTCTGCATCACGTTCTCCTAGCGATCCGTTGTTTCTTACAACGGAAAAGCTACGTTGCGTTCAAGGATCCAGCAACACCCTTCATGCCGCCAACTCCCATAATTGCAAGCCAGCCTAAGGAAATTGTTGCAACAGCCCTGAGATCTAATGCAACGCTTCAACCCTTGCATTGCAATGAGTTGAAGGTGAACGCTCTGCCCACCGGGAGTGACCAGCGGGGCATGAACCCTGGCCGGACGACGGCCGACAGCCGCTAAGCCCGCAATGGGCACCCCATTCCACTGCCGCGCACCCCGAGCCGGAGCCCGAAACGGCCCCACCCGCCCCGGCCACAAACCCAGCCCCCACCCCACCGGCCCGCGCGCCGCCCACGGCGCGGCGGGCTACCCGGGCCGGTTCGCGTGGCCGGGCCCCCGGCCGCCCTCCGAGTGTGAACAGGCTCCCGGAGCCGCCGGGTCAAGGGTGGCCAAAGGCCATCGCGAAGCGACGCGACCGAAGGGAGCGCCCTTGAGGCGGTGGTGGAGGGGGCCACACTCGGATCAAGGGCGGCCGCACCAGAAGCCCACCCGCAACGCCCGCCCGTACGGCCTCAGAGACCCGCCACCCGTACCGGCCGCAGAAAAAAGTCGCCGGACCTGTCACACGTACATCGAGCGCGGTGTCAGTGCAGTGAGCGAGCGGGAAACGCCCGCCGCCGTCCGAGCGAGGAGCCCGAGATGTCCACCACCGCCACCGTCGTCACCGCCGTCGCCGCGTTCATGGCCGGGTTCTCGGGGGCGTCGATCTTCGCCCGCGCCAAGTTCGTCGTCGAGCCGCTTGCCGAGTACGGCGTTCCCCGTTCCTGGTGGAACTGGCTCGGCGCCGCCAAGCTGGCCGGAGCGGTCGGGCTCCTGGTCGGCTACGCCGTCCCGGCGATCGGCATCGCCGCCGCGATCGGACTCGTCCTCTACTTCGCCGGCGCCGTCCTCACCGTGATCCGCGCCCGCTCGTACGCGCACGTCCCGTTCCCGCTGATCTACATGGCCCCGGCCGTCGCCGTCCTCGCCCTGGTGTGAGGGCCCTATTCACAGGCTGTGGACGAAGGTGTCCCAGGCAGCACGCTCGAAGACGACGGCAGGGCCCTCCGGGGCCTTGCTGTCACGTACGGGGACGAGGCCGGGGAATCCGAGGGCGACTTCGAGGCAGTCGCCGCCGTTGGCCCCGCTGTAGCTGCTCTTGATCCAGGTCGCCGCAGTCAGATCGTGCCTCTGCATGGTGCCCGTACCTTTCCATCATGTCGCTGATCAGAACGGCGGACTCGCGGCCCGACAGGCAGTCAGCCCTCAGCACATCATAGGTTTGGCTGTGCCGCGCGAAGATGGCCGGATCATCGCTGAAGTGGCCGCTGTCGAGTGATTCCGAGTACACCCATTGGTGCCCGTCAGGCAGCAGGATCAGTGACATCGATGCGTCCGGGCGGTCGATTCCGGGTTGGCTGAACGGTGCCACCTGCACTCGGATGTTGGGCAGTTGGGCCACCTTCAGCAGATGGGCGCACTGCTCGCGCATGACGTCGGCGTCTCCGACCATGTTGCGGAGACAGCTCTCGTCGAGCACGGCGATGTACGCCGGTCCGCCCGCCGTGAGAAAGCGCTGCTGGCGGCTCAGTCGGGCGCGGACTCGCTCTTCCACCTCCTCGGCGTCCTCAAGGCGTTGTGCGTACAAGGACTGTGCGTAGGCAGGGGTCTGCAAGAGCCCGGGCACCACCTGGATCTGGTACGCACGGATCTCGGTGGCCTTCGCGTCCATCTCCGCCCTGCGTTCGAACCAGTCCGGGTGCTGCACCTCCGGATACCAGTCGATCCGCCCCCACAGCCGGAGTAACACCCCACCCGTCTCCAGGATTTCGTCGCACGCCTTCGCGAACGCGTCCGTCGGCACCCGCTTTGCCGCCTCCACCCGGGCCACCTGCGAGCGGTCGCACGGGATCAGACGCGCCAGCGCCTCCTGAGTCAGCCCCGCTGACTCCCGGTAATGGCGGAGGAGTTCTCCGAACACCTCCGCCGTCGTCGCGGCGGCCTCGCTTCCCGTCGCGCTCCTCTTGATCACTGCAACCCCCCTCGTGACAACAGCCCTTGGCACGCGAGCAGCGTTGTGGCCGCCCTCTCCATTGAGCAACGCTGGAACCACACAGAGTAATCGCCCGAACGGGTGAGGTACGAGAGGAACGGCGCAATGGCAGGGTGCTCGGGTACGGGACCGGGATGCGGGGACTACCTGTTCGACCTCGCGGCGCGGAAGGTCGGCGAGTACCGCGGGCAGGCCGGGCCGTACGCCATGCTGCGGCCCGTCGGCGGCGGGCGGGAGTGGCAGGCGGATCCGGAGCGGTTGCGGCCGGCCACGCGGGACGAGCGCATCACCGCCGGGGTCCGGGCCGTCAACGAGCGCGCCAACGCGGCGTACGAGCTGCAACGCCCGCCCGCTCCCGTCCCGGACTGCGTGCAGTGCGGCGCACTCGCCGACGCCCGTGCCGCCGCCCGCGCCCGGTTCGACTGGAGCGCCGAGACCGACGCGAACGTCCTTCTGCGCAGGCACCTCCGGGCGGGTCACCCTGAGTGACGGGCCGCCCTCAAGTCCCGCGTGCGCACCGCAACTCCGCACGCGCACCGTAATTCCGGATGCGCTCCGCTTCCTAGGGGTATTAGTTTGAAAACTAGTACCCCTAGGAAGGAGTCCCGCATATGGTGCGCCGTGCCGGCATCACCCCCGATCTCCTCGTCCAGGCCGCCGCCGAGCTCGCCGACGAGGACGGGCTCGACAACGTCACCGTCTCCGCGCTCGCCCGCCGCTTCGGCGTGAAGGACGCGAGCCTCTACTCGCACATCAGGAACCTCCGCGACCTACGGGTCCGGCTCGCGCTGCTCGCGTCCTCCGAGATGAACGACGCCATCGGCGCAGCCGTCGCCGGCCGCTCCGGCAAGGACGCGCTCGTCGCCTTCGCCGACGCGTACCGCGACTACGCGCTCGCCCACCCCGGCCGCTACGCGGCCACCCAGCAGCGCATCGAGCCGGCCGAGGTCACCGACAGCACCGTCCTCCTCCGTGCCGTCGAGCTGACCTACGGCATGCTCCGCGGCTACGGGCTCGGCGAGCCCGACCTCACCGACGCCGGGCGCCTGCTCCGCGCGACCTTCCACGGCTACATCCACATCGAGCAGAGCGGCGGCTTCCAGCACACCCGCCCCGTCGCCGAGTCCTGGGCGCGTTCGCTCGACGCCCTCCACACCACCCTGGAGACCTGGGGGAACCCCTCGTGAGTGTCATGAACATCGGCAGCCTCGCCGTTCCCGGCGCCACCCTCCGCTACGAGACGCGCGGCAGCGGTCCCGTCCTCCTGCTCATACCCGGCGGCGCGGGCGATGCCGGAATGTACGAGGGGATGGCGGACCGGCTCGCGGCCGCCGGGTACACCGTGGTCTCGTACGACCAGCGCGGCCTGTCCCGCAGTCCCCTGTCCCGCAGCCCCCTGTCTCACACCGGGAGC
Source organism: Streptomyces sp. NPDC127092 (assembly GCF_042722475.1). Taxonomy (NCBI): domain Bacteria; kingdom Bacillati; phylum Actinomycetota; class Actinomycetes; order Kitasatosporales; family Streptomycetaceae; genus Streptomyces; species Streptomyces sp. NPDC127092. Next base: position 19,551 of record NZ_JBHXFE010000053.1, read on the forward strand.
GAGGTCACCGCGCGCGCCGACCAGTCCGTGGCCGAGTGGGCCGACGACGCCCTCGCCGTCCTCGACGCGGTCTCCCCGGGCGGCGAGCCCGCGTACGTCTTCGGCGGCAGCTCCGGCGGCATCGTCGCGCTCGCCCTGCTCGCCCGCCACCCCGGCCGGGTGCGCCGGGTGGTCGCCCACGAGCCGCCCCTGGTCGAGCTGCTCGCCGACCCGGCCCCGTACCGAGACCACTTCGCCGAGGTGCGCGAGCTCCTGCGCACGCAGGGGCTCGGCGCGGCGATGGCACGATTCGCCGAGACGCCGGACGGCCGCAAGCCGCCGCGACAGGACGGGCAACGACACGACGCCGAACTGCCGCCTTCCATCCGGCACATGGCCGACCGCATGACGGCCAACATGCCCGTGTTCCTGGAGCACGTCCTGTGCCCCTTCTCCTCCTCCGCGCCCGACCTCGACGGGCTGCGCGCCGCCGCCGGGAAGCTGGTCCTGGGCGTCGGCCGCGAAACGGGCGATCAGGAGGCGCTGGTCGGGCCGGCTCGGCGGCTCGCGGAGCTGACCGGGGCGCCGACGGTCGCGTTCCCCGGTGGGCACGTGGGCTGCGTCGAGCACCCGGAGGAGTTCGCCGAGGAGCTGCTGGGCACGCTCACCGCCACCCGCCCCGCTGACCTCACTGCCACGAGGCGCTGACCTTCTGCGTGTCCACGCGCATGCCGATCGGCACCCGCCAGGACTCCACACAGACCGTGTACGTCTGCGTCCGGGCCGTCCCGGCCGCGATCGGGGCGGGCAGCGGCTGGGAGGACGTGAAGGTGCCCCAGTCGATGCCGAGTGCGCCGATGACGTGCGTCGCGAAGCTGACCGTGCCCGAACGGGCGGCCGTGCCACCGGTGTTGCGGAAGGTGACGGTGACGTTCTCGCACCAGCGTTTGTCGGTGTCCGTGAGCACGGGCGCGGAAAGGGTGAGCGTGGCGGGCGTCGCCGGCGGGTTCGTGGTCGGGGCCGGGGTGGTCTGTGAGGGCGGCGGCGCGGTCGTCGTGGGCGCGGGCCTGCCCGGTGCCGGGGCCGTACCGCTCGGAGCCCCGGGGGTGTGGGGTGGGGCGGTGCCGCCCGCGACCGGGGGCGGCGCCGTGGCCGTACCGCTCGGAGACGTACCGCCGGGGCCTGGCTCGCCCGGTCCCGGTCCCGGCTCCGATTCCGGTCTCGGTGACGGGCGAGACGTGCTCGACGTGAGTCCCGGGTCCGTGGATTTCGCCCCGTCGGCCCCGTCGGCCCCGCCCTTCCCGTCCTGCGGGTCCAGCGGGACCAGGGTGACCGAGCCGGACGGCGGCATCGCGCCCTTCGGTGAGGAGCCGGCGCCGACCGCCGCGTATCCGTCGCCGTCGTCGCCCGATCCGCACGCGGTCAGCGCCCCGCCGAGGCAGAGCGCGACCGCCACGAGTCCAGGGCGTCGCTTCCTTCGCCACTGGCACTTGGACATGGGCGCCAGTGTGGCTGACGAGCCGTCAGCGAGGAAGTAGAACAGCGCAATTCCCCGTGCTGGATGCTGTGTCCAGGTCCGCTCAGTCCGCGATCAGTCCGCGATCAGGCCCTCCCGCAGCTGCGCCAGCGTGCGGGTCAGCAGTCGGGAGACGTGCATCTGGGAGATGCCGACCTCCTCGCCGATCTGCGACTGGGTCATGTTCGCGAAGAAGCGGAGCATGATGATCTGGCGCTCGCGCGGAGGGAGTTTGGCGAGCAGCGGCTTGAGCGACTCGCGGTACTCGACACCCTCCAGGGCCGTGTCCTCGTAGCCGAGGCGGTCGGCGAGGGAGCCCTCGCCGCCGTCGTCCTCGGGGGACGGGGAGTCGAGCGAGGAGGCGGTGTACGCGTTGCCGACGGCGAGGCCGTCGACCACGTCCTCCTCCGACACCCCGAGCACCGCGGCGAGTTCGGGCACGGTCGGCGAGCGGTCGAGCTTCTGCGAGAGCTCGTCGCTGGCCTTGGTGAGGGCGAGCCGGAGTTCCTGGAGGCGGCGCGGGACGCGCACCGACCACGAGGTGTCGCGGAAGAAGCGCTTGATCTCGCCGACGACCGTCGGCATCGCGAACGTCGGGAATTCCACGCCGCGTTCGCAGTCGAAGCGGTCGATCGCCTTGATCAGGCCGATGGTGCCGACCTGGACGATGTCCTCCATCGGCTCGTTGCGGGAGCGGAAGCGGGCCGCCGCGTAGCGCACGAGCGGGAGGTTGAGCTCGATGAGGGTGTCGCGGACGTAGGTCCGCTCGGGGCTGTCCGCGGCCGCGCCCTCCTCGTCCAAGGCGCGCAGGCGCAGGAACAGGGAGCGGGAGAGAGTGCGGGTGTCGAGGGCCTCGGGCGTGACGACCGGCGGCGCGGGGAGCGCCTCCACGCCGCCGGCGGCGTCCGTGACGGTGGAGTCCGCGGCGGTGGTGTCCGCAGCGCCGAGGTTCGCGGCGCCGAGGTTCGCAGCGTCGAGGTCCGTGACGGCGAGGTCCGTGACACCGAGGTCGGCAACGCCGAGGCCGGTGACACCGAGGTCCGCAACGCCGAGGTCCGTGGCGGCGGTGTCCGCGGCGGTCGGCGCCGTCGTCTGCGCGGGCACGGGCGTCTGCGTGGGCACGGGCGTCTGCATGGGCGTGAGCGTGAGCACCTTCGAGCTGCCCTGTTCTGCGGACATGCCACCCCCTTGAGGTCGCGGACGGTCGTGGCGGCCACGACCATCTGAGGAACGCAGCCTCCACCTGAATACCGGAGGCGGGGCTGCGGCAAACGCGGTTCCTGCAGAATGTCACATGTCGGCAACACGCTGTAGTGACTTGTCGACATGGGGAGCGTGCATATCCGCAGGAAACAAGGGGTGTACGGCATTTGAGGGGCCGTAAGACCGCCTGGAAACGGTCTACCCGTTTCGGTTACGCCTCGATCCTGTTTGCGGATCTCAATCGGGCGAAGCTCCGCGCGAGGAGCCTTGACACGTGCATCTGCGAGACCCCGAGCTCCTGGCTGATCTGAGACTGGGTCAGGTTGCTGTAGTAGCGGAGCATCAGGATGCGCTGTTCGCGCTCGGGCAGCTGGACGAGCAGATGCCGTACGAGATCGCGGTGTTCGACCCCGGCGAGCGCGGGATCCTCGTAGCCGAGCCGGTCGAGCAGACCGGGCAGGCCGTCGCCTTCCTGGGCCGCCTCCAGGGAAGTGGCGTGGTAGGAACGGCCGGCCTCGATGCAGGCCAGCACCTCGTCCTCGCCGATCTTCAGCCGCTCGGCGATCTCGGCGGTGGTGGGCGAGCGGCCGTGCGCAGTGGTCAGGTCCTCGGTGGCGCCGTTGACCTGCACCCAGAGCTCGTGGAGGCGGCGGGGCACGTGCACGGTGCGGACGTTGTCGCGGAAGTAGCGCTTGATCTCGCCGACCACGGTGGGCATGGCGAAGGTGGGGAACTGCACGCCGCGGTCGGGGTCGAAGCGGTCGATGGCGTTGATCAGGCCGATGGTGCCGACCTGGACCACGTCCTCCATCGGCTCGTTGCGGCTGCGGAAACGGGCGGCGGCATACCGCACGAGCGGCAGGTTGGCCTCGATCAGCGCACCGCGCACGCGGTGGTGCTCGGGAGTTCCCGGTTCGAGGTTCTTGAGCTGGCCGAAGAGCACCTGGGTGAGGGCGCGGGTGTCGGCGCCGCGGGTGCTCTGGGGCCGGGGGCGAGGGGGCTCGGGGGCCCCGGCCTCGTTCTGGGGCGGGACTTGAGGCGCTGTACTGGCCGGCACGTTCACGCCACCCCTTCAGGTCAACTTCGCATGTCAACTTCGGTCGACTCATCCGTCAAAAGCGGTCATAGCATCACAAGACATGTCCACTGTGTGCAAGCACCGGATAACCACGTGTTGAGGGCGCGTTGGGAGGGTAAAAACCTCGGCCCCTCGCCGTCGAACGGCGAGGGGCCCAAGGGAAAGTGCGTCGTGTCGCGGTGGAGCCGGGGTGGTCTCCGAACGGCCTCCGAATGACCTGCGGATGGTCTCAGACCGGCCTTCGATCGGCCTCCGCCCGGCCTTCGACCGGTCTCAGAACTCGTAGTCGGCGATCACCCACGTGGCGAACTCGCGCCACTGGGCGACGCCCGCCTGATGCGCCGGGTGGTCCAGGTAGCGCTGGAGCGCGTCCTTGTCCTCGACGGCGGAGTTGATGGCGAAGTCGTACGCGATCGGCCGGTCGGTGATGTTCCAGTCGCACTCCCAGAACTTCAGCTCCGGGATCTGCGAACCGAGGGCACGGAAGGCCTCGACGCCCGCGGTCACGCGCGGCTCGTCGCGCTGCACGCCGTCGTTGAGCTTGAAGAGGACCAGATGGCGGATCACGGCGGTACTCCCGGTAGTCCGGAGCCGTCTTAGTTGACGAGCTCGGTCATGAACTGGCCGACGCCTTGAGCGGCGCTCGATATGCCCTCGAACCCTACCTGGACCAGGTCCGCCGCCCTGGCCGGGGATGTGATGATCGTGTACAGCACAAAGACCACGACCGCGTAGAGCGCGATCTTCTTCGCCTGCGCCATTCGTCCGCCCTCCCCTGGTCGAGCCCCGCCCGCGCCTCTCCGGCCGCGTAAGCCTAACCGAGTCTTTATGGACCAAGGGCCCGGGGATCGGGGCCTTTTGCCGCCCCCCGGAAGGGTGACGGACGAGCAGGATGGATGTCGAGCCCGGCGGATCTGGCAGGAATCCGCGGGGCATGGAACCGGCCCACACTGCGGGGTCCGCGCCGCGAGCTTCCCCCCTGACTGCGGCGCAGGACTTGCGGGCCGGGTCTCATCGGGGGGAGCGGCTTGTCCCCCCGATGCCGCTCCCCCCGTCCAAAGCAGGACGAACGAAGCCCGGCGGTGGCGTGGGTAGCCGCAGCGGCAGTCGCAGCGGCAGCGGCAGCGGCAGCGGCAGGCGCAGTGGCAGTGCAGGGGTATGGGTATGGGTATGGGCATGGGCCTTGGCATGGGCATGGCTGTACGTACGGCCGAGGGCTAGGCTGACCACCCTTCCCAGGCGTCACAGGCGTTCCCGAGGGGGCGAGCGGTGAGCACTCCCGAAGACGACGGACCCGGCTACGAGGACGACGGACCCGGCCACGAGGACGACGGACCCGGCTACGGAGGGGGCGGTGAGCCCGCGCGTTCGTACGCGTCCGGGCGCGACATGTACGTCGCCGAGCAGGGCGACCTCCACCTCTACCTCCAGGACCCCGACGGCACCGAGCTGCACCACACCGTGGGCCCGGCCACCGGCGACGACTGCCCCTACCCCGGCCTCGCGGCCTTCACCGCCGAGCAGGCCGACCAGTACTTCGGCCGCGCCCGGCTCCGCACCGAGCTCGGCGAGCGGATCGCGGACTGCCACGCCGCCCGTACGCCCCTCGTCGTCGTCGCGCCCTCCGGTGCCGGCAAGACCTCCCTGCTCCAGGCCGGCCTGTGGCAGGACCTCGACCGGGGCCGGGTGCCGGTGCCCGGCTCACGCGAGTGGCCCCGGCTGCTGCTCACTCCCACCGCCCGCCCGTCGTACGAGCTCACCGCCCGCCTGGCCCGGCTCGCGGGCCTCCCGGAGCCGGAGAACGTGGCGGCGCCCTCCTCCGCGGCCGAGCCCGGCTTCCGAGAAGAGCCGGGTGGAGCGTGGGCGCGGCTCGCCGAGCGATTACGGCGGAAGACCGGCCGCAGCGGAGGCGGCGGCCGGATCCTCCTCGTCGTCGACCAGGCGGAAGAGCTGTTCACCCTCTGCGACGACCCCACCGAGCGGCAGGCCTTCGTCGACCTCCTCGCCCGGCTCGCCGACCCCGGTGACGGCACCGCCCCGCTCGCCGTGGTCGTGCTCGCCCTGCGCGCCGACTTCTACGCCCGCTGCGCCGAGCTGCCCTGGCTGCGCACCGCCGTCCAGAACGGCCAGCTCCTCCTCGCCCCGCTCACCCGCGACGAACTCCTCGACGCGATCCGGCTGCCCGCCCGGGCCGCCGGCCTCCGGCTCGAACCGGGCCTCGTCGAACTCCTCGTCGCCGACTTCGGTGCCACCCGCGGTCTCGTCGAGCCCGGCGCCCTGCCGCTGCTCGCCCACGCCCTGCGCGCCACCTGGCAGAACCGGCAGGGACGGCTCCTCACCGCCGCCGGCTACACCGGAACCGGTGGCGTCGCCCACGCCCTCGGCAACACCGCCGAAACCGTCCACGAACGCCTCGACCCCGCGGCCCGGCGCACCGCGCGCCGGCTCTTCCTCGGCCTCGTCGCGATCGGCGAGGACAGCGCCGACAGCCGCCGCAGGATCCGGCGCGACCAGCTCCTCTCCGGCATCCCCGAGCAGGAACGGGAAGCCGCCGAGGCCGTGCTCGCCGCCTTCACCTCGCGGCGGCTCCTCGTCCAGGAACGGGACACCGTCTGCCTCACCCACGAGGCCCTGCTCACCGCCTGGCCCCGGCTCCACGCCTGGATCAACGACGACCGGCCCCGCAACCTCGTCCTCCAGGACCTCGACGCTGCCGCCCGCGCCTGGCACGCCGGCGGGCGCGAGGCCACCGACGTCTACGAGGGCAAGCGGCTCGACCGGGCCCTCGCGGCGGCGCCGCGCCCCGCCGATCCGGCCGAGGACGACCCGTTGCGGCGGGCGTTCCTCGACGCCTCGGTACGGCGGCGCCGGCGTGCCGTACGGAACCGGCGCCGGCTCGGGGCGGTCCTGGCCGCGCTCGTGCTGATCGCCTCGGTGGCGGCCGTGGCCGCCGTACGCCAGCGCGACACGGCCCGCGCCGAGCAGCGCGCGGCCCTCGCCGCCCGCATCGTCGCCCAGGCGGACCGCCTCCGCGGCGCGGACCCGGCCCTCGCGGCCCAGCTCAACCTGGTGGCCCACCGCCTGGCGCCGCGCAGCGAGACGACGCTGAACCTGCTGGCGGACGGGAACGCGATCCTGCCGCGGCCCCTGCTCGCCTCCCGGCTCCTCGTCTCCGGGACGGCGTACCGCCCGGACGGGCGGGTGCTCGCCGTCGTGGACACGGCCGGGGTCGTCCGGCTGTGGGACGTCGCCGATCCGGCCCGGCCCAAGGAGCTCGGGAAGCCGCTGGAGGCCGGGGTCCCGCTCGGGATGGCCTTCAGCCCGGACGGCCGCACCTTGGTCGTCAACCGCTACAACAAGAAGGCCGGGCTGTGGAACGTCTCCGACCCGGCCCGCCCCGTCCCCGTCGACCTGCCACTGGGACCCCCGGGGCGACGGTGGCCGAACCGTGGCCTTCGCCGCCGACGGCCGCACCCTCGTGGGCAGCGGGTGGCCGGGGGACCGGATGCTGCAGTGGGACCTCGCCGATCCGACCCGCCCCGTGCTGCTGCCCACGGCCCCCACCGGCTCGAACGGCGTCCCGTACGCGTTCGGCCCGGACGGCCGCACGCTCGCCGGTACGACCGAGGGCAACACCGTACGGATCTGGGACCTCGCCCACCCGAACCGGCCGCCCGCGAAGCTCGAGCCGCCGAACGCACCGGACAGCCGGCACCGCGTGGTCTACGGCCCGGACGGGAGGACCCTCGCCCTCTCCAGCGGCACACGGATCTGGCTGTGGGGCCTTGCGGACCCCGCCCACCCCGTGCGACACCCCCTCTACCTGCCGACGAACGGCACCGGGGCCCTCTCCTTCGCCTTCAGCCCGGACGGGCGGACCCTCGCCGTGTCGGACGACGCCAGGACCGTGCGGATGTGGGACGTCAGTGACCCGGCCGCTCCCGTGGGACTGCCCGCGATCCCCCACACCCGGGACAACGTGCGGGGACTGGCCTTCAGCCCGGACGGCCGCACGCTGTCCGGAGGAACGGAGAGCGGCACCGTCATGCTGTGGCACCTCCCGTACGACCGCCTTCCCATCGCCGCGAAGGACGCCCGGGCCCTCGCCTTCGCCCCCGACGGCCGCACCCTCGCCACGGGCGGCGAGGACGGCAGGGTCCGGCTGTGGAACCTGGCGGACCCGGCGCGCCCCCGGGCCGCCGGCACCGTCGACATCGGTACGGGCGAGGTGGCGGCCCTCGCCTTCGGGACCGACGGGCACACGCTCGCCGTGAGCACCTGGGACGCCCGTGACCGGCGGGTCGGTCTGTGGGACGTCACCGCGCCCGGGAGCCCGCGACGGCTGGACGAGCGTGCCGTGGAGTCCGGCGGGCGGCCACCCGCCGTGAGCGCGGACGGCAGCACCGCCGTCGCGGTCGCGGACCGCGGGATCCACGTGTGGCGCCTGGCCGGTACGGCAGGCGCGGCACCGGCCGACCGGATCCTGAAAGCGGGTGACGGGAGGGTCGGCTCACTGGCCGTCAGCTCCGACGGGCGCGTCGTCGGTGTCGGCCACGACGACGGGGACTTCTCGCTCTGGATGGCCGGAGACCCCTCCCCGGTGGCGCGGGTGACCGGGGTGGATCCCGGCGCCTCGGCCACGCAGGTCCTGGCGCTCGCCCCGGACGGGCACGCCCTCGCCAAGTCCGATCGCGCCACCCTCACCGTCTGGGACCTCGGTGATCCGGCGAAGCCCGCGGCCCGGGGCTCGGTGAGCGGGAGCAGCGACGTCGAGTCCCTCGCCTTCGCCCCGAGCGGTCACCTGCTCGCCGAGGGCAACGCCGACGGCACGATCCGCTTCGTCGATCCGGCGCGCGCGACGGTCCTGAGCCGCACCCTCGCCGCCGGCGTCGGCCCGGTCACCGCCCTCGCCTTCGCCCCCGACGGCCGCACCCTCGCCGGCGCCGGCGAGGACCAGCCCGTGCGTCTCTGGTCCACCGACCCCGAAGCGGCCGCCCGTTGGATCTGCACGGCCGCGGGCAACGTCATCACCCCGGCCCAATGGGCCCAGTACGTCCCGGGATTGGCGTACGAGCCGCCCTGCGACGAACAGGGCTGAGGGCGTGAAAAAACCTCCCCGATCCGCGTTTCCGCGGATCGGGGAGGTTCTCTGGCGGTAGCGGAGGGATTTGAACCCTCGGTGACTTGCGCCACACTCGCTTTCGAGGCGAGCTCCTTCGGCCGCTCGGACACGCTACCGAGAGAGAGCTTAGCCCAAAGGCGCCGTGGACTGAAATCCGTATCCCCCGGCAGGCTCTCCGCAGGTCAGCGGTCGCGGAAAAAGCGGGTCAGCTGCGCCGAGCAGTCCGCCTCCAGGACCCCGTGGATCACCTCGGGCCGGTGGTTGAGCCTGCGGTCGCGGACCAGGTCCCAGAGCGAGCCGGTGGCGCCCGCCTTCTCGTCCCACGCGCCGAACACCACCCGTTCGACCCGCGCCTGGACGAGGGCGCCCGCGCACATCACGCAGGGCTCCAGGGTCACGACGAGCGTGCAGCCGGTCAGCCGCCACTCGCCGGTCGCCGCCGCGGCCCGCCGCAGGGCGAGGACCTCGGCGTGGGCGGTCGGGTCGCCGGCGGCCTCCCTCTCGTTGTGGCCGCTGGCGATGACCCTGCCGTCCGGGGAGAGCACGACCGCGCCGACCGGTACGTCACCGGCCGACGCGGCCAGGTCGGCCTCGGCGAGGGCGAGCCGCATCGGGTCCCGCCAGGGGTCCCGTACGGGGTCCGCGCCCGCGACCGGGCCGGGTGTCGCGAGGGGTGGCACTAGCGCACGGTCTCCAGGATGTCCGAGGCGCCGATCGCGTCCGCGACCTCGCCGAGGGCGTCGTCGGTGATGGCGAGGAGCTGCTTCTCGGGCAGGCCGAGGTCGGCCAGGATCCGGGTCTCGCCCAGCGGGCCGGCCGGCGCGATGCCGGCACCGGTCACCGCGTCGTCGTCCTCGTCGTCGTGCTCCGGCTCACCGTCCTCGGTGCCGTCCAGGTCGGTCAGTTCGTCGAGCTGGTCGTCCTGGTCGTCGTCGCCGAGGAGTTCCGAGGTGAGGATCTCCCCGTACGAGGAGCGGGCCGCGGCGGCCGCGTTCGAGACGAAGACCCGGGGGTCGTCCTCGCCGTCGACGCGGACGATGCCGAACCACGCGTCCTCCTGCTCGATGAAGACGATCACCGTTTCCCCGTCGTCACTGGCGGACTCGCGGGCCAGATCGGCCAGGTCCGCCAGCGTCTCCACGTTGTCGAGCTCTGTATCGCTCGCTTCCCACCCGTCTTCGGTGCGCGCGAGCAGTGCGGCGAAGTACACCTGACTCTCCCACTGATCAGAGGTGTGATGATCCGGCGGCGACGCTCCTGATGCCCCGCCCAATCGGCATCGTGACAGAAACCTCGCCCTCAGGAGAGGTCTTCGGCTCTTGCGTCGTGCATCAGTCTGAACGACGCCCGGATCGGGCGGGCGCGCGACCCCGGCGCACGGAGGGGGCGCACGGCCGGCCCGCACGGCCGGACGACCGGCCGGACGACCGGCCCGAGCCCCGCAGGTCAGCGCCCTCCACGGCCGGGTCCGCGCGGCCGGCGCCCACCGACTCTCACCAACGGAAAGTCCGCATCCGCATCGCCTGGCGCATCCGGGCCGCCCGGGCGCGCCGCGGCTGCACGCGGTCGCGCAGCGCCTTGGCCTCGTTCAGCTCGCGCAGGAACTGCGCGCGGCGCCTGCGACGCTCCGCGTCGGTCTCCTGGCGGGGCTCCCCCTCGGGAGGGTCCGCGCCGGGCTTGCCGTCCAGGTCGGGCATAGGCCACACCACCCCGTGACTGGGTCCCTGTGTCCCCACCTTCCCTCGCTGGCGTGGGTTGACGCCAGTCCCGGCTACTGTTGGGGCATGCGTCTCCACGTCGTCGATCACCCGCTGGTCGCCCACAAGCTCACCACGCTGCGCGACAAGCGCACGGACTCCCCGACCTTCCGCCGGCTGGCCGACGAGCTGGTCACCCTGCTCGCCTACGAGGCGACCAGGGACGTGCGCACCGAGCAGGTCGACATCGAGACCCCCGTCACGCCGACGACCGGCGTGAAGCTGTCGCACCCGCGGCCGCTGGTGGTCCCGATCCTGCGGGCCGGTCTGGGCATGCTCGACGGCATGGTGCGGCTGCTGCCCACCGCCGAGGTCGGCTTCCTGGGCATGATCCGCAACGAGGAGACGCTGGAGGCGTCGACGTACGCGACGCGGATGCCGGAGGACCTGTCCGGCCGCCAGGTGTACGTCCTCGACCCGATGCTCGCGACCGGCGGCACGCTGGTGGCGGCGATCCAGGAGCTGATCAAGCGCGGTGCGGACGACGTGACCGCCGTCGTGCTGCTCGCCGCCCCGGAGGGCGTCGAGGTCATGGAGCGCGAGCTGGCGGGCACGCCGGTGACGGTCGTGACGGCCTCGGTCGACGAGCGGCTGAACGAGAACGGCTACATCGTGCCGGGCCTCGGCGACGCGGGCGACCGCATGTACGGCGCGGCGGAGTAACCCGTACGCGCCCGCCCGCCCGTGGCCACGGTCACGGGCGTCAGCAGCGGCCCGGTACCGGCTTCGGCTTGTTGAGCGCCACGAGCGCCGCGTCCGCCGCCGCCTTCGGGTCGAGCGTCTTGAAGGCCGTACCGATGATCAGGTCGACGTCCGCCGTGGTGCGGGCGTCGACCTTTGTCGTGGCGCCCTTCAGCTGGGTGCCGACGACGGAGAAGGTGCCCTTGGCGGCGCCGGGGGCGCCGAGCAGCAGTCCGGTGCCCGGGACCTTCTTGTCGTAGGCGGCGGGCGCGTTCCCGACCTTGCCGATGAGGAAGCCGCGCTTCTTCAGCTCGTCCGCGGTCGACTTGGCGAGCCCGCTGCGCGGGGTCGCGTTGTAGACGTTGACCGTGATCTGGGCGGGCTTGGGCAGCGCGGCCGCGGCGGGTTGCGTGCTCGGCCTGGGCGCGGGCTTGCAGTCCGGTTTGCCCGCGGCCGTGGTGGTCTTCTCCTCGCCGCCGGAGAAGACGTCGATCAGCTGCACCGTTCCCCAGCCGGCCGCGCCGAGCACGAGGACGGCGGCCGCGGCTCCGAGGACGATCCTGCGCCGGCGGCGGGGGCGGCGCATGCGCGGGTAGACGTCCCCTGTGATGCGGTATTTTCCGCCCATTCCGGGGGGAGTGAGCATGCTCATGAGCGCAGCGTAATGCCGCCCGTGGGGGATGCCTACTGGATGATCATGTGATCGCGTCCGGATGGGCGTGAAGAGACCCCGAAAGGATCAGCCGGGGCCGTGCCGTCGGCCGGTGAGGGGCATCGGCCGGGGCCGTGCCGTCGGCCGGTGAGGGGCATCGGCCGGGGCCGTGCCGTCGGCCGGTGAGGGGCATCGGCCGGGCGGGCGCAGTCGCTCAGTCCAGTTCCAGGACGCGGGCGTGCAGCACCTGGCGCTGCTGGAGCGCGGCCCGGACCGCGCGGTGCAGTCCGTCCTCCAGGTAGAGGTCGCCCTGCCACTTCACGACGTGCGCGAAGAGGTCGCCGTAGAAGGTGGAGTCCTCGGCGAGCAGCGTCTCGAGGTCCAGCTGGCCCTTGGTGGTCACCAGCTGATCGAGGCGGACCGGGCGCGGTGCCACGTCCGCCCACTGCCGGGTGCTTTCCCGGCCGTGGTCGGGATACGGCCGGCCGTTTCCGATGCGCTTGAAGATCACACGGAAAGCCTACCGGGCAAGCGGCTCCCGGCGCAGCCACGCGGGCCCGGTGCGATGCTGGGGCAAACCGGGTGAAAACGTGACAGGGGTCTGCGATGAGCGCGACTGAGCAGCCGTGGGCGGAGATCGCCGCCGGGTACGCCTTCGACGGAGCCGCACTCGATCTGGGGGCTCTGCTCTGGGACGGCGCGTGTCACCCGGACGCGCAGGTCCGCATCCCGCTGCCGATGCTCAACCGGCACGGACTGGTCGCGGGCGCGACCGGCACCGGCAAGACCAAGACGCTCCAGCTGATCGCCGAGCAGCTCTCCGACCACGGCGTGCCGGTCTTCCTCGCCGACATCAAGGGCGACGTCTCCGGCATCTCCGCGCCGGGACGGGACGGAGAGAAGGTGCGGGAGCGGGCCGGACAGGTCGGCCAGGACTGGTCGGCGAGCGGCTTCCCGTGCGAGTTCTACGGGCTCGGGGGCGGCGGCGCCGGCGGCGGCATCCCCGTCCGGGCCACGGTGACCGCCTTCGGCCCGGTGCTCCTGTCGAAGGTGCTCCGGCTCAACCAGACCCAGGAGCAGTCGCTCGGCCTGATCTTCCACTACGCCGACGGCAAGGGCCTCGAACTCGTCGACCTGAAGGACCTGCGGGCGGTGGTCGCCTTCCTCGTCTCCGACCTCGGCAAGCCCGAGCTGAAGGGCATCGGCGGGCTGTCGACGGCGACGGCCGGGGTGATCCTGCGGGCGATCACGGCCCTGGAACAGCAGGGCGCGGGCGGGTTCTTCGGGGAGCCGGAGTTCGACACGAGCGAGTTCCTGCGGACGGCGGCGGACGGGCGCGGTGTCGTGTCCGTACTGGAGCTGCCGGCCGTGCAGGACAGGCCGCAGCTGTTCTCGACCTTCCTGATGTGGCTGCTCGCCGACCTGTACGGCGACCTGCCGGAGGTCGGCGACCTCGACAGGCCGAAGCTGGTCTTCTTCTTCGACGAGGCGCACCTGCTCTTCAACGGGGCCTCGAAGGCCTTCCTGGAGTCGGTCACGCAGACGGTGCGGTTGATCCGCTCCAAGGGCGTCGGGGTCTTCTTCGTGACACAGACGCCGAAGGACGTGCCGGCCGACGTGCTCGCCCAGCTCGGCAACCGGGTCCAGCACGCGCTGCGGGCGTTCACGCCGGACGACGCGAAGGCGCTGAAGGCGACCGTACGGACCTTCCCGAACTCCGCGTACGACCTGGAGGAGGTGCTGACCGGGCTCGGCACGGGCGAGGCGGTGGTCACCGTCCTCGGCGAGGAGGGCGCCCCGACCCCGGTGGCGGCGACGCGGCTGCGGGCGCCGCGGTCGCTGATGGGCCCGATCCCGGCGGAGGACCTGGCGGCGGCGGTGAAGGGTTCGCCGCTGTACGGGCGGTACGCGGAGGCGGTGGACCGCGAGTCGGCGTACGAGAAGCTGACGGCCGAGCAGCAGGCGGCGGAGGCGGCGGCGGAGCGGGCCGCGTCGGAGAAGGAAGGAGCGAGGGCCCCTCGGGAGAAGGAGGAGCCCTCGCTCGTCGAACAGGTCGTGGGAAGCGGCCTGTTCACGTCGCTCGCGCGGTCGGTCGGGACCCAGCTGGGCCGGGAGATCAGCCGCTCGATCTTCGGCACGGCACGCCGCCGGAGGCGTTGACCGTCAGGCGGTGGCGGTCGTCCGCTGACCGTCAGGCGCCGACCGGTCGGCGGCCGCCGCCAGGCGGTGCCTACTCGGTGACCTCGTGGTGGTCCTCGTGCAGACCGCCGCCGCTGCCCGCGTCGCCGTTGGTCGGCACGAACGGGACCGGCTTCCTCAGGGAGCTGAGGTCGTGGGCGTAGGTGCCGACGGCGTTGGCGATGACGTCGATGTTGACGTCGAACGCGGTCATGTCGATGTTGTTGATGTCGTCACCAGCGGCGTGGTAGTTCACGTCGTAGGCGACGCCCGCCTCGCCGCCGAACTTCGTCGCCTGCGCGGCGGTCTTGATGCCCTCGGCGCCGGTGAAGGTGCCGCCGGAGGGGATGCCGACCTCGATGAACGGCCCGTAGTCGGAGCGGCCCGTGAAGTCGGTGCCCTCGTGCGGCAGGCCGCGCTTGTCGAGGAAGTCGTTGATGTCGCGCTCCAGCTGGGCGGAGCCCTCGGGGCCGGCTTCCGCGCCGACGCCGTCGGAGTTGTCGCCGTCGTAGACGAAGAGTCCGTAGTTCGGCGAGGCGATCATGTCGAAGTTGAGGTAGAGCTTGATCTCCTTCCGGTCCAGGGAGCTCATGGTGGCCACGTAGTGGTCCGAGCCGACGAGGCCCACCTCCTCGGCGGACCACCAGGCGAAGCGGATCTTGTTGCGGACCTTGTCCTGCGACCCGGCGAGCTTCAGGGCGGTCTGGAGGAGGCCCGCGGAGCCGGAGCCGTTGTCGTTGATGCCGGGGCCGGCGGTGACGGAGTCGAGGTGGGAGCCGAGCATCACGGTGTTGGCGGCGTTGCCGCCCCGGGTCTCGGCGAGGACGTTGTTGGTGGAACGCCTCTCGATGAGCTGGCGGATCTCGAAGTCGAGGTTCACCGGGCCCTTGGCGAGGTCGGCGACGAGCTTCTCGCCCTCGGCCTTCGTGATGCCGCCGGTCGGGATCCGGCCGTTGGCCGGGTCGCTGAGGGTGCCGGAGAGGACGCCGTCGACGTTGTTGTAGACGATCGCGCCGACCGCGCCGGCGTCGGCCGCCTGCTGCTGCTTGACGGCGAAGGCGCAGCCGCCGCGCTTGATGAGCGCGATCTTGCCGGTGAAGGCGCCGGCGGCGTAGTCGCCCGGCTCGCAGCCGGTGGTGCCGTCGGCGTCGACCGGGACGGCCGCGAGCTCGGCCTTGATGCCGCCCGTCGGCGTGGACTTCGAGTAGGTCATCGCCCGGATCGGCAGGTCGCGCGGGGCGGGGGAGAGGACGGCGGCCCTCTCGGCGAGCGTCTGCGTGTACCAGAAGTCGAACTTCTGGTACCTGACGTCGTAGCCGGCCTTCTTGAGCCGGCTGTAGACGTACGCGGCGGAGGCGTCGTGACCGAGGGTGCCGGCCGCGCGGTTGCCGCCCGCCGAGTCGGCTATGGCCTGGAACTTCTGCAGGTGCTTGAAGGCGTCCGTCGCGGTCGTCTCGCTGACCAGCTTCCTCGCGAGCCGGGCGGCGTCGCGGGCCTCCGCGGCTCCGGGTTCGGGCGTGGCGGTGGCGGGCGCGGCGAGCATCAGCGGGGTGGCGAGCGCGGCGACGGCCAGAACGGCGGCTGCTCTGCGCTGGGTTGCGTTCACAGAAGTCCTTCCCGGTACGGACGAGGTAGAGGGGAAGTTAGCGATCGCCGGGGATGCTGTGAACACATCTCACGCAATTCCTGTCGGGTGGAACAGGATTGACATGGGGAATTATCAATTCCCACTGGCTTTGGAGCTTTTGGAGCTTTTGGAGCTCTTCGAGCTTTTGGCGCTTTTCGCGCCTTTGGTGGATCCGGCTTCGGCGCCCTTGGCCGCTTTGGCCGCGGCCTTCATCTCCTGCTTGTGGGCGCGGACCTTCGCCAGGGATTCGGGACCGGTGATGTCGGCGGCGGAGCGGTAGCAGTCCTTCTCGCCGTACGGGCCCGCCGCCTCGCGCCAGCCCTCGGGGCCGACGCCGTACTGCTTGCCGAGCAGGGCCAGGAAGATCTGCGCCTTCTGCTTGCCGAAGCCGGGCAGCGCCTCCAGGCGGGCGAGCAGCTCGTCGCCGCTCGTCGCGTCCCGCCAGACCGCCTCCGCGTCGCCTCCGTACTCGTCCACCAGGAAGCTGCACAGCTGCTGGATCCGCTTGGCCATGGAGCCCGGGTAGCGGTGCACGGCCGGTTTCTCGGAGAGCAGTGCGGCGAAGGCCTCCGGATCCCGGGCGGCGATCTCGTGGGCGTCGAGGTCGTCGTGGCCCATGCGGGTGGCGATGGTGTACGGGCCGGAGAAGGCCCACTCCATCGGCACCTGCTGGTCGAGCAGCATGCCGACGAGTGCGGCGAGCGGGGAGCGGGCCAGGAGCTCGTCGGCTTCGGGCTGCTGGGCGAGGTGGATCACGGGGCGCATGTTCCGGTCGGCCATGTTCCGATCATCCCGCCGAGGCGTGCCACCCGCCCGGTGTGCGCACCCTTTCGCGGGGCCGACTCGGCGCGGGCCCGACTCGGTGTGGGGTCGGGCCCGTGCGGTCAGGCCTGTGCGGCTCGGGCCTGTGCGGCTCAGGGCTTGGCGAAGCGGGCGAGGGCGTCCATGACGAGACGGCGGGTCTCGTCGCCGCCCAGGTGTCCGGCGCCTTCCACCACGTGGAGCTCGGCGTCCGGCCAGGCCTTGACCAGCTCCCAGGCGGTGTGGAGCGGCCCGCCCATGTCGAACCGGCCGTGCACGAGGACGCCGGGAATGCCGGCCAGCCGGCCCGCGTCCCTGATCAGGGCGCCCTCCTCCAGGAACGCGCCCTGCGAGAAGTAGTGCGAGCAGATCCGTACGAGGGCCAGCTGGGCGGTGTCGACCCGGTCGGAGTACGGGGTGCCCTGGCCCTCGCCGGAGAGGACGGCGTCCTCCCAGGCGCACCAGTCGGCGGCGGCCTTCTCCCGTACGGCAGGGTCGGGGTGGGCCATCCGGGCCGCGTAGGCGCCGAGCAGGTCCGGGGCCCCGTCCACTCCGGCCCGGAAGCGCTCGTGGGCCTCGGGGAAGAAGCGGCCGACGCCCTCGTAGAGCCAGGCCGTCTCGGAACGGCGGGTCGTCGTCACGGCCGCGATGACGATCTCGGTGACCCGCTCGGGGTGCGTCTCGGCGTAGGCCAGGATCAGCGTGGAGCCCCAGGAGCCGCCGTACAGCAGCCAGCGGTCGATCCCCAGGTGCTCGCGCAGCCGCTCCATGTCGGCGACGAGGTGGGCGGTGGTGTTCACGGCCATGTCGGTGGCCGGGTCGCCGGCGTGTGGGGTGGAGCGTCCGCAGCCGCGCTGGTCGAACTGGACGATCCGGTAGTGCTCCGGGTCGAAGACCCGGCGCGCGTGCGGCGAGGAGCCGGAGCCGGGGCCGCCGTGGACGACGAGCGCGGGCTTGCCGTCGGGGTTTCCGGCGACGGACCAGTGGACGTGGTTGCCGTCGCCGACGTCGAGCATGCCTTCGTCGTACGGGGCGATCTCGGGGAATCTCTCCAGGCGCATCCGGCCGACGCTACCGGTTGCCGGTCAGGCGCGTCGCCGGGTTTTCGCACCACTCGAGGACGGAGGGCCAGGGCCCGTAGCCGCCGTGCTCGGGGTTCAGGTGCCCGCCGCCGGGCACGTGGTCGAGGTCGAGCCCGAGCGGGACGCCGTAGTGGACGTCGGCTCCCTCGGGGCAGTACGGGTCGCCGTCCCCGTACACGAGCCGCGCCCGCGGACCGCGCCGGCCCAGGTCGGGTCCGAGGGCGAGCCCGTCGGCGAAGCCGGCGATCTCCGGGATGGACGCGGTGACCTGCGGCGAGGGCGGCGCGACGAGCAGCACCCGGTCGGCCTCGGGCGCCCGCCCGGCGGCGACCGCCCGCAGCCAGAGCAGCACGGACAGACTGTGCGCGACGACGACGAACTCGGAACCGCCACCGGGCCGTTCGCCGTGCTTCTCCAGCGCGGCGAGCCAGTCCTCCCGTACGGGCGCGTCCGCCTCGGGCAACTGCGGATACCGCACCTCGTGCCCCCGCTCGCGCAGCTGCCCGGCGAGCCAGTACTGCCAGTGGCCGGGCGGACGGTGGTTCTGGAAGCCGTGGAGGATCAGATAGGTGGTCATGACACTGATCCTGGAGCCTGGCGCGGAAGCGGGCCAGGGTGGTTTCAAGGGGTGGACGCTCAAGGCAGCGTGGGCACGTTGTGCACGTTGCGTTCAGAGAGATCGGACAGGACGTCCGCCGCGGCGGCGAAGTCCTTGTCGTCATGAAGCACGACGAGGCCATGGTGGGCGGCCGTCGCGCAGATGAGCCAGTCGACGACGGAAAGGCTCTGGTGCCGCCCGCGCTGCGCCAGGCGGTACTGCGCGGTCTCGATCCACCGCCAGGCGTTTTTCGGGACGGGCGCGTCGGGGAAGAGGGCGTGGAACGCGTCGGTCATCGCGTCGTACTCGTCGAGGTTGCGAGCCGACATGCGGAACTCCACGCGCTGCGGATGGCACGATCCGAGGTTGCCCTCGTCGATCTCGTGCGCCCACGCCTCGTTCAGGTGCCGGTCGCGCTGGAGTCGCCACACTGCGGTGGAGTCCACCAAGTAGCGCAGCACGTCAGCCTTCGCCCTTTTCGGCGGCGTGCCGGCGCCAGAAGGTCGAGTCGTCCCATTCCTGCGACTCCTCGAAGACCCGCAGTCGGGCTTCGGTGCGCCGTCGCCGCTCGGCGTACTCGCGCAGGGCGAGGTTGACGGTCTCTTTCTTGGTGCGGGCGCCGGACAGCCGCATCGCCTCGGCGAGAGCCTCGTCGTCTATATCGATCTGTGTCGCGGTCATCCTGGCCTCCTCGGGCGGAGCATGGGCTCCATACAAGGGTAGCGGATGTTACGTATTCGCAACGGAGAGTCACGATCCGGTGCTCTGCTCGGCCCGCCGGATGTGGCCCGGCCCGTGGGGAACCGGCTACGCCGTCCGCGCCGTACTAGTGCGCCTGCAGGCTCAGCAACTGCCGTATGCCCGCCTTCAGTTCCGCGGCCGAGATGCGCTGCTCCTGGGAGAGGTGATGCATCAGGCTGGGGGAGAACGGGGCCAGGAGGAGGTGGGCGAGGAGGGGGGCGTTGGCGGTGGGGCGGGTCTGGGAGACGAGGAGGGTGAGGTGGGTGTGCATCGCGAGGTACGCGCCGCTGGTGTAGCGCGCGCTGGGGGCCGCCGTCTGCGCGGCGAGCAGGATCTCGCGCTGCTCGACCACCCGGTCGACGAGCGCGTCCAGGAACGCGTCGAGCCGCTGCGCGGCGGGCGCGCCCGGGCCGAGCGGCGGCGGGCCGCTCAGGTACGCCTCCTGGAACTGCCGCTCCCGGTCGTCGAGCAGCGCCCACAGCAGCTGCGAGACGTCACCGAAGCGCCGGTACACCGTGCCGACGCCGATGCCGCTGGCGTGGGCGACCTGGTTCATGGTGACGGCCTCGGGGCCCCGCTCGGCGACGATCCGGGCGGCGGCGTCGAGGATCTTGCGCCGGTTGCGGGCGGCGTCGGCGCGTTCGGGCGCGGGACCGCCGACGGTCGGCAGGAGGCTGAGCAGCGGCGACGACGCGGCGGCCCGGGGGGAAGCGGTGGGCGCGGGGGACGCGGTGGGCGCGGCGGATTCGGCAGGTCCGGCAGGTGTGGCGGGCCCGGCGGGCGCGGCGGAAGCGGGTTCGGCTGCTTCGGGCGCGGGCGGCGCCGGCGTCGGTCCGCCGCTCTCGGTCTGCCGTTTCGTCGTGCTCATCCGTCGCTCCCTGCCTTCCTCGCGCGTCCCCCTCGCATCGGTCCCTGACCTGAGCATACCCGTACCCCTTGCGAACCGGATAGCTGTCCGTTTAGCCTGGGCAACGTTGAAGCGGAAAGTAATCCGGTTACAGGACGCCTTCAGGAGGGCTCGTCATGTCCGTCAAGGTCGCCGTCATCTACTACTCGGCCACGGGGAACGTCCACCAGCTCGCCCAGGCCGTCGCCGAGGGCGCCGAGAAGGCCGGCGCCGAGGTGCGGCTCCGCCGGGTGCCCGAGCTCGCTCCCGACGCCGCCATCGACTCCAACCCCGCCTGGCGCGCCCACGTCGACGCCACCGCCGGGACCGTCGAGGTCGCGACCCTGGACGACCTGGAGTGGGCGGACGCCTACGCGCTCGGCTCGCCGACCCGCTTCGGCAACGTCGCCGCCCAGCTGAAGCAGTTCATCGACACCTCCGGCGGCCTGTGGAACCAGGGCGTCATGGCCGACAAGCCCGCCACCGCCTTCACCAGCGCGTACAACACCCACGGCGGCAACGAGTCCACGCTGCTCGCGCTCTACAACACCTTCCACCACTGGGGTTCGGTCATCGTCTCGCCCGGCTTCACCGACCAGTCCGTCTACGCGGCCGGTGGCAACCCGTACGGCACCGCCCACCCCGGCGCCAACGGCGAGCCGGACGAGAAGGTCCTCGCCGCCGCCCGCTACCAGGGTGAGCGCCTGACGAAGATCGCCAAGCGCCTGAAGGGCCTCGCGGTCGACTGACGCCTTCGGGTCGTCCGAGCGTCCACCGCCGTCCATCGCCTGAGTACCCCCGGGGAAAATACCCCCGGGGGTACTTCTGTTAGGGTCGCCCATATACCCCGGGGGGTAAGTTTCCGAGGTTCCTGGGGTTCCTGGAGTTCCTGGAGTTCCCGGAGCTCCCAGGTGCCTCGGGTGTTCCTGGAAGGAGTACGGGCGTGTTCTTCGTGGACACCGTCGAAGTGCCGGGCCTCGGCAACCGCAGCTACCTCGCGGGCGGCCCCGCGACCGCCGTCGTCGTCGACCCGCCGCGCGACATCGACCGGGTGATCGCCGCCGCCGCACTGCGCGGAGTGCGGATCTCCCACGTCGTCGAGACGCACGTGCACAACGACTACGTGAGCGGCGGCCACGAGCTCGCCAGGATCACCGGCGCCGTGTACGTCGTGCCGGCCGACGCGCCCGTCTCGTACGAGCGGCTGCCCGTGGCCGACGGCGACACCCTCGCCGTCGACGAGGGCCTCGTCCTGCGGGCCGTCGCCACGCCCGGCCACACGCCGCACCACACCGCGTACGTCCTGGAGGAGGGCGGCGAACCGGTCGCCGTCTTCACCGGCGGCTCGCTGCTCATCGGCACCGTCGGGCGCCCCGACCTGGTCGAGCCCCGGCTCACCGCCTCCCTGGCGCGCGCCCAGCACGCCTCCGCGCACCGGCTCGCCGCCGAACTGCCCGACGCCACCACCGTCCTTCCCACCCACGGCTTCGGCAGCATGTGCGCCGCCGCGAAGGCCGGGAACGGAGCGGGCGGTTCGGGCGGCCCGGGCGGCGCGACCACGATCGGGGAGCAGGCGGCCGTCAACGAGGCCTTCGCCAAGGACGTCGACACCTTCGTCGCCGACCTGCTCGCCGGCCTCGACGACATCCCCGCCTACTACGCCCACATGGGCCCGCTCAACTCCGAGGGCCCCGCGCCCGTCGACCTCACGCCGCCCGCCGTCGCGGACGCGGACGAGATCGCCGCGCGCCTCGCGGCCGGCGAGTGGGTGGTCGACCTGCGCAGCCGGGTCGCCTTCGCGGAGGGCCACGTGGCCGGTTCGTACAACATCGAGGCCGGCGAAGGGCCCGGCGGGCAGCTCGCCGTGCTCCTCGCCTGGCTGATTCCCTGGGGCAGGCCCGTCACCCTGCTCGCCGACTCGCCCGAGCGACTGGCCAGGGCCCAGCGCGAACTGGTCCGGGTCGGCATCGACCGGCCGGCCGCGGCGGCGACCGGCACGCCGGAGGAGTGGGTACGGAAGGGCGAGCGGCCGGCGGGCTTCCGCCGCGCGGTCTTCGCGGACCTCGCCTCCGAACCGCCGGGCGAGGCCGTGCTGCTGGACGTGCGACGCGCCTCCGAACGGGCCTCGGCCGGTCACGTCGAGGGCTCCCGGCACATCCCGCTGCACGAACTGCGTTCCCGCATGCGGGAGATACCGTCCGGCGTGCCGGTCTGGGTGCACTGCGCGGGCGGTCTGCGCGCGTCCGTCGCCGCGTCCCTGCTCGCCGCGGCCGGCCACGAGGTCGTCGCCGTCGACGACTCCTTCGCGAACGCGCCGGTCAGCGGCCGATGACCCTCGTCCTCGCCCTCGCCGCCGGGGCCGGGGCGGTGGTCGGGCTCGCGCTGGGCGCGCTCGGTGGCGGCGGCAGTGTGCTCGCCGTGCCCGCGCTGGTCTATGTGCTCGGCCTCACCCCGGCCGCCGCCGCGACGGCGAGCCTGCTGATCGTGCTGGGCACGTCCGCGACCGCGCTGTACGGGCATGCCCGTGACGGCCAGGTGCGGTGGCGCACGGGAGCGCTGTTCGCCGCGGCCGGTGTCCTGCCGGCCGCGGCGGGCGGGCTGCTCTCGGCCCGGCTGCCGGAACCGCTGCTCACCCTCGGGTTCGCGGTGGTGGCGGCGGTCGCCGCGGTACGGATGGTCCGCCGGGCCCCGGCGGGGGAGGGCGAGCGGCGGGTACGGCGCTCGGGTCCCGCGGTCGCGGGCGCCGGGGCCGGGCTGGGTGCCGTGACCGGGGTGCTCGGCGTGGGCGGCGGGTTCCTGACCGTGCCGGCGCTCGTCCAGGTCGTCGGGCTGCGGATGCGCCCGGCGGTCGGGACCGGCCTGCTGGTCGTCGCCGTCAACGCGCTGGTCGCGCTGCTGGCCCGCGCCGGCGCCGCGGGAAGCGCCGTACCGGTGGACTGGGCGGTCGTCGCCCCGTTCGCGGGAGCCGCGGTCCTCGCCGCCTGGGACGGCCGCCGCCTGGCCTCCCGCGTCCCGGCGGACACCCTGCGCCGGGCCTTCGGTTTCGTCCTGCTCGGGACCGCGGCGGCGATGCTGGCCGACCTGGCGGTCTGAGGGCGGCGGCCCCGGGGGCGGAGGGCGGCGACCCTGGGGTCGGAGGGGATCAGGCCAGCGAGAGGAAGAGCTTCTCGAGCCGGGCCCGCATCTGCTCCGTGTCCTCGCCGCTCTTGCGCCCGTTCTCCACATCCGTGAGGCACTGCTGGAGACCGGTCGCGATGATCGCGAACCCGGCCCGGTCGAGGGCGCGGGAAGCGGCGGCCAGCTGGGTCACGACCTCCTCGCAGTCGCGGCCCTCCTCGATCATCCGGATGACGCCGGAGATCTGCCCCTGGGCCCGGCGCAGCCGGTTCAGCACGGCCTTCAGCTCGGCGCCCGCGAGATCCAGTTCCACAACCACTCCTCAGCAGATACCCCAGGGGGTAATTTACTCCCCGTCGTGGGGTCCCGTCGAAGACCAAGGATGACACCTGCCATGACCGCACCCGCCTCTCTCGACGCCGCCCAGACCCTCGCCCGCCTGGACGAACTCACCGTCGTCGACGTCCGCAGCCCCGCCGAGTACGCGGGCGGCCACCTGCCCGGCGCCCTCAACGTGCCCCTCGACCGCCTGGACCGGGCCGTGCCCGCGCTCAAGGAGGCGGCGGCCCGCGGCGAGCTCCTCCTCGTGTGCCAGTCGGGCAACCGCTCCCGCACCGCCTGCGAGCGGCTCGCCGCCCAGGGCGTCCCGGCGCTCGACCTGGCCGGCGGCACCAGCGCCTGGGCGGCCCGCGGCCACGCCCTCGACCGCCAGGCCGGCGCCCCGGCCCGCCCGCCCTGGGCGATGGACCGCCAGGTCCGCCTCGCCGCCGGCTCCCTCGTCCTCCTCGGCCTGCTCCTCGCCCTCCTCGTCCACCCCGCTTTCCAGCTCCTCGCCGCCGCGGTCGCCGCCGGCCTCGTCTTCTCGGCCCTCACCAACACCTGCGGCATGGCCGCCGCCCTCGCCCGCCTCCCGTACAACCGCACCCCTGCGTGCACGCCGGACGAGGAATCCACCCTGAACGCGACGCTGGCCCGCCTCCGGCAGGGCTGACCACGGTCACGGAGCACGGTTACGGAACACCGTCACGGACTGCCGTCGCGGACTGCCGTCACATGAGGGTTCGGCGTCACGGATCGAGGGCCGCCGCGCGGGTCTGGAGGTAGCGGCGTTCCGGGAGGCTGCGGGTCGTGCGGGCGGCGGTGCGGTAGGCGTCGGCGGCGGCCTTGCGGGCGCCGGTGCGTTCGAGGAGGTGGGCGCGGACGGCGGGGAGGCGGTGGGAGTCGGGGAAGCGGGGTTCCAGGGCCGCCAGGGCGGCCAGGCCCGCCTCCGGGCCCTCGGTCATCGCGACGGCGACGACGCGGCCCAGCTCCGCCATCGGGTCCTGGGTCTTCGTCAGGAGGACGTCGTAGAGGGCGAGGATCTGGGGCCAGTCGGTGGTGTCCGGGCCCGAGGCCTCGTCGTGGAGGGCAGCGATCGCCGCCTGGAGCTGGTACGGGCCGGGCGGGCCCTCCGTCAGGGCCTCCTCCACCAGCGCGGTGCCCTCGGCGATCGCCGCCCGGTCCCAGAGCGTGCGGTCCTGCCGGTCGAGCGGGACCAGCTCGCCGTCCGGTCCCGTACGGGCCGCGCTGCGGGCCTCCGTCAGTAGCATGAGCGCGAGCAGACCCGTCACCGCGCCCTCGCGCGGTAGCAGCCGGCGGGCCGCCCGGGTCAGCCGGATCGCCTCGCGGGCCAGCTCGGCGCGGTGGAGCGCGGGCCCGGAACTGGCGGTGTAGCCCTCGTTGAAGATCAGGTAGAGGACCTGGAGGACGGAGGCGAGCCGGGCGTCGCGGTCCTCCGGGCCGGGAGGACGGAAGCCGGGAGGGTGGTCGGCCGGTGGGGGGAAGGGGTGGTCCGAGCCGGCCGCGCGGAGCTTCGCCTTCGCGCGGCTGATCCGCTGCGCGACCGTCGCCTCCGGCACCATGAACGCGCGGGCGATCTCCGCCGTCGTCAGGCCGCCCACCGCGCGCAGCGTCAGCGCGATCCGGCCCGCCGGCGGCAGCACCGGGTCGCAGCACAGGAAGAGCAGCGTCAGCGTGTCGTCCTCGGCCGGCGCGGCCCGTACCTCGCGCGGTTCGAGCCGTACCGCCCGCTCCTCCCGGCGGGCCCGCGCCGCCTCCGCCCGCAGCGCGTCCGTCAGCCGCCGCGACGCCACCCGGATCAGCCAGCCGCGCGGATTGGCCGGCACGCCGTCCCGCGGCCACTGCTCGGCGGCGGCGATCAGCGCCTCCTGAACGGCCTCCTCGGCGTCGTCGAAGTGCCCGTACCGGCGCACGAGCGCGCCGAGGACCTGCGGCGCGTGCCGGCGCAGCAGGTCCTCGACGGCGTACGCGGAGCTCACACCCCGCCTCCCGCGAGCTCGCCCGAGCCCAGGTCGCCGCCGCCGGCCTCGTCGATCGGGCGGATCACCACGGGGTAGACCGGCGCCCCGGCCGGCTGCGGGCACTGCGCGACCCGCGCCGCGATCTCCGTGACCCGCTCCAGGCTGGCGCAGTCGAGCACCCAGTACCCGGCCAGCACCTCCTTCGTCTCCCCGTACGGC
Source organism: Streptomyces sp. NPDC127092 (assembly GCF_042722475.1). Lineage (NCBI taxonomy): Bacteria > Bacillati > Actinomycetota > Actinomycetes > Kitasatosporales > Streptomycetaceae > Streptomyces > Streptomyces sp. NPDC127092. The sequence goes on from NZ_JBHXFE010000053.1 coordinate 45,088, forward strand.
CCGTCGGTGACGACCGGCCGCCCCTCGGCGTCGGCGGTCACGAACCGGGTCCTGGCGGGCTCGACGAGCCCCTGGCCGTCGATGAACTCGCCGGTCTCCGCGAGATCGTCGTTGATGTTGTTCATGTACGAGAACATCGCCCTGAGTTCCTGCTCGCTCCACGCCGGGCTGTGGTCCGAGGCCTTGCCGTTCATGGCGTCGTAGTCGGCCTGCGCGCCCTGCACCATCACCAGGTACTTCATGACGTCCTCCATGTTCCGTGCCCACGGCCCCCGGGCGGGGCCTTCTACAGGGGACGTCGGAGCAGGGCCGCGTTTCTCGACACCTCGCCGGAGGTCACCGGTTCGGACGCGCCCGAAGGTACGAACGGTCCCGCTCGGCGACCCGCCCGAGCGGGCCCGCCGCCCGCAGGACCACATCGAGGACGGCGCCCGGATCCGCGGCGTAGCAGTGGGCGAACCACGCCATGTTCGCCTCCACCACCGCCCAGCCGTCCGGATGCGTCGGGCTGCCTTCGAGCAGGCCCACGTCCACCACCACCCCGCTCGGCAGCGTGTCGCCCACCGCCGCGAGCAGTTCCTCGCCGAAGCGCCGGGCGTCCGGCGCGAGCGGGCCCGGTTCGAGGCGGCCGTACACGGCGTACCGGCTGCCCGTGACCACCTGCCCGTCGAGCACGAAGAGCCGGTACTCGGCCGAGAACGTCACCGGGTCCGACACCAGGACCGGGGTGTGCGGCGACACACTGGCCCGGACCTCCTCGAAGCCGGCCGCGCCGTCCGCGTACACCGCCGGCGGGAAGGACTTGTCCGACGGCGGCTTCAGGAACACCGGCCGGGACACCTCCCGGTACACCGAGGAGAAGGTCTCCAGCGTGATCCGCCGCCGGGTGAACTCCGGCGGCAGTGCCGCCGGCCAGCCGTCCGAAGGCTCCAGGAGCCCGAGCCCCAGCGGCTCCGCGACCCGGTCGGCGAGCCGCGGCCCGCCGTGCCAGTGGACGGCCTCGCCCGGGCGCACCACGCTCTCCGGCGGGCCGTTCAACACCCGGGACGTCATGCCGCGGCGGTCGGCGACCCCGGCGAGGAGGGCTGCGGTGGAGGTGTGCGCCGCGGACAGCAACAAGACGTCGCCCGGCCGGGCAACGCTCGGTCGGACGTCGCTCGGTCGGACGACGCTCGGTCGGGCGGCGCTGGGTCGGGCGGCGCTCGGTCGGGCAACGCTTGGTTGGGCAACGCTCGGCCGTATGCCGGTTTCATGGTTCGCGCCGCTCGTGCGGCTCGTGTCGGTCCCGCCGGTCGTGCGCGTCACGAGGCCGACAGCTCCTTCTCCAGCGGGGTGCGGAAGCGGGGCGTGATCCGCGTGTCGCCGACCCAGTCGGTCAGGCGCCCGGCCTCCTCCGCGATCAGGAAGTCGTCCACGTCCCCGTCGCCGTCCGTGAGGCGCCGCCACACGATCTCGCCGTTCGGCCGCTGCGCCCAGCCGCCGACGATCCGGCCGTTCCACCACACCGTCGGCCCGATGTTGCCGCTGCGGTCGAAGAGGGCGGGGCGGAGCTCCGGCTCCAGGTACCAGTCGCGGGACTGCCACCCCATCGCCGTCGGGTCCAGGGCCGGGAGGAGCGCCGCCCACGGCTCGCCGGCCTCCTCCGGCCGTACGGGGTCGAGGTCGTCCGGCAGCACGTGGCCCACGCCCTCCGCGAGTGCCACCGGCACCGCGCCCACCGCCGCCAGGGCGCGGCGCACGTCCGACACCTTCCAGCCGGTCCACCATTTCAGGTCGGCCTCGGTCGCCGGACCGTAGGCGGCCAGCCAGTGCCGTACGAGCTCCGCCTGCGCGCCGTCCCGCGCGACCTGCGCGTGCGGCGGCACCGCCGCCCAGCGGAACCGGCTCGACGTCCAGCCGCCCTGCGGCCGGCCCCGGGCGATCCGGCCCTCCATGCCGAGGACGCGCAGCACCCGGCTGCCGACCGGCTGCGGCCCTTCCTGGTTGGTGCCCACCCCGTACACGTACTTCTCCCGCAGCCTCGGTACGGCGGTGCCGAGTTCGGCGCCCGTCGCCTCGCCGCGCGCCGCCAGCTCGGCGAGCACCCGGCGCTCGGTCTCCGCGAGCCAGGCCTCGTCGTGGTCGCTGCCCGCCACCAAGTGCTTGATCAGCATGGTGCGTTCGCGGGCGGAGACGGCGTCCGTGGTGGAGGAGTGGACGACGGCAGCGAGCGCGGAGGGCACCACGAACAGGGTGTGCCGCATGCCGTGCATCCGGGTCAGCGTCCGCTCCTCGTACAGCGCCCGCTCGACCTCGGCGACGGGGTCCCGGTCCGCGGTCAGCCGCGCGCCCGCCGCCAGGAACACCGTCGCCGCGTCCGTCGCGTGCAGCGCCACCAGCGAACCGGCCACCTGTTCCGCCGTGGCCGCCCGCACGCCCGCGCCGAGCCGGTGCCGCAGCGCGAGCCGCGCCCTGCGCTCCTCGGGGCCGATGGTTCTCGTGTGCGTCCGCGCGTCAGCCATGCGTTTCACCATGCGTTTCGCTCATGCGCCGTCTCACCTACGCGTCCTCTCACCTACGCGTCCTCTCACCCATGCGGTCAAGCATGACCTCACGCGTACGGGATGTCCGGCACCCGGCCGTCAGTCCGCCGCCGCGCGCTCCCCTGTCGGCCGGCGGCGCAGAGCCGGGTCGGTGAGGGCGGCGGGGCGCCAGACGCCGTCCGGCGGGTAGACGTTCGTGCCGGGCGGCACGATCTCGTCGATCCGGTCGAGGACCTCATCCGTCAGGGTCAGCGAGGCACCCTTCAGGAGCCCCTCCAGCTGCTCCATCGTGCGCGGCCCGAGGATCACCGACGTGACCGCCGGGTGGGCGGTGACGAACGCGATCGCCAGCTCGGGCAACGTGCAGCCGATCTCCTCGGCGAGCGCGACGAGCTCCTCGACGGCGTCCAGCTTGGCCTGGTTCACGGGCAGCGACGGGTCGAAGCGGTGCGGGTGGAGCGCGGCCCGGCCGCTGGTCATGTCGATGTCCCGGCCCTTGCGGTACCTGCCGGTGAGGAAGCCGGACGCCAGCGGCGACCAGGTCAGCACGCCCATCCCGTACCGCTGCGCGACCGGCAGCACGGAGGTCTCGACGCCGCGCGCGAGCAGCGAGTACGGCGGCTGCTCGCTGCGGAAGCGGCGCAGGCCGCGCCGCTCGGCGACGGCGTGCGCCTCGACGATCTCCTCGGCGGGGAAGGTCGAGCAGCCGAAGGCGCGGATCTTGCCCTGGGAGACCAGGTCGCCGAGGACGTCGAGGGTCTCCTCGATGTCGGTGCGGTGGTCGGGCCGGTGGACCTGGTAGAGGTCGATCCACTCGGTGCCGAGCCGCTTGAGGCTGTTCTCGACGGCCCGGGTGATCCAACGGCGCGAGGTGCCGCCCCTGTTGGGGCCTTCACCGCCGACCGGGAAGTACACCTTGGTGGCGAGCACGGTCTCGTCGCGGCGGCGCGGGTCGCGCAGCGCCTTTCCCACGATCTCCTCCGACTCGCCCGCCGAGTACATGTCGGCGGTGTCGACGAAGTTGATCCCCCGGTCGAGTGCGGCGTGGATGATCCGTACGGAGTCCTGGTGGTCGGGGTTGCCGACCGCTCCGAACATCATCGTGCCCAGGCAGTACGTACTGACTTCGATCCCGGTCCCGCCGAGTACCCGATAGCGCATGCGCCGCACCCTAGGGGTTGGAGTCCACTCCAGCGCAAGGGAGTTCGGCGAGGAACCCGGAGATCAGGCGGTGGAGGACCTCGGGCCGCTCCAGGTGCAGGTCGTGGCCGGTGCCGGGTACGCAGACCCCGCGGAGCTCCGGGCGCCGGCGCGCCATCTCGTCGTACTCCTCGTCGGGGATGATGCCCCGCTGCCCGAGGACGGCGAGTACGGGGACGGGCGGCCGTGCGCCGCCGATCGCGTTCCACTCCCCCCACCAGGCACGACCGGCGTTCTCGGCGAGCGAGGCGACCATCACCTCGGGGTCGAACCGGGGCCACAGGCCGCCGTCCCCCTCCTCCAGCCCGTCCGCCCAGCCTTCCCCTACGGGACCGCCGCCGAGGTACGCGACGGCCGCCTCCCGCGACGGGAACGGCACCGGCCACGCCCTGAGCCATCCGCCGATCTGCTCCAGGACACCCGGCTCGGCCCCGCCGGGCCCGGCCTCGACGAGCACGGCTCCGGCGAGCGGGACCCGGGGACGCTCCGCTTGGGCGGCGTGGGAGGCGGCGGTGAGCCCGGCTGTGTGGGAGGCGGCGTGGGAGGCGGCGGTGAGCTCGGCTGTGTGGGAGTCGGCATGGGAGGCGGCGGTGAGCATGGCGGCGTGGCCGCCGTACGACTGGCCGACCAACACGACGTCCGACAAGTCGAGTTCGGCGATGACGGCGAGGACGTCGGCGACGTACGCGGCGCGCGAGACGTCCTGCGGGTGCCGCTCGCTCGCGCCGTGCCCGCGCTGGTCGAGGGCGACGACCCGGTGCCCGTCGGCGCGCAGAAGCCGGGCGATGCCGTCCCATTCGCCGGCGTGCCCGGCGAGCCCGTGCAGCAGCAGGAGGGACCGCTGTTCGCCGCCCCGGGGGTGACCAGTGCTCGCGCCGCTCCCGCCGCCCCAGTCGCGCAGGGAGAGCCGTACGCCGTCGTCGCGCACGAGAGTGCGCTCGATCCAGGCCGGGGCCGCCGGGACCTCGTCCACACCCCGTTCGGGAAATTCCTCAGTCGTCTCGGTCGTCCGGGTCACAGTGTCTCCAGCTCGGGGCAGAGCAGCGCGTCGGCGACGGCGGTGCGGGCGTAGAGGACGGACCGGCCGCTGCGGTGGGCGGTCACCAGGCCGGCGTTCCTGAGGGCGGTGAGGTGCTGGGACACGGCGGCCGCCGACAGGCCGAAGGCGGCGGCGAGTCGGGTGGTCGAGGCCGGAGTGTCCAGCTCGGCGAGGAGCAGCGCGCGCGAACGCCCGAGGACGCCGGCGACGGCGTCGGTGGCCGTGGTCGTGGTGCGCGGCTTCCACAGGTTGCCGATGCCCCGTGCCGGATAGGCGAGCTGGGGCGGGTCGGGTGCGACCGAGCGGGTCAGGACCCGCGGCCACGCGAACGCCGACGGGACGAGCAGCAGCCCGGAACCCGCCTCGTCGCGGGTGAGGGCGCAGGCCCGCCGTACCAGCCGCAGGGTGCCGTCGTCCCACCGTACGGTCTCGTGGAGTTCGCCGAGCACGCGCGCGGAGCCGTGCTCGGCGACCTGGCGGGCGCGGTGGAAGACGTCGGCTTCCAGGAGACTGCGGATGCGGGCCCAGTAGGGGGCGAGGGCGAGCTCCCAGTAGGTGAGGATCTCGTCGCAGAGCCGGTCGAGGTCGAGGTCGCGATCGAGGTCGATGTCGGTGTCGTCGCCGTGGGGACGGCTGGCGGTCCCGAGCGTCGCCAGGTCGTGGAGAAGGTTCTCGCGCGGGGTGCGGCGGATGGCCTCGAGCTCGCTTTCCAGGGTGGGGAAGGGGCCTTGGGGCGTGGGGTTGAGGAAGTCGGCGAGGTAGCCGTGGGCGGGGACGAGCGCGGCGAGCCGCCCCCGGTCGAGCCCGGCGCGCAGGAAACGGGGCCGTACCTGCGCGACCCAGCCGCGGTGCATGGCCGGAGCGCGGTCGTCGCCGGCGCGGAGCAGCCGGAAGCTGGTGACGACCTCCCACATGGGGGAGACGGCGAAGCGGGTCTGGGCGAGGTCGGCGGCGGAGAAACTGAGCCCGGAGTCCATCGCGTACCCCCTGTGTTCGGCGAACGGATTCGGCTGGAGCTTAATCATTGGAGGGTGGGGAGGGCGCGGCAGCAAGCTCACGGCATGCCCTCGAAGCCCACGGGCGGCCCCGCCGCCGAGCCCCCTGCCCAGCCCACCGCGCCGACGAAGTCGGCCGGGTCCGCCGGGTCCGCCGGGTCAACCGACCCCACGAAGCCCACCGCGCCCGCGGCCTCGCCCGAGCCCACGAAGCCCACCGCGCCCACGACCTCGCCCGAGTCCGCCAAGTCCCGCCCCTCCGCCCGCCCTTCCTCCGCCGCCCGCTCTTCCTCCGCCCGGCCTTCCTCGCTCCTCCCTTCCTCCCTCCTCCCTTCCTCCTTCAGGAACCTCCCGTCCGTCGTCTGGACGGTCTTCGCGGGCACGGTGATCAACCGTCTCGGCTTCCTCGTCACCCCGTTCCTCGTCTTCTTCCTCGCCTCGCGCGGTGTGACCGGCACCGACACCACGTACGTCCTGGGCGCGCTCGGCGCCGGCAACCTCCTCGGTCCCGCCGTGGGCGGCGTCCTCGCCGACCGCATCGGCCGCCGGCCCACGATGCTCGTCGGCCTGATCGGCTCGGCGGCCGCGCAGGGCGCGCTGTTCCTGGCTCCCGGCGTGTGGACGATGGCCGTCGCCGCGCTGCTGATCAGCGCCACCGGCATGACGGTGTCCCCGGCCGCGTACGCGCTGATGGCGGACGCCGTCGACGCGGAGCGCCGGCAGCGCGCGTACGCCCTGTTCGGCTGGGGCGTGAACATCGGCACGGCGGTCGCGGGCGTCCTCGGCGGCTTCCTGGCCGCGCACGGCTACTGGCTGCTCTTCGCGGTCGACGCCGGTTCGATGCTGCTGTACGCGGTGGTGGTCGCCACGCGCCTGAAGGAACCGCCGCGCGCGCCCCGGCCCGCGGACGACGGCATCGGCTACGGCGTGGTCCTGCGCGACCGCCTCGCCGTCCTGCTCCTGCCGGTCCTCGGCGTGCAGCTCTTCGTGTACTCCCTCACCGAGGTCGGGCTGCCGCTGGCGATCCGCGACAGCGGCCTCTCGCCCGCGGTGTACGGCACGATGGCGGCGCTCAACGCGATCCTGGTCGTCGCCCTCCAGCCCTTCACCACGGCGCGGCTCGCCCGCCTGCCGCAGCTCAAGGTGCAGGTCGTGGGCAGTGTGCTGATCGCCCTAGGGGTGGCCCTGACGGGACTGGCGGACGGGATCGTGGGCTTCGCGTTCTCGGTCGTCGTCTGGTCGCTGGGCGAGGTGGTGGTCGCCGGCATCGGCGCCGCGCTCGTCGCGAACCTGGCCCCCTCCCACGCCCGCGGCCGCTACCAGGGCGCCTTCAGCTGGACGTGGGGCGTCGCCCGCTTCGCCTCCCTGACCCTGGGCGTCACGGTCTACACCGGCCTCGGCGCCGCCACCCTCTGGTGGTCCGCCCTCGCCGCAGGCCTCGCCGCGTCGGCGGCACTGCTGGCCCTGAGCGCCCGCGTGACCGAGCGCACGGCGGCGGCGACGGCGGCGCCCGGCGACCGAGCCGGTGGCGACCGCCTCGCCGACGCTTCACCCGTCGACGACGCCGTCAGCGAAGCCCCTTCGTCCGCAGCGCGTTCAGCCGCCGTCTGAGGTGCTCGCGGCAGGTCGGCCATTCCTCGTCCGTCACCGAGAAGACGGCCGAGTCGCGGAGGCGGCCCTCCTCGCCCGGGGCGGAGGAGAGGGACCAGTTGCGCAGGACGCCCTCGAAATGGGCGCCGGTCCTGGCGATGGCCGCGCGGGAACGGCTGTTGCGGGCATCGGTCTTGAGGTCGAGGCGGGCGACCCGCCAGTGCTCGAAGGCGTACGCGAACAGGAGGTACTTCGCCTCGGTGTTCAGGCCGGTGCCCTGCGCCGACGCCGCGAGCCAGGTGAACCCGACCTCGATCGCCTGGAGGCCGTCGCCGGAAGAGGTCAGGCGCGGGTCCCAGTAGGAGGTGACGCCGACGGCGCGGCCGGTGGGCCGGTGGATCTGGGCGTACGGCGCGAGGGTGCCGGCGGCGGCACGGCCCAGCTGGGTGTCGATGTACGCGCCGATCTCGGCGGGCTTCGGGACCCACGTGTAGGCGTACGTGTCGCGGTCCTCCGCCACGGCGGCCGCGAGGTCCGCGGCGTGATGGCGGCCCAGCGGTTCGAGGCGCACGAGGTCGCCTTCCAGGACCGGCCCTGTCAGCACGAACGTCATCACTGTCCCCCGTCTCGCGGCCCGGGCGACCCACCGGTCATCCGACCCGACCCCTTGATCCCTTGATTCGTTGATCCGCCGATCCGCCGATCCGCCGATCCGCCGATCCGCCGATCCGCCGATCCGCCGATCCGCCGATCCGCCGATCCTTGGATCTTGCGATCTGCGTGTCGAGCGCAGGGTGGCAGAGCGGTCCGCCGCGTGTCGCGCGAATTCCGCCGCCGTGCCCGTGCGATGCTCCTACGCTCCTTCCGTGACCGAGAACGAGATCAAACTCAAGGCCATCGCCGCACTGACGGCGCTGCGCGGCGGAGTCGACGAGAGCCTCGTCTCGGACCTCCTGGGCGAGGTGATCCCGGGGCAGTTCGCGGTACCGGCCGGGGCGACCGCCGAGGAGGCCGGCCTCGCGGTCCTCGCCCAGCTCTCCGAGCCCCTGAGCGCCCTCGTCAACGGCTTCATCCTGGCCTTCGAGGCCGTGGCCGACGCCCATGACGCCTCGGGCGCGGAGCCGGCGACCGAGCCGATCCTCCAGGAGCTCGCCCTCCGCCTGGCCAGCGACAACTTCGGCTGACCGGAGGTACCGCACCGGCGTCGCCCGCACTGATCGGGTGAAGGCGAGGTGTCGGCGCACGGACGCGGCGGGGCGCGCCCGCATGGTGAGCGCGTCGACCGGAGCCGTCGGCGCCCGTGCCGCCGGTCCGGTCGCGCCCCGTGAGAGGAGCGCGCATCGTGCGAAGAACCGGGTCCGTCGCCAGGGCCCTCGCCCTGCTCGTCGCTGCGGCGGCCCTCGCCGCATCCGCCCTGTCCCTGCCCGTCCCTTCCGCCGCGCACGACGGGAGCGCGGGGGCCCGGAGCGACGACGCGCGGGACATCCGTACGGGGCCGCCCGGCACTCCCCTCACCTGGGGCAGCAACAGCAAGGGGCAGCTCGGCGACGGCAACACCTCCGGTTCGGGTGCCGTCCCCGGCAGGGTCTGCGGGAACGCCACGTGCACCACCGCGCTCGGCCGGATCGTGCAGGTCGCGGCCGCCGGATGGCACAGCCTCGGCGTCCTCGAGGACGGCGGCGTCGTGGCCTGGGGCTACAACGCGTCCGGTCAGCTGGGGGACGGCACCAATACCGACCGCACCACGCCGGTCCGGGTCTGCGCGATCGGGGAGACCGCGCCGTGCGCGAGGCATCTGAAGGGCGTCGTGGCGGTCGCCGCGGGCGTGGTCCACAGCATGGCCCTGCTGACCGACGGGACCGTCGTCTCCTGGGGCAACAACGCGTACGGCCAGCTCGGCGAGGGCACCGCCGTGAACCACCGGACGAGCCCCGGCCGGGTGTGCGCCGTCAACGCGACCGCGCCGTGCACGACGCACCTGAGCGGGGTCACCGCCCTGGCCGCGGGCTACCAGCACTCGCTGGCGGTCCTGGCCGACGGCACCGTCGCCTCCTGGGGCCTCAACACCGACGGCCAGCTTGGCGACGCCAGTACGCAGGACCGCACGGTCCCCGTGCCGGTGTCCGGGCTGACCGAGGTGGTGTCGGTGGCGGGCGGTGTGCGTCACAGCGTCGCGGTACGCGCGGACGGCACCGTGCGCGCGTGGGGTGACGGCGACGCGCTGGGCGACGGCGTGGGCGCGCGGTCCACCGTGCCGGTGCAGGTGTGCGCGGTCGGCCAGACGGTGCCGTGCACGTCGTTCCTGACGGGAGTGAAGGGCGTGGCCGCCGGGGCGTACCACAGCCTCGCCGCCCGGACCGACGGCACGGCCGTCGCCTGGGGCGACAACAACTGGGGCGCGATCGGCGACGGGACCGGCCTCGACCGGAAGGTCCCGGCGGAGGTGTGCGCGCCAGGCGGCTGCGCCACGAAGCTGACCGGCGTCACCCAGGTCGCCGCGGGCGTCGCCGGCGCGCACAGCCTCGCGCTGCGGGACGACGGCACGGTACGGGCCTGGGGCCTCAACGAGTCGGGCCAGCTGGGCGACGGCACGCGGACCACCAGCAACCTCCCGGTCCGGGTCTGCGCCTCGGGCCAGACCGCTCCGTGCACCCGGCTGCTCGAAGGGGTCACGTCCCTCGCGGGCGGCGGCGTCCACACGGTGGCGCTTTCGGTGCGGTCGGCCGACGTCGCGGCGTCGATCGCGGCGAGCCCGGAGCCGGTGGCGAACGGCGGAACCCTCACGTACACGATCCGCGTGCACAACTACGGCCCGACCACGGCGGAGAACGTCGTCCTCACCGACCGTCTGCCCGGGACCGTCCGCTACGTCAGCGCCGCGACGACGTCCGGTCACTGCGACACCCCGCCGCCCGGCACGACGGACACGGTGACCTGCCACTTCGGCAGCCTGGGCCGGGGCGGCTCCGCGGCGGTCACGCTCGCGGTGAAGGTCCGCGCGACGGCCGGGGCGACCCTCGTCAACAGCGTCTCGGCGACGAGCGACACACCGGACCCGAGACTGACGAACAACACGGCGACGATCAGCACGCCGGTGCCCTGACCCCGGACGCGAACACCATCTTGGCCGAGTTCCTTCACCTCCTCCCCGGCTGTCCCTCCCGGGAGTGATCACCGGTGTGATCAGGAGCGACCGCCGGTGCGCCTGCGTGAACGGGCACGGCGCGGCTGCCGAGGATGCGCCCATGCGCCTCTCCCCGTCTCTCCCGCGCCGTGTCCTCGTACCGTTCGTCGCGGCCGTCGCCCTGCTGACCACCGCGGCCGCCGCCGCGGCCGACACCGCCGAAGCCTGCGGCTCGGTCATCACCGCCCCGCTCGCCCCGCCGGTCTCCGCCGACGACCCGTGTCCCAGCACGGACCCGGTCGTGTGCCGCATCCGCGTGATGCCGATGGACGAGAAGGTGGAGGCCCAGCGGACCCGGATCCGCTACCACGGGCTCCTGGAGTCCATGCACCGCACGGAGGCCGACATGCGCGCGGCCGGCGCCACGGACGAGGAGATCGCCCGCGAGCTCGTCGACATGCGCAACCAGGCGAAGGAGATCACGCGCGCGGGCATGACCCCGGAGGAGGTCCGGATCCTGGAGGAGCGCAACCAGGCCAAGTACGGCAACCCCCTCGGCCCGACGGCCGACCAGCTCTACGCGAAGTACGGCTCCTGGGACCAGGTCGCCTCCGCCGCGATGCGCACCAGCTACGCCGTCGACCGCGAACTGAGCCTCGAGTACCGCCCCTGCCCGGTCTGAGAAGCGACTCGCGAAAAGCCGAAGGGCCGGCCCGCTTTCGCGGACCGGCCCTTCGGGCTGGCGGAGGATACGAGATTCGAACTCGTGAGGGGTTGCCCCCAACACGCTTTCCAAGCGTGCGCCCTAGGCCTCTAGGCGAATCCTCCGTGGAGAACATTACATGACCGGAGAGGGTGCTCGCGCACGTGATCCGGGGCGGGGGGTGGAGCGGGGGGGGTCGGGAAAGGGCGCAGGTGGGTGAGGGGGGTCGAGTGGGGGTCGGGATCGGGTACTCTGGGCGGAGCCCCTCACGTGGCGCTATCTGACTGAACTCCCCCAGGGCCGGAAGGCAGCAAGGGTAGGTCGGCTCTGGCGGGTGCGTGAGGGGCGCTTGCGTTCCCGGGTTGTCGGTGGGCGCCTATAACCTCGTATACGTGTCGTCTCTCGCGCTGTACCGCCGCTACCGCCCCGAGTCCTTCGCCGAGGTCATCGGGCAGGAGCATGTCACCGACCCGCTGCAGCAGGCGCTGCGGAACAACCGGGTCAATCACGCGTACCTGTTCAGCGGGCCCCGCGGCTGCGGCAAGACGACCAGTGCGCGGATCCTCGCGCGGTGTCTGAACTGTGAGAAGGGTCCCACGCCCACGCCCTGCGGCGAGTGCCAGTCCTGTCGGGACCTCGCGCGGAACGGGCCGGGGTCGATCGACGTCATCGAGATCGACGCGGCGTCCCACGGTGGCGTGGACGACGCCCGTGACCTGCGCGAGAAGGCCTTCTTCGGGCCCGCCTCCAGCCGCTACAAGATCTACATCATCGACGAGGCGCACATGGTCACCTCGGCGGGCTTCAACGCCCTGCTGAAGGTGGTCGAGGAGCCGCCGGAGCACCTGAAGTTCATCTTCGCGACGACCGAGCCCGAGAAGGTCATCGGCACCATCCGGTCGCGTACGCATCACTATCCGTTCCGGCTCGTGCCGCCGGGGACGCTCCGGGAGTATCTCGGTGAGGTCTGCGGGCGCGAGGGCATTCCCGTCGAGGACGGGGTCCTGCCGCTGGTCGTCCGGGCCGGTGCCGGGTCCGTGCGTGACTCGATGTCCGTGATGGACCAGCTGCTCGCCGGTGCCGCCGACGACGGTGTGACGTATGCCATGGCCACCTCGCTCCTCGGTTATACGGACGGGTCCCTGCTCGACTCCGTGGTGGACGCCTTCGCCGCCGGTGACGGCGCCGCCGCCTTCGAGGTCGTGGACCGGGTGATCGAGGGCGGCAACGACCCGCGCCGCTTCGTCGCCGATCTCCTGGAGCGGCTGCGCGACCTCGTGATCCTGGCGGCCGTTCCCGACGCCGCCGAGAAGGGTCTGGTCGACGCGCCGGTCGACGTCATCGAGCGCATGCAGGCGCAGGCCTCCGTGTTCGGGGCCGCCGAGCTCAGCCGGGCCGCGGACCTGGTCAACGCCGGTCTCACCGAGATGCGCGGCGCGACCTCGCCGCGGCTCCAGCTGGAGCTGATCTGCGCGCGCGTGCTGCTGCCCGCCGCCTTCGACGACGAGCGGTCGATGCAGGCGCGCCTCGACCGGCTGGAGCGCGGAGCCGCCGCGGCGCCGCCCGCCGCCGTCTTCACGACCACGTCGCCCGCGCCGCAGATGGGGTACGTGCCCGGTGCCGAGGCGCACGTGCCGCCGCCCGTGTCCGCTCCGCCGCAGCCGCAGCCGCAGCCCCAGCCGCAGCCGCAGCCCGTCCAGCAGGCTCCGGCCCCCGCGCCCGTGCAGCAGCCGGCTCCCGCTCCCGCCGCCGAGGGCCCACGGCCCGGCGCCTGGCCCGGGGCCGCCCGGCCCGGCGGCGTTGCGCCCGGTGC